>JBDKGH010000139.1:0-93395 GCA_039798265.1 Bacteroidota bacterium | reverse complement strand
ACTTACACGAGCGGCGCTAAGTATTGTTCTCAATATTGCAGAAGGAAGCGGTAAAAAAACCAAAGCGGACCGAAATAGTTTCTTTGTTATTTCAAGAGGTTCGCTTTATGAATGTGTGTCAATTTTAGACATTCTCAATGATGCAAAACTAATCCAAGAAGAAGAATATACACGGTGCTATGAGACCGCTAATGAAATTTCAAAAATGCTCTTTGTCATGATCCGTAATTTGGAGAAGGCGTGAGAGGGTTGAGAGCCCAGAGCTAATTCTAGAGATAGAGATAGAAATAGAGCTAATTCAAGAGCTAGAGCTAGAGCTAGAGCTAGAAATAGAAATAGAAATAATTCAACTGTTGTTTTGTAAATCACTTGGCTACAAAAGAAAAAACCGCCTCGTTATCTACGAGACGGCTTTTTAATTTTATCCGTGTTTACCCTACGACAAACTCCCCACCATTTTCTTAGGAACCACAATCTCGTCGTACTCGGCTTCGGTAACGTAGCCAAGGCGTACTGCTTCTTCTTTCAATGTGGTGCCGTTTTTATGGGCTGTTTTTGCAATTTCTGCTGCTTTGTAATAACCAATTTTCGTATTCAAAGCAGTTACAAGCATCAATGAATTGTTGACCAACTCTTCGATGCGTGTGTAGTTGGGCTCTATTCCCACGGCGCAATGCTCATCGAAAGACACGCAAGCGTCACCGATGAGTTGAGCGCTTTGCAAAAAATTATACGCCATCATAGGCTTGAATACGTTCAACTCGTAGTGTCCTTGTGTGCCGCCTACTGTGATCGCCACATCATTACCCATCACTTGTGCGCACACCATAGTAAGTGCTTCACACTGTGTTGGGTTTACTTTGCCTGGCATAATGCTCGAACCGGGCTCGTTTTCTGGAATAAAAATTTCACCAATACCGCTGCGAGGGCCGCTGGCCATCATACGAATATCGTTAGCGATTTTATTCAACGATACTGCGAGTTGTTTCAACGCGCCGTGTGCTTCTACTACTCCGTCGTGTGCAGCGAGTGCTTCAAATTTATTTGGAGCCGTAACCAATGGAAGCTGACTGAATTCAGCGATTTTTTTTGCCACCAATTCAGAGTATCCAGCGGGTGTATTGATACCTGTACCTACCGCCGTTCCTCCAAGAGCCAACTCTGATAAGTGAGGCAATGTATTGCGCAAGGCACGCAAACCATGATTCAATTGAGCAACATAGCCACTCAATTCTTGACCGAGTGTAATAGGTGTCGCATCCATTAAGTGAGTGCGACCAATTTTCACAACGTTCATGAACTCTTTGCTTTTCGCTTCGAGTGTATTTCTCAAACGCTCTACGCCAGGAATTGTAATTTCTACCACCGACTTGTAGCAAGCGATGTGCATGGCCGTAGGATAAGTATCGTTACTGCTTTGACTCTTATTAACGTCGTCGTTGGGGTTGAGCAACATGGTGCCCTCGCCCAATTGTCCGCCAGCTAATACGTGTGCACGGTTGGCAACTACTTCATTCACGTTCATATTGCTTTGCGTGCCGCTACCCGTTTGCCAAATAACCAATGGAAATTGGTCATTCAATTTTCCAGCTAGAATTTCGTCACATACAGCAGAGATGGCATCGCGCTTATCTTCTGCCAACACGCCAAGTTCACAGTTGGTGTGCGCCGCTGCTTTTTTCAAAACAGCAAATGCGTTGATGATTTCCTTCGGCATAGAAGCTTCTGGACCAATTTTGAAGTTGTTGCGTGAGCGCTCTGTTTGAGCTCCCCAATACACGTGCGCAGGTACTTTTACCTCGCCCATCGTGTCCTTTTCAATGCGGAATTCCATTGTTTATTTTTTAAAAGGTTGTTTCGTCTTATTCGTGTGTGGTACTCTGTCCTTGAGCCATCAAAAAGGCTTTCAAAAACTCGTTGATCTCACCATCCATAACACCATCTACATCGCTTGTCTCCATGCCTGTGCGCACGTCTTTCACGAGCTTGTAAGGTTGCATCACATAGTTTCGGATTTGTGAACCCCACTCAATTTTTTTCTTACCTGCTTCAATTTCATCGCGTGCTGCATTGCGCTTGGCCAACTCCATTTCATAGAGCTGTGATTTCAACAATTGCATTGCCTTTTCTTTGTTTTGCAACTGCGAACGTGTCTCTGTGTTGTCAATGACAATACCCGAAGGTTTGTGACGAAGACGCACACCTGTTTCCACCTTGTTCACGTTCTGTCCTCCTGCACCACCGCTTCGGAAAGTATCCCAGGTAATATCCGAAGGATTGACGTCCACTTCTATTGAATCATCCACCAAAGGATATACATACACACTTACAAAAGAAGTATGGCGGCGAGCATTGGAATCAAATGGGGAAATGCGCACCAAGCGGTGAACGCCATTTTCTCCTTTTAGCATTCCAAATGCAAACTCTCCACTGAATTCGAGGGTACATTGTTTTACACCTGCTACGTCGCCTTCTTGAAGGTCGAGTTCTTTCACGGTGTATCCGCTTTTTTGTCCCCACATGATGTACATACGCATGAGCATACCTGCCCAGTCGCAACTCTCCGTGCCACCAGCTCCGGAAGTGATCTGCATTACAGCATTGAGGTTATCCTCCTCCGCTGACAACATGTTTTTGAATTCGAGCTCTTCGATTTTGGCTTGCGCAGTATCAAATTGACCGTTCAACTCTTCTTCGGTAGCTGCGGCCTCTTTGTAAAAATCATACATCACCAAAAGATCATCTACTGCCGATTGGCATTGCTGATGAGCGTCAGTCCACACTTTTCTATTGCGGATCTGTCGCATGATTGATTCTGCTTTTTTCGGATCATCCCAAAACGTAGGGTCTTGGGTGTGTTTTTCGTCTTCCTTTATTTGAAGCAATTTTGCATCAACGTCAAAGATACCTCCTGAGCGCATCTACGCGCTCCTTCAGCTCATTGATCGCGTCGTTCGTAACCGTCATTGTTCTGAAATAATTATTTTCGGCGCGAAGGTACTGCACTCCGCGGCATGCATAACATCTTTTCTTTGTGAAAAAAAGTAGAATTGTACTTTTACCCCGCCATGAACTTTGTGCCCCGAAAATACAGTCCTGAAATGACCAAAGCCAAAATAGAGCTTTGGTGCAACAAGGCCGAACGCGCGCACCAAGATGTGCGCAAAAAATTGCAGCTGTGGGGTGTTCCCTACACCGAGCGAGAGTCGCTCATTTCTGAGCTGGTACAAATGAACCTGCTCAATGAATCGCGCTATGCCGAGGCCTTTACTATTGACCATTTTCGTTTTAGAGGCTGGGGCGCTATCAAGATCAAAATGCACTTGATGAAAAAAGGGGTTTCGGAAAGAAACATCGCCGATGCACTCAAGCGAATTGCACCCTCAGAAGCCCGGGCACAGCTGCTTGAAATGGCAGAACGAAAATGGACTCGCGTAACGGGTAAAACGGACTATCACCGAAAACAAAAACTAGCGGCTTCCCTACTGCGAAAAGGATTTAGCTCAGATGATGTGTGGTGGTGCGTGAACAAAATTTCTGCTGCTGAAGAGGATGTGAGTTAACTTCGCCTCATGAAAAATAAATCAGCGCTTTACAAACTCCTTGGAGCTAACGCTATATCTAGCTTCGCACAAGGAATGTCGCTGATCGCCATCCCTTGGTACTTCGCCTCTATACTTAACGAAGAACAATATTATGCGCAAGCCTTTGCGGGCATCACCTTTCTTACCTTCTTTTTAAGTCTGTACAGCGGAACGATCATCGACCGATACAATCGAAAGAAAATTTTTCTCGGGGTAAACGCTACTGGCTTTTTTGTGTTAATCACAGCCGCTCTGTATGGTTGGTTTTTCGGTGGTGTTCCGCCTGAATTAGCCATTCTCGTATTGGGCTTTTCGATGTTCACTTTTCAGATCCACTTTCCCAACTTGTATGCATTTGGTCAAGAAGTAGTGGAACCCAATTATTACGGCCGTTTCAGCACTCTCATTGAAGTGCAAAATCAAGCAACCATCATTCTTTCGGGCTTGGTTTCCATTTTGCTTTTACCTAGTCAGCGTGAAGGATCGTTCTCCTTTCGAGAAGCCTTAGGACTGAACATCGAGCCATGGGATCTTCATCACATTTTTTTAGTTGATGGACTTACCTATGGCATTTCATTCATTTTGATCAACCGCATTCACTATCAAGCCCAAGTTAATCGAAAAGTGCAATTAGGCTCGGTTTGGGCGCGTTTTAAAACTGGTTTTCAGTACCTCAAAGAACGCCCTATGCTTCTCGTGTTTGGCATTGCCTCGCATTCAGTGTTTGTGGTATCCATTACCCATGGCTTTTACCTCATCAATTTATACATCGACAATTATTTAAAAGAAAGTTCATCCATTTACGCCATCAGCGAAGTACTTTATTCCGTTGGGGCGCTAACAGCGGGCTTTTTGGTGAGAAAAGTTTTTGCAAAAACACCCGCAGTTTCTGCCATTATTTTATTGATGACTTTGGCTATGTGCGCAGTAGTGATGCTCGCCACTACTCAATTCTATGTCTTCATCTTTCTTTTCCAGCTCCTGATTGGGCTAACGAACGCCGGTATTCGAGTATTGCGCGTTACCTACCTGATGAACACCATACCGAATGATGTGATCGGTCGTACAGAAAGCATTTTTAATTCCACCAACATTACACTGCGATTGATTTTCATTAGCCTTTTCACCCTTCCCTTTTTTAACCAAGGAGAAAACGTTGTAAATGCCTACGCAGCAGCGGCTTACTTTTTATTTATAACTTTAGCGGTACTCTTATTCTTCCATAAATCTCTTCTTGGTAGAAATAAATCATGAGTATTGAAACTTTTAGGTCTCGAATACGGTTTAAAACGGGTTTCAAATACATAAACTTTACCTACTTTTGCCACCCTGCAAGTCATTAAGACTTGAGCAACTCCATCCTCCTATGAAGGAACAACTGATTGAAAAACTAACTCAACTTCTTCAAACAGAAGAGGTTATGTCAATTCGCGAGCAAGTTCGCGATGTGCGTAATGATTGGAAAGCCGAAACCGCCAAAGAGCGTCAACTTCAGCTTGAACAATTTAAATCACAAGAACAGCCTGAGGGCGCTGAGTTTGTGTACGTTTCACACGAACTAGAAGGTAAGTTTCAAGACTTACTCAAAGCCTACGAAGACCGTATTGAAGAACACGGCAAAAAACTGGCACAAGAGCGTCAGAAAAACTTTGAATCCAAAGCAGAGATTCTCAAAGAATTTGAAGCTTTGATCAAAAGTGAAGAGAACATCGGAAAAGCCTTTTCTACCCACAAAACTCTCCGTGAAAAATGGGATCAAATTGGTGATGTTCCGGGTGACAAATACCCTGAGCTTCAGGAAAAATGGCACCGTCTGAATCAAGACTTTTTCTACAACATCAATATTTATAAAGAGCTTCAAGCACATGACTTGAAAATCAACTTGAAGAAAAAAGAAGAGTTGATTGAAGAAGTAAAAAACATTGGTGTAACTGAAAACATCAATGAGCTCGAAGTACTTGTTCGCAAATTTCAGCGCGAATGGATGAACATTGGCCCATCGCCTCGTGAGACCTACAAAGAGCTCGGCGATACGTTCTTTGGACATCTGCGCGAAGCGCAAAACAAAATACAAGCGCACTACGATGCCTTGCACGCCAATAGCGAAGAAAACCTAGCGAAGAAAAAAGCGTTGGTCGAAAAAATGCGTGAGATTCTCACCATGGAAATTACCAATGCTGCTACTTGGAATCGCTGGACCGACGAGGTGTTAAAAGCGCAAGAAGAATGGAAAACCATTGGATGGGCACGTAAGAAAGAAAACGAAGAAGTTTGGCAGGAATTCCGTGGTTTGTGTGATTTGTTTTTTGCAAAACGCAAAGAGCAAATGGATCAAAAACGTGCAGCCTACAAAGATAATCGCGATAAAAAAGAGGCGCTTATTGCAAAAGCAAAAGACCTTCAAGCGAGTACTGATTGGAAAGCCGCTACCGAATCCTTGAAAAAACTTCAAGAGCAATGGAAAGGGACAGGATCTGCAGACCCTCGTGAAGAACAAAAATTATGGCAACGTTTCCGTTCCGCTTGTGATGTTTTCTTTTCTCGTAAGAAAGAACACTTCGGAGAGGTGGCTGGACAGCAAGAAGAAAATCTTCGCTTGAAGCGTGAGATGCTAGCCGAGATGGAAGCTACTGAACTCAGCGGAAATAAAACGGAAGACCTTGCTCTTCTCAAATCATACAGCGAGCGCTGGCATGCGATCGGTTTTGTGCCGAAAGAGCAAGTGAAAGAAGTAATGGATAAGTATAATGCCATTCTCGATGTGAAATACGGCCAAATCAACGCTGACCGTGCCGAGCGCGAGATGTCGGCCTTCCGCAATCGTATTGATTCTATCAAAAACGAAGGCGGAGATCACGCTGTAAAGAAAGAAAAATTCAACTTGCGCGATAAACTCGATCGTTTGCATATGCAAATCAAACAATACGAGAACAATATGGGCTTCTTTACCGGTAAAGGTGCGGAGGCCATGCGCAAAGAGATTGAGAAGAAAATCAAAGCCGCAGAACGCGAAATTGATGAAGTAAAAAAGAAACTAGAATCCTTCTAAGCCATAAAATAAAAAGGCTGTCTCAACACCGAGGCAGCCTTTTTCATTTTATCATTCTATCATTCTATCATTTTATCATTTTATCATTTTATCCAGTATTCCCGTTGTCGAAAAGCCTTCCACCAGCGGAATAGCGACAACTGTTCCTCCATTTGCTCTCACTTCTTTCGAGCCTACCATGTAAGTTTTTTTACGCTCATCGGTTTCATTTGGATCATAGTCTCCGCCTTTCACCAAAACGTCAGGTAATAGGGTGGTGATTAAATTCAATGGAGTATCTTCTGAAAAAACCACCACAGCATCGATCGCCTTGAGACCATTCAACACACCGGCGCGCGCTTCTTCGGGATTAATTGGTCGGTTGTCGCCTTTACCTAAGCGCTTCACAGAACTATCGGCATTGAGCCCTACCACTAAACGTTGGCCTTGAGCCTTGGCTTGATTTAAATAATGGACATGACCGATATGGAGTATATCAAAAACACCATTTGTGAAAACTACCTTTTCCCCATTGGCTTTCCACTGGGCTACCAAAGCTTTCGCTTCTTCTAGCGTTTGTGAAAATGATAAGGTGCTCATTTTTTCATTTTAAAAGTAGTCACTACAAAGAAGCCAATTGAACCCATTACCAACTCAAGAATGGTTTTACCCGACCACGAAATGGCGGCAAATAACAAACCAACGCTCGAAGTAGAGGGGTCGTCAGCATTGGCAAAACCTAAAGCTACGAAAGCCAACATGGTAACGTAATGATAAGCACCCAAACCTCCTTGTGTAGGGATGATCATACCCAAACTAGCGGCGGCCATCAAAAAGAGGCTATCGTTGAGGGTCATGGTTTGTGTTTCTTCCAAAGCATACATCATGCACTGGGTCATGATTAACCAAGTACCCCAAATTCCAATCGTGTAAGTGATAAAGGCCGCTTTTCTTTTGAGCATAAGCACCGATTTCAATCCATTGCCTATACCACTTAAAAAACCAGCGACTTTAGCCACAATAGCAACGTGCTTAAATAAACGAAGCATGATAAACATGCCAATCAAACCTGCTACACCGGCAACCAACAGATACACCAATAGCATTCCTTTATTGCCATCCACTTGATTGAAGAGAATGGTGATTTCTTCTCGGTTCAAAAGCACCGCGGACATCAAGACGATGAGGAGCATAATGATATCGACGATGCGCTCTAGGATAACCGTACCAATCAATTTATCGACTGGAATTTTTTCTGCGCGATTGAGTAAGGTACAACGAGCCACCTCACCTGAGCGAGGCACCAAATCATTCATCAAGTATCCAAAAGCTACCGAGTGAACACAGGTCCAAGTATCCGCTTTATAACCCAATGGCTCCAGTAAGGTGTTCCAGCGAATACCCCGAATGGCGGTAGCCGCATAGTTCAACACCAAGGCTATTACAATCCACATCCAGTGGGCTTTGGAAAGGCTGTTGGCAATGTCTTGAAAATTGACATCTTTATAAGCCCACCACATCAACACAACTCCAATGGCGAGAAATGCGGCGTATTTGAGAACGCTGAGAAGTGTTTTATTCAAGGGAAAATATGTATTGACGGTTATTATGCAAGAATCTTGTTGCTCTTGGTATCAGGGAAAACGATGCTCGGTTTAAAGGTCTTCGCTTCCTCAAATTCCATTTGAGCATAAGAACAAACGATCACCACGTCGCCCACAGCCACTTTTCGTGCAGCAGGTCCGTTAAGACACACAACACCCGAATGGCGCTCGCCGGTGATGATATATGTTTCCAAGCGTTCGCCGTTGTTGCAGTTCAACACTTGCACTTTCTCTCCTTCGATCATGTTCGCAGCATCCATCAACTCTGGGTCAAGGGTAATGCTACCGATATAGTTTAGATCGGCCTCCGTCACGGTAACGCGATGGATCTTTGATTTGAGTACTTCAATCCACATGGGGCGCAAAAGTAAAGGGTATTTTCTTATCCCCCTATTTTTTTTGGTTTATGCTGTTAACCTCTATTTGCAAGGCTTACTTCCTTTGGGCTTATTAGCGCTATGAATATCGTAAGCGACTTCTCCAATCTTCTCTACCCTAATTACTGCGCGGGCTGCGGACACCTGCTGTACAAAAGCGAAATGGCCATTTGCCTTTCCTGCCGGCACCAGCTTCCTAAGGCCCATTTTCATGACCAACCTCATAATCCAGTAGAGAAAATCTTTTGGGGTCGGGTGCCCATTGCATCCGCCACCGCCTTTTTGCGTATGCCACGCAAAGGAAAGGTGCACCGCATTATTCACGAGTTGAAATACCGCCAAAATCCCGATGCAGGTGTCGCCCTGGGCAAACTTCTCGGTCAAGAACTCACCAATTCCCAACGCATGTCCCATTTTGATGGCGTTGTGCCGGTACCCCTTCATCCAGAAAAATTATACCTCAGAGGTTACAACCAGTGTGAGCGCATTGCCTTTGGTATTTCGCAAAGCATGCACATTCCGTGCTTTAGCCAAGCACTCTTGCGCACTGAACACTCCGAAAGCCAAACACGAAAACACCGCTACAACCGCTGGCAAAATGTGAGCGATCTTTTCATCGTCAATTCGGAAATTGAACTATGCCATAAGCACCTTCTTCTGATTGATGATGTCATTACCACTGGCGCCACACTTGAATCGTGCGCCAAAGCGCTACTCGAACAAAAAGGAACATCCGTTTCTATCGCCGCTATAGCCTTTCCCATTCGAATCTAAATCTCATTCTACGCGCTACTGCTTATATTTGAAACCTAATCTTGTGATATGCCGCGTTCGTTGATCTTCTTTATCTGCTTGTTTGCCGCCGCTCAACCATCTTTTGGTCAGGATAGAATTTTGCTCATGAATGGACATGAATTCAACTGCACTGTAGTGAGCGATACGACCACAGAAATCGTCTATGAAGTAACTAAGAAAAACGGCAAAATAAAGCGATACGATGTAGCCAAAGAAGACGTCTTTAGCTACACTCCTGCTAGTAAAAATGAAATAGTGCTGTACGCCCAAGATACCATTTTTGGTAATTATTATACCGTTGATGGTATGCGCGTTTACATGATGGGGTCAAACGATGCGCGTAACAATTTCAAGGCACACCACATCACCATTATGGGATATTTACTCTGCGGAGGAATAGCCTTCTACGGCGGTGACGGGTATATTACCACGATCGGGCCTCCTCTCCTTTTTACAGTAGGGCAGCTTATTGGTAAAATCAAGATCAGAGAAAAATACATGAGCGATCCTCGGGTAAAATACAACGACTTTTACGCTGACGGTTTTGAACCTGGAGCCCGATCTACTCGCATCAAAAAGGCACTCATCGGCGGCTTTTCGGGAGCAGCATCGGGTGTGCTTCTCTACCTTTTAGTGCATTAAGCGTTGACTCAAAACGAGTACATCTTTAACAACCTACTGATCGCTTTGAGCGCTGGGGCGCTCTTTTGGTCAAACAACGCCTTTTCACTTTCCGCCCCTTGCATTCAATCTCTCTTGGCAGTTGTTTTACTCACTTTCGCTGTTTATAGTTATTTCCGCAAGTGCATTCCAATCATCTTAACGGGTACCATCGCCTTATTGGGTGCGGTTTTCATGTTTTCAAGCTATCCGTCTATTCCGCAAGTATCGCTCATCGCCTTGGCATCTCTTCTCTTGATTTTTTATCCCTACTTGCGCAAGATAACGGGTATAAAAAACCTGACCATCGCACTTGTTTGGTCTTTTGTGACGTGTTTTAATCTTCAACCGGAAGACATTCATTTTTCGTCCACCTTTCTTTCCATCGCTTGTTGGGTGTTTTCACTTAGTCTGTTAAATGACTTACTGGACTTCAAGGCGGATCAAAATCACATTAACACCTTACCCATTCGCATGGGGCGAAAACCCACCTTTGCCCTTTCGCTCCTGTTTGTTGGTGTTGCCCATCATTTTCTTCCCAACCCGAATTATTGGCATTTCCTTTTGTGGATTGGGCTTTTTTGCTGCTTTTCATTTCAAAAGAAAACCCTCCTTTACCACTTGGTCGAAGTAAGCTCGTTGATTTTAGTCATTCTCCAATTTCTATCAGTTTTCTATGACAAATCATAGCCTTTCCCGTGGTAATTTCGCCCCCGATGAAAACAACCATTTCAGAGCAGCTTTTTGAAAAAGCTAAAACCTACTTTCCAGGTGGTGTAAACTCACCTGTTCGCGCATTCAAATCAGTGGGCGGCACTCCTTTGTTTTTTGCCAAAGGCGCCGGCTCGCATGTGTGGGACGAAGACGGTAATAAATTCCTTGACTTCTGTTGTTCGTGGGGACCTCTTATTTTGGGCCATGCTCACCCATCTGTGGTGAAGGCCGTGCAGGATACCGTAGCCAACGGCAGTAGCTTTGGCGCTCCTACCCGATTAGAAAATCAGTTAGCGGAAATGATCCTTTCCAATCACCGCTACCTTGAAAATATTCGTTTCGTTAGCAGCGGAACAGAAGCAGCCATGAGCGCCATTCGTCTTGCGCGCGGATATACCGGCCGCGATAAAATTGTGAAGTTTGAGGGCTGTTATCACGGCCACGTAGATAGTCTTTTGGTAAAAGCAGGCAGTGGATTGGCCACCCTTGGCACCAGCAGTTCTGCGGGTATTCCCGAAGCCTATGCCCGCGAAACCATCGTGCTTCCGCTTAACAATCGCGAAGCGGTAGAAGAAGCGGTAGCCACCTATAAAAATCAAATCGCTGTCATTGCTATTGAACCCATTCCGGCCAATAACGGACTTCTGCTCCAGGATGGAGAGTTCTTGCGTTTCTTGCGCGAAATATGCACCCGTGAAGGAATTGTATTGCTTTTCGATGAAGTTATTTCTGGCTTCCGCGTAGGCTTTGAAGGTGCTGCCGGCTATTACGGCATTCAGCCTGATGTAATGGCTTTTGGAAAAATCATCGGTGGCGGATTACCGGTGGGCGCCTATGGTGCCAGTAAAAAGATAATGAGCTGTATAGCTCCAGAAGGTCCGGTGTATCAAGCTGGAACACTTTCGGGTAATCCAGTGGCTATGGCCGCGGGTATCGCTCAATTGACTGAATGTTTGCGACCAGGCTTCTATGAAGAGTTGAAAGAAAAAACAGACTTCCTCGTTAAAAATGTTTTAGCTCATGCCCACGCCAAAGGCTATGCATTTAATATGTTCTCCAAAGGTTCCATCTTTTGGGTCAATTTCTCCAACGCAGAAGCCATTCGCCGCATGGATGACATTGATAGCGAAGGCATGAAAAAATTCGCTCCTTTCCATCGCGCTTTGCTGGAAAGAGGTGTTTATCTCGGACCAAGCGGATATGAAGTTGGTTTTGTATCAGCCGCGCACACAGAAGAAGACATCGCTTTCGCCATCGAAAAAATGTGTGAAGCTTTAGATATCGTTTTTGCCTAATTCCCTTTAACAAAATGACCTTCCAAAACAGCCTTGAATTCGCTCGTTCGCTTGATCAACAAGATGAACTAAAGAGTTTCCGTCAAGAGTATCTCATTCCACAGCATGAAGGAAAAGATATGCTTTATTTCACGGGCAACTCCTTAGGCTTGCAGCCGAAAGGCGTTCGCGCTTCCATCGATCAAGAGCTTACAGACTGGGCTAATTTTGGGGTTGAAGGGCACTTTTTAGCTAAAAACCCTTGGTATTCGTACCACGAATTGTTTACCCAAGGCTCTGCTCAACTCGTGGGCGCTTTGCCACACGAAGTGGTAGTGATGAATCAGCTCACTGTCAACTTGCATTTATTGCTCATTAGCTTTTACCAACCCAAAGGAAAGCGCGTTAAAATTTTACACGAAACAAAACCTTTTCCTTCTGATTGTTATGCCTTCGAAAGTCAGGCAAAATTGCATGGTTTAAATCCAGAAGAGGTTATTGTAGAAATGCAACCGCGTGAAGGCGAAGTGAACCTGCGCACTGAAGATATCATTGCCAAAATCAACGAAATAGGCGACGAGCTCGCACTTGTTTGTTTTGGAGGCGTCAATTACTTTACGGGGCAATTTTTTGAGTTAGAAAAAATAACAGCTGCCGCTCATCAAGTAGGCGCCAATTGCGGATTTGACCTTGCGCATGCCGCAGGAAATGTAGAACTCCATTTGCATCAGTGGAATGTAGATTTTGCCTGTTGGTGCAGCTATAAATACCTCAATTCAGGACCCGGCGGTGTGTCTGGTGCTTATGTCCACGAGCGTCATGCCTCCAATAAAGATTTACTTCGTTTAGCTGGATGGTGGGGACATGACAAAGAAACTCGTTTTCAAATGAAGGCCGGTTTCCAACCTATGCCCACCGCAGAATCGTGGCAGATGAGCAATGCGCCTGTGCTATCTATGGCAGCGCATAAAGCCGCTTTGGCATTGTTCACTCAAGCCGGAATGCCTGCACTTCGCAAAAAATCAGAACAACTTACGGCTTACTTAGAATTTATATTGGCTGAGGTGGAAAAAAACACGGGGCAATCCCTTCGTACTTTGACTCCCTCAGACCCACAGCAACGCGGCTGTCAGCTCTCTGTGGTAGTGGAAGGAAAAAACAAAAGCATCGTTCATCAGCTTGCCGAACGCGGTGTAATTGTTGACTGGCGAGAGCCCAACGTTATACGCATGGCGCCAGTGCCTATGTACAATTCATTTGAAGATGTATATGCCTTTGGAAAAATACTAAGCGAACTGTTCGCTTAACGAGCGAGCATCACTTGGCCTTCATACACATAAGGTGTACTCAGTTGACCGTCAGCTTTCGTCATACGCACAGTTATGACGTATTGGTACATATCGTTTTTCTTGTACTCGTCGCCGTCGAGGTATTGCCCTAACCATGGACGATTGATGTCATCTGTTTCATAAACAATCTGCCCCCACTTATTGAGGATCTTCATATTTATGGCACCAATACCATCTCCTTCCACCTTGAATGCATCGTTGAGGCCATCGCCATTTGGAGTAAATGCATTGGGTATCCACACGGCACCTTCACATTCTTCTTGAATGATGAGGTCATAGGTCTTTTCACAACCCTCGCCGCTGGTAATGGTGACAGTGACGTACTGCCCATTACTCACCGACAGTTGCTGTGTCGTCAGACCATTCATCCACACATATGAACTACCCTCGTTTTTCGCATCCAATTCTAGTCGATAAGGAGGCATAGAAAAACAAAACACGGTATCTCTACCGAATGGTCGTTCGGGCAATAAATTGAAAATCACATTCACACCATCTGTAGTGGTACATCCATAATTATCGACGGTTAGTTCATAGTAGCCTGTTTCATTTACAGTGGTGAAACTATATTGATCTTTATTGCTCCACGAATAGTTGTAATCGCCTTCAGGTCCGGTGAGTTGCACATGCTCTCCTTCACATAACTCACGGTCCTCACCTAGGTCCACTACCGGATAATCATAACGAGTCAAGGTGACTTGGTCTTCTGATTGACAGCCGTTGGGACTGGTAACAATCACATGATAGGTACCCGATGTAGTTACTGAAATCGCCGAAGCGTGGGCGCCAGTATTCCATACTACGTCATAGCCAGAAGGCCAACCCGTATCTAACAGCACTGTTTCATCTTCACAAAAATTTCTATCGGGTCCTAATTCAGTATCCTCTTGCAAACGGGTAATGGTAATGTTTTCCGTATCGCTGCAGCCGCCCAAGTTAGTAGCGGTTACCGATAATGAAACGGTTTGATTCACGGCTAAAAGCGGGTTTGGAATAGTAGGATTATCCACCGATGAAGGCGACTCCCAACTCCATTCCAATGGACCGCTGAAATCCGTTTGAGCATCCAGTTGCAGCCCTACTACATCACACAACCATTGATTCTCTAGGGGTAAAACATCTACCGGAGGAACTACATCCACTGAAACGGATTCGCTCAACGAGCATCCCGAAATTTCATGGGTAATCGTTACTGTATATTCTGTTGAAGCGGCAGGGCTCGCTGTTGTTTGCGATCCTTGCGGGTTAGATAGTCCATCAGCCGGCGACCACTCCACTATAAGGTCGTTCGCCGAACCCGCAATAATTGCTTCTAAATCAACTGTACTTCCCTCGCAAATTACCTCGTCAGAAACGGAAGCATTTAGGCCCATTAAATAACCTACCGATACGAGAACGGATTCTGATTGTGTGCAGCCAATGGGAGAGGTAACAGCTACGGTATAGTTGGTTGTTGCCTGCGGTGTAGCCTGCGGGTTCATGCTATGCGCATTATCCAACGAAGCTGACGGTTGCCATTCAAACGAATAATCAGCAGGGTTACCCGATACGGATGCACTCAAGGCCAATCCGTTGAGGTCGCATAAGGTAGTATCGTTGGAAACGGTTAAATCAAATGGTTGGCCCACTTCAATGAGAACAGAATCCTGATATGTACAGCCCGTTTGACCGTCGGTCATGGTGACTATATAACTTGTTTGTTCGGCTGGGCTAGCTAATGGATTAATCGCTGATGCGTTATTCAAACTAGCAGCTGGGCTCCAGGTGTAATTAAAATCTTGCGTTTTTTCTACCGCAATAAATACTTCATCTATCACCCAGTTATCTTGGTTATTGAACCAAGTGCCCACTTGTTTCCATTTAAACTGCGTATGGTTCGTCATTGCAGCCGCAGGAATAGGAATGGCCAAATTCACGAAGTCAGGATAATTAGCCTCATTAAATGTTTGAATAACGGTCCATGAGGCTCCATTCGTCGAATACTCTAATACCACGTTATCTCCAGGCTCTGCATTATCACACGGCGCCGTTCCGGAAGCTATCTTCAATGCAAAATAGATTGTTCCTGGAGTGGTGCAGTTCAACGACGGTGTTATCGCACTGCGCTCACCAGAACCATTGAAGTACAAAGCATTTCCAGAAACGCTTCCGCAGACCATATTTTCTTGACCATTATTGATATCAAACCAATCTCCCCAGGCTACTCCGGGATTGATATCATCTGCCCATATTTTCTTTTCTGTTTTTACATGAAGTGATGTTTCTTCGCCCAAACACAGGAAGGCATCATCAACCGAGGCATCCATGCGCGATACATTGCCCGATCCCACATCAATGGTTACTTGCTGCGTACTCGACGCACATCCGGAAAGCGTACTTACCGCTAACTGATAAGTGGTGGTTTGCTGCGGGCTCGCTACAGGATTTGGGATATTGTTTTCACTCAAGGTAGCATCAGGTGTCCACGAGTACTGATACCATTGACTAGAAGGAGTCACTTGCGCATTTAACTGCACACTCTGGAATTGACAGATACTCATTTCAGCACTCGGCGACAGCGCAATGGCTGGTGGAACCGCTGACTCCACGCTGTAGATTACTGTTTCTTCGCAACCCGAAGCAAAATGACTACCCACACCCACAAAAACACCATTGCTAATGGGCGGGTTAACGGTATATGAATATCCCTCGTGCAGAATGAGGTCAGGATTAGAAAGCTCATACCAATAAGGGCTGAAGAAACTATTGGACAGTTGCAAATTGACTTGCGTGTCGGTACAAAAAGAATAGTCGATCTCCACACTTTCCTGCGAGGTAAATGAACCAACGCTGTAGGCATAGCTCTCAGAAAATCCATTACCATATACATAAGCTGTTACTCCATCTGGAGCATCTAGTGTGTGACTACCCGCAGTAATTTCGAATCCTGCCCATTTGTGCGAAGAGCAAGCAGAAAAACTATGAAACAGTGTTGGGCTGATCACTACACCATCCAAGGTTACGCTTCCCACATCTTCATTTTCCACAATGACATTTAAGTAGTGACGATTGATCACGGTAGATTGTACCGTGCTGAAGGTAACGTTGTCGATCTTCTTCGTTGCGTCGTCGAGAACAATCATCGAGGGATCTCCATTTCCGCCGCAGGAAAGAGACTCCATGTATTGGATCACGGCAATTTCATGATTTCCTTGCACACAATGCGCCGAAGGATCATATTGAATTTCGTGGTATTCACCAGCATTCAACGTAGCTACAACAGCGCCATCCACACTTACGATCGTTCCATTTTGTTGAGCTAAAATGCGGTAGGTATAGTTGGATTCGAGCACGCCTTGATAAGGATCCACTTCAAAAACAAATGGCGTAATAAAGTACTCGGTGCCCCATAACTCAATCGGGAAATTTTGTTCAAATAAGTGATCGCACGGGCCACAGTCGCCAGGAACATTGGCACAGCCAGCGCCCGAAAAAACACCAAAAGGGCGACAACTTCCGCTGACATCAGTTGCCGTAATACGAGTACCCGTTAGATCTTCACCCGCCTCTGCAATGATTTGAAACACCTCTCCTTGATCGAGCTGAACAATCATTGGCGTATTGGCCGGGTGGCCACCTAGGGTGTTACAACTTGGAATGATTTCTATTTCAGTATCATCTTCTGTAGCTACCACTGCCAATTCCGAATCCCATGGAGAAAGCCCTGCATAGGAGGCTATGTAGTAATTCGTGCCGAGTGTGGTGGTTGGTAAAACCTTTGTAGCATCAGCGGTATAGGGATTAAAACTAATCGCAAAAACAGAAACCGTGTCTTGTGTAACAATGTGTACACCTCGATTTTCGACAATTTCAGAAGAGTGCATTTCCGCCACACTAGTCGGAATGGAAACGGTAGTGGTCTGATTGGGATTGACAACAAAGTTGATGGACCAACCTTGTCCCGGAACAGAAATAGTACCGCTGGTGGCTTCAGAGGAGGCAATAAAGAGATCGAGGGATTCCTGTGGATCGGGGGTGTAGTTATTCATGAAAGTCATCCAGAAATCGGTGCCTTTGGTAGAGGTAACCTGACCCTCTTGAGCATAAGCAGAAAGGGAGCCCAAAAAGGCCCACGCAAGCAGGGTGGATATACGGAATAACGTTTTCAATTTTATTACTTCAGCTTAAGCGGCTCACTTCCAATACCAAATCTAATGAAATATTGGCCTGTTTGTCGCCCAAGCGCATTATAAGGTCAACTTTCTACGCGGCAGCAGGAAAGAAAGTTTCAAGCAAAAAAAAGCCTGCTCTGGTAAGAGCAGGCCCTTTTTGATATTAAAAAAAGATTATTCTGCTAGAATGATCACCTTGTTGTTGAACACCTCTACAGTTCCGCCTTTTACGTCGAATTTTACTTCTTTACCGTTTTCGTCTTTAAGACGAACAGTTCCTTTTTTAAGGCTGCTGATAAGCGGAGCGTGGTTATCCAATACACCGAGGCTACCATCGCTGCCTGGAAGAGCTACATAAGATGCTTTTCCATTGTATAGGGTAGTTTCAGGAGTTATGATTTCAACTGTCATGGTGTGCTAACTAAAGTATTAACGGTTTGCAGATTCTGCCAACATTTTCTTACCTGCTTCGATCGCTTCCTCGATGCTACCTTTCAAGTTGAATGCAGACTCAGGATACTCGTCACATTGACCATCAAGGATCATGTTGAAGCCTTTGATCGTTTCTTCGATAGAAACCAATGCACCAGGGATACCAGTGAACTGCTCAGCTACGTGGAAAGGCTGTGACAAGAAACGTTGCACTTTACGAGCGCGGAATACAGAAATTTTATCTTCTTCAGAAAGTTCGTCCATACCAAGGATGGCGATGATATCTTGAAGTTCTTTGTAGCGTTGAAGGATACCTTTTACGCGCTGAGCACAACGGTAATGTTCTTCGCCAACTACTTGTGGAGTCAAGATACGAGAAGTAGAGTCGAGTGGATCTACCGCTGGGTAAATACCCAACTCAGAAATCTTACGGCTCAATACAGTAGTAGCATCCAAGTGGGCGAATGTAGTCGCAGGAGCTGGGTCAGTCAAGTCATCCGCAGGAACGTAAACGGCCTGTACAGAAGTGATCGAACCACGCTTAGTAGAAGTGATACGCTCTTGCATCACACCCATTTCAGAAGCTAGGGTGGGTTGGTAACCTACCGCTGATGGCATACGGCCCAAAAGAGCTGATACCTCAGAACCAGCCTGAGTGAAACGGAAGATGTTGTCGATGAAGAAAAGGATATCACGACCACCTGATTTTTCATCCCCATCACGGAAGTATTCTGCAACAGTCAAACCAGACAAGGCCACACGAGCACGTGCTCCTGGAGGCTCGTTCATCTGACCGAATACGAATGTAGCTTGTGACTTTTTCAATTCTTCCGTATCTACTTTAGAAACGTCCCAGTCACCTTTTTCCATGCCGTGCATGAACTCTTCACCATATTTGATGATACCTGCTTCGATCATCTCACGAAGAAGGTCATTACCTTCACGAGTACGCTCACCTACACCAGCGAATACCGACAAACCGTCGTATGCTTTCGCGATGTTGTTGATCAACTCTTGGATCAATACTGTTTTACCTACACCGGCGCCACCGAACAAACCGATTTTACCACCTTTTGCGTATGGCTCAATCAAGTCGATAACTTTGATACCTGTGAAAAGTACTTCTGTAGAAGTTGATAGATCCTCGTAACGAGGAGGTTGACGGTGGATAGAAGCTCCGCCTTCGTTGCTCACTTCAGGCATACCGTCAATAGCCGATCCAACTACGTTGAATAGACGGCCTTTAATTTTATCGCCAACCGGCATGGTGATGCTCGCACCAGTATTTACAACTTCAGCACCGCGGCGCAAACCTTCGGTAGCGTCCATCGCAATAGCGCGAACTGTATCTTCCCCGATGTGCTTTTGGCACTCAAGGATCAATTTTTCTCCATTCGGACGAGTTGCTACTAATGCATCCAAGATGTTTGGAAGCTTGGTACCTGCAGGGAATGTAACGTCCACAACTGGACCAATTACCTGGGCTACTTTACCAACGTTTTGAGACATTGTGTATCGGGTTAATTTTTACGGCTGCAAAAGTAAGGACTAGACGCCCGTTTAGAAAATCTTTTCTCAAGTTTCTTTTGGCCTACCTACACAAATTATTAATAACTGAATACCAGCTACTTAAACCTTCAAAATAAACAGTTGTGCAAAACTTATGGTACTCCACTCAGTGCTGATTCTCCTCAGTTGGCACCTCTTCCTCTTTATTTCCTAGTACTCTAATCTCCACTTTGGTGAGACCTTTTTTTACAAAATTGAGCTGACGTGCCGCCCGCATGGTCAGATCTACCACCCGGCCAGACGATTTTGGGAGCCGATCGTTTACTGTCACCACCACCAAACTATCATTGGAAAGATTGCGAACTTCGATTTTGGTACCAAAGGGTAAGGTCTTGTGGGCGCAGGTCAAACTATCCTGACGAAATAACTGACCACTACTGGTTTTTCTACCCTCAAATTTATTGGCATAAAAACTCGCCGTTCCTGTTTGAATATTTTCCTTCTGCGCATACAAGCAGCACGAAAAGAAAATCATCCAAATGAAAGCAACTAATTTTTTCATAGAATAACGAAGTTAATTATATTTACTCACGTTTACATTTTATTCTCACCATTTATTTATTCCTTTTTGATCTTCAAGACTTTCTATTGCATGAAAAAAATCAGTTTTTACCTTATCCTTCTGACCTCCATTAGTCTTCTCACAGCCTGTAACCGCGATCCTATATACAGTATTGAAGGTATTAATGTGAGCTACGTAACGACTGTGTACGGCGGAGCAACTATCAATAACTCCTCTACCCAACAGTGGGAAAATTTCGGAATTCGATGCCAGTTCGATATAAAGGACATTACGCTGCCAGAGGATGGAATTGAATTCGGCTACACTTTTTCTCACTCTCGAAATGAGGTCAAATGTACCGATCCTATTAAAAAGATTTTCATTACCGCAGATGTCGATTTCGACGATGATCATCCCGCGGGTAGCTTACTTAATGAACTGTTTTATTATCGCCCCCAGAAATTTGCGGAGTGTGAAAATTTGAACAGCAATGGGGACGCCCCAGTATTTAGCGCTGAAACGAACTACAGTTATCCAGATGAGTTCTTTCCAAGAAATGCAGATTTCATTCTTACAAAAGCTCCCAGCGCTCCAAAAGTCATCACTTTCCAAATCAGAGCAGTGACCGCCAATGGTCGGGAATTAATTGACATTGCCAATCAACCAATCACTTTAGAGTAATGGCAAGATTCCTTCTTCTTATCGTTCTTTTTACATTGAGCTACTCATCTTCCGCACAGGAATCTCCTGTTGTTATGGAGTTTAGTCCTTTTGCCAAATTTTCCACAGGCCTTTGTCATGCAAAAAGTAATGACAAAGCGGGAGCCATTTTCGATTATAACGGTTACCGCCCCAATTTTATCACTCCTTGTCCCACCTTTCATTTGATCTTTCATAACAGGATTTCTATTGGTCTTCAATATTCTTTTGTGAGCATAAAGTCAGAACGAAAAGACTTCGCCCAAAAGGTTGATGTTAATCCCCAATATCAAATTGTTGAAGCATCCATGCCTTACACTGAAAAATCTCAAATCACTGGTTACAGAATCAGAAATCATTTATTAAAACTTGGAATTGGCCTTATTCACCAAAAATCAAACGTGAAACAAAAACACTTTAGTCTCAACCTGATCTTTGGCTACAGTCGAATGCCCGATTTAAAAGTCGGAATTTCCACCATTGGAACGAATGAAGTCATCAGCAGAGTTTATCGTTTGAATGCCTCTCCTATCTTCGGCTTATCTTTCGATTTTTCATCCAAAAACCTCAATAGGCTCATCACCACATCAAAAAGAGTGCGTCAAACAGTCGATTCCTTTGGTATTGAACCCATAATCTGGACCACGACCAACAGAGTTCAATACGATGAATACAATTTTTTAACCCGTGCAGAAAAAGTAGTTAGCTATCGTGTTTTCACCGTTCATTACGGTTTTCAAGTTCACTACACCTTTAGCCATAGAATAATGGGTAAAAAAAATGATGTCTAATGCCAATTGTTCTGACGACATTCGCCCGAATGAACTGGAAGAAAATCTATTTTTTTATCATTGCCTATCTCTTGGTCAGCTGTGAAGGAGATCAATCGGTAAGATATGTTTTTACAGATCTCTCACTGGAGCATATAAGTTCTGAAACTGGCCCTAATCAAACAAACGACCATTTAGACCAATCTTCTACCACGTATGGTATCCGGTGCAATCTTTCTCCGGTAGAAACCTATCGCAAAGGGCGATATTTCGATCCATATGAGAGTTCTATCTCATGCGACGATCCCATCCAGTTCATCTACATTACAGCTACTTCAGATTTCGATCTTATTCATCCCGAAGGAAGTTTGCTCAATGATCTTTTTTATTATAACCCCGGTAATCTCCGCGATGCAGAATACTTAAATGGTGACACCGTAGCTCCTTACTTTGATATGAAACATCTACCTACATACCCCGATTCCAATTTTCCGGAGTATGCCGACTTTATGCTCGCCGAACCGATTACTAGTAGTCAAAATATTGCCTTCATAGTGCGTATGATTACATATTCAGGAACCGCATTCGTGGATACGACTTCTACTATTCAACTGCACTGATATGAGAGCGATTGTTTTCTTTTTCGCGATCTGCCTGTCGCAAACCCTTTTATCGCAAACCCGCAAATTATACGCTGAATTTACTGTTCCCTTTAATTTTGGAATAGCCTACATAAAAGGTACACAAAATGAAAGTCCTGCCTCGTTTCTTCAAAATAACACCAAAAAAAACAGCGGAATGTGGCAGCCAATTAAACTCGAGCTTGTTTGGAAAGAGCAATTGAGTGCAATCCTTCAATACAAGGTTATTTCTTTCAACTCGAAAAATGAAAGGGTATTGAGCGATTTAGCCGATCAAAACCCAACCTATTTTATTCAACATCAAAGCAAGCACGAAAACTCAATGAGTCCAGCGCCATGGGCAACGCGCTTCGAATTGGTGCAATATGGATTGGGATATCAAAAGAAAATTGGAGACAATCATTACCTCCAGTTTGCAGGATATCTCAACTCGGGTACTGCCACGCTCGACTCTATTGACTTCAGCATGAAACCTCTTTCATCCAATGACTACTTCATCCGAGAATATAAATTCGATGATGCAAAATGTAAAGGCTTTTCTACTCAAGTGGCTTATAAAATTGTCGCCGAAACCGAGAATTCAGCGAACCAAAAGCCAGTCTATTTTATCGCAAGCGCTGGACTAGAATACTTCCATTGGAAAAGCACTTCACGTGGGAGCTTTAACGATTTTTACCCAGAAACAAATGAATACTCCTCACGACAATTCATTACCACACGCACATTCAACGGTATACAGCTTTTTGCTTCCATAGGTGTCTGCATAGCCCGAAACAAAAGAACGACGCAGAAAGATTGATTGGTTATATCTTGCGCCTTAGATGAGGAAGACCTTTGTTTCGAATTTGATGCTTTTACTGGCAGTAAACCTGTTGGTAAAACCATTCTACATTCTTTTCATTGAGTCAGAGATTCAAAATCGAACAGGATCAGAAAACTTCGGGACCTACTTCGCCATTCTTAACCTGAGTTTTCTCATCAACATTTTGCTCGATTTAGGCACTACCAACTGGAACACAAAACAGGTAGCTCAGGCCACGGATATCAGAGCAATCGCCAAAAATCCTGTTGTGCTTCTTCGTTTATTGCTCGCTCTTATTTACCTCACCATTGCTTTTGTGGTAGGCTGGAGCATTGGCTATGTGCCCGAGAAAACCGGGTTACTCATTTTGCTCGCTGTCAATCAAATTATCGCCTCTGGTATTTTATTCTTGCGATCTTATCTCACCGGTCTTCATTGTTTCAAAGCAGATAGTTTTATCTCTGTGTTGGACAAGTTGATTTTAACCATACACATGAGTCTTCTGTTGTGGCTTTACCCGCACGAATTTAACGTGCTGTGGTTAGCCGCAGGCCAGGGCATCGCCTATGGGCTCACTTTTTTAACCGCTCTTTTTATTTTGGCGAAAAAAGGGTTGCGATTCCCCTTGGAGGGTCGGGTTAAAGAAACTTTCCCCATTTTAGGAGAGAGCTTTCCCTTTGCACTCCAGTTTTTCATCAACATGATGGTGGTTCGGCTCGATAGCATTTTACTGGAGCGCATGGCCTCGCCCGAGGAGGCCGGAATTTACGCTATGAGCTACCGCTTTTTCGATGCTTTTAATATGCTCGCTTATTTATTCGCCGTTATACTTTTACCTATGTTCAGCCGGCAACTGCATCAAAAAGAAAATGTAAGCCCAGTGCTCCAAATTTCTTTTCAGTGGATGTGGGTGAGTACTACCCTAGTGGCCGCATGTGCATTGCTTTTTGGAGAAAATATGCTAAACTTATTGTATGACAACCATGTGCAAGACGCGTATCGCATCTTTCCGCTACTCATGGTGGGTTGTATCGCTTTTTCTCTTCAGTACATTTTCGGTACACTCCTCACGGCGCATGGTTCTATGAAAAAGATGATCCTCTTCAGCAGCATCGGAGTCATTATCAACGTGGGCATTAACCTATTCTTTATACCTCGATATGGCATTCTAGGGGCAGCAATAGCCAACATTTGTGCACAGTGGGCAATGCTTCTTCTGCAATGGTTCAGTTGCCATCAACTGATCGCTATTGACATGAAAGGCACCTACAAAAAGGCTGCTGTTTATTCCATGGGGCTATTGCTCAGCACCTTTGCTTTTACCTATTATTTTAAAATCGACCCCAATATTCTCAAGGAAAATGCGTTTCCGCTAGGCCTTTTCCTTATCCTTAACTTGGGCATAGCCATAGCCACCCGAATGCTCGATGTTCGAGGCTTTGTAAATTTGATCCGCAAAGGAGATTGATCAGGCTTACCTTTGTTCCTACTAAATATCATTCGACTGCCTTTATGTCAAACGAATCTAACTCTACTGCATCGACCCCTAACCTCGATTCGGCTAACTTACTTGTTCTCTTGTTCAAATGGCGCAAGCCGTTAATGATTGTCACTATTGCAGCTGTTATTTTATCATCAGCCGTATCCTTGATGATCACGCCTAAATTTAAAAGTACCGTTACGCTCTTTGCCACCCGTCAACATTCCTTCGGAGAGCAACTCTTGGAAGAGGTGAAGAAAGAAGACGTTTTGGCATATGGAGAAGAAGAGGATGCCGAACGCCTGATGCAGTTGATCAATTCTGATCAAATTCGCAATCGTATTATTGAAAAGTATGATTTGTGGACGGTTTATAAAATCAACCGCACTGATGCCGGAGCCAATACCCTGATCGGGAAAGAATACAACGAAAATGTAACCGCCAAACTGACCAAGTTTGGTTCCATCGAAATCTCTGTATTGGATGCAGATGCTAATCGTGCGCGCGATATGGCGAATGACGTAGCTGCCTACACGGATAGTGTGAGCAATAAAATTCGCAGCGAGCGCGCGATGGATGCCTTCAAATATGCCGAAGCTTCTGTTATCAATTTGGAAAAAGAAATTGCCGTCATGGAAGACTCGATGAAAGTGCTTCAGGAGATGGGCGTTTATAACTACACCGATCAGGTAGCTGCGCTTGTAGAGCAATA
Organism: Bacteroidota bacterium; assembly: GCA_039798265.1. GTDB lineage: Bacteria > Bacteroidota > Bacteroidia > Flavobacteriales_D > Sanyastnellaceae > JBDKGH01. Next base: position 68,252 of record JBDKGH010000139.1, on the reverse strand, counting down.
CGGAACTGCCATTGCTGAAGGACACCCTGACCGTGCCAATCAAATCAAAGTGCAGCTCGACTTTCTTTCACAATATGGAACCTTATTCAACAAATTGGAATCAAAAATTGAAGGTTCTTATGAAAAGTTGAACGTCGTAAAAAAACGTTTTGACTTGATGAAGATCGACGTTGACTCCAACCTTTCTTCCAAATTCGTTGTGGACGATGCCTCTGCGGCTGATAAAAAATCATACCCCATTCGCTGGTTAATTGTGGCCATGAGCACTATTTCTGCTTTTGTGTTCGCCGTGATTTTCCTACTTATTTGGGATAACATCGTTCGTTTACGTTCCGAAGGTCGCATCTAATGTTACCCAATAGTATTACTCGAAAGTGGTTGCTCCTTGCTTCAGGGCTATTCATTGCCTTGATGGCTGTATGCATTTATTTTGAGTTTTTCTATATCCTACTTCTTCCTATTGTTCTGCTCATCATTTGGGCAGCTTTTTATCACCTCGAACATTTGCTTCTTTTTGTTGCTCTTTGCACTCCATTTAGCATCAACTTGGAGGAAATGGAACTCGGCGGCATTGGTGTTGCGCTTCCCACAGAGCCTTTGCTCGTTGGTATTTTAATCCTCTTTTTCTTCAAAGTGCTTTCAGGAAAAAGTATCGATACCAACATTTTCAAACACCCCATTACCATTGTTCTTTACTTCTATTTGGGGTGGATGACTTATACCAGCATCACCAGCGAGTTTCCGCTCGTGTCTTTCAAATACCTTGCAACTCGTCTCTGGTTTATTACTAGTTTTTATCTCATAGCGACACACGTTTTTCAGAACTTCGATCGCATTCGTCATTATTTTCTTGTGTATCTCTTTCCGCTTGTGTTGGTTGTGATCTACACGATTTTCAGACACTCCCAATATGGTTTTGATAAAGATTCCTCGCACTGGGTGATGGAACCACTATTCAAAGATCACACAAGCTATGGTGCCGTTTTGGCCATGTATTTTCCCGTTATTATCGGTCTTCTGCTTTCAAAAAAAATGGGACCACTTCTCCGCGTTCTGGTATCCATCGCATTTATCATTTTAACCGCCGGGCTTATCTTATCCTACACTCGCGCGGCTTGGCTTTCAGTAGTAGTAGCCGGTGGAGTATTAGCTGTTCTGTTATTGCGTATTCGTTTGCGCACCATACTACTCTCGCTTTTTGCTGTTGGCTTTTTAGTTATTCTCAGTTGGGACGATATTCAAATTGCCTTAGAAGGCAACAAACAGGAAAGTTCTGACAAAATAGAAGAGCACGTTAGTTCCATCTCCAACGTATCGTCAGATGCTTCTAACCTCGAACGTTTAAACCGATGGAATTGTGCGTTGGAAATGTTCAAAGAGCGTCCCATGCTGGGCTGGGGACCGGGCACCTATCAATTTGTATATGCGCCCTTTCAGCGCGCCAAAGACCGCACCATCATCAGCACCAACCGTGGCGATGGTGGCAATGCACATAGCGAGTACCTCGGTCCACTATGCGAACAAGGCGTATTCGGTATGGTGATGGTCATTGTTCTGTTGCTAGCCGTGAGCAACCTGGCCTTTCGTCTTTTCTACAGCATTCAGGAGTTTGAGGTAAAGCTGCTCATTGCCATGGTTTATCTTGGCCTCATTACCTATTTCACCCATGGTGTATTGAACAATTATTTGGATACCGATAAAGCTTCTGTTCCATTTTGGGGCTTCATTGCTATACTCGTGGCCATTGATTTGTACCACAAGCATCCGAAGAAAATAGAGGAAAAAAACGTTTAAAGAAAACGACAGGTCAATACGGCTAGATCATCTACAAAAGGCATGTCGCCGCGGAAGTCGTTAATACTTTGAAGAATCACATCATTGATTTCACTCGCTTTGGAGTCGGGGAATGCTAATATCAATTGTTCGAGGCGCTCCAAGCTATACTGCTCACAGCGTTCATCTTCCATTTCTACTAAGCCATCTGTGTAACAAACAACAGTAGAACCCTTTTCTATCACTACTTGCCCTTTGGCCATCTTGGGTAGCTCGTCGAACATTCCTAACCCAATCGTTCCTAATTTAAGTAGCTGGGTATACCCATTTTTATCGGCCAATACCGGAGGATTATGGCCACAGTTGATGTATTGCAGTACGCGTGTTTGTTTGTTGTACACTCCAATAAATAAGGTAATGTATTTTTCACCCATAGCGGTATTCATCACTTGGGTATTCAACTCGCGTACTATTTCTTCGAGGTCATTTTTGCGGTAGGTAAAAATGGCTCTGAGGTAGGCTTGGAAGTTGGCCATTAAAAAAGCTGCACTCACGCCTTTACCCGAAACATCGGCCATACAGAACACCACCTCGTGATCATTAATGGGGATGAAATCATAATAATCTCCACCCACCTGCTGATGGGCACGATATACTGCGCTTACGTCGTAATCCTCATTTTTCGGTAGTTCGCTGGGCAATAAAATCGCTTGCATCTCCGCCGCCATTTCCAGCTCTCTTTTCACACGTTCTTGGCGAAGATGATCTTGATAGAGCTTTTTGTTTTCAATGGCCACCACCAGCACGTTAGCCAGGGTTTGAATAAACTTCATGTGTTTGATCACAGGACTCATTCTGATTTCCTGTTCACCTACATCGCCCACTAGTAAATACGCAATAGGGCGCTTATCCTGTTTAACAGGAATACACATGTCGAAGGATTCGATTCCTTGCTTTGACGACAAAACGATTTTACCCTCTTGATTAAAGAACTTTTCATCTTCGATAATGGGGAGTTCGGTAATTTCTAAACCGAACTGAAGCAAGCAATGCCATTTGTTATCTCTACTGTAGAGGGCGAGCTTTTCGATGTGCAAGTGCTCGCGTAGAATGCGCTCGAATTCTCCCAAAAGCACCTCAACAGAGCTTTGCTCATTAATAGCCACGGTCATATCCAACAAGGCGTTCAGCTTGAACTCCCGTTGTTTTAATTTTTCCGTTAATCTTAATGAGTCGCTCATAGATGTCAGCTAAGTTCGGAAGATTCTTCAAAAAATAAATCTTTTTTCTCCGAATAAGGCAAAAGTCTTTCTGACAAGTGATATAAATCAATCGATTCATCCGCTAACTTTCGGCCATGAAATTAACTCGTGCCCATTCGCTTCAAGAAATAGCCGCAATGATCGGCTGTGAGTTCGAGGGTAATCCAGCTCACCTTATTACTGGCATCAACGAAATACATCGTGTAGAGCCAGGCGACCTGGTGTTTGTTGACCACCCCAAATATTACGACAAAGCGCTTCAGTCGAAGGCCGACACTATACTCATCAACCAAAGGGTTCAAGCCCCAGATGGGAAAGCCCTCATTTTTTCCGACGACCCCTTTCGCGACTATAACAAGCTTACCCGCCATTTTTCTCCTTGGTCTATGACCATTGGAAATAAAGGGCAAGAAGTGTCCATTCACCCCACTGCACAGGTGCATAGCTCGGTAATTTTAGGCAACCATGTGAGCATTGGAGAAGGTTCCATTATTCACCCAGGGGTTGTGCTGTATGATCAGGTTCATATAGGAAAAAACTGCATCATACATGCCAATACCGTTTTGGGCAGCGATGCCTTTTATTACAAAGCGCGACCTACAGGCCGAGAAAAAATGCACAGCTGCGGCAGTCTAATCATAGAGGACGAGGTTGAAATAGGATCAGGATGCACCATTGATCGCGGAGTTTCGGGAGCCACACACATTGGGGCCGGAAGCAAAATCGACAATGCCGTTCACATTGGCCATGATACCATTTTGGGCAAAAATGTACTACTTGCCGCGCAAGTAGGTATTGCGGGCTGCGTAAACATTGAAGATAACGTTATACTCTGGGGACAAGTGGGCGTGGCCAGTGGATTAACCATTGGCGCACAAGCTGTGGTTTTAGGCCAAAGTGGCATTACTAAATCACTTGACGGTGGCATCACGTATTTTGGCACTCCAGCAGAAGACGTTAAGCGCAAATACCGCGAATTGGCAGTACTTCGCAAACTTCCGGAGGCAATTGCCCACCTCGGCATTTGACATTGACCAACTTATCTTACTTTTGCAGCCGCTTTAAGCACAAAAAACAACATTCATGGCAACTACTACTGCTGACATTTCAAACGGATTGTGTTTCCGCATGGATACTCACATCTGGAAAGTAATCGAATTCCTTCACGTGAAGCCTGGTAAAGGTCCAGCTTTCGTGCGTACCAAATTGAAGAATTTGAATAACGGTAAAATCGTTGACCACACGTTTAACTCAGGAGTTAAAATCGATGTGGTTCGTATCGAAACACGCGAGTACCAATTCTTATATAAAGATGAAGCTGGCTACAACTTCATGAACCTCGAAGACTTTGAGCAAATTGGCATCGAAGAACATTTGATCAATGCTCCAAAATTTTTGAAAGAAGGGATGAAGTGTATCGTTCTCTTCAACACGGAAGATGAACAACCGCTTTCATGCGATCTTCCGAACTATGTAGAGTTTGAAATTACCTATACTGAGCCTGGTCTTCGTGGCGATACCGCTACTAACACACTCAAGCCAGCTACCATCGACGTAGGTGTTGAAGTTCGAGTACCTTTATTCATCGAAACAGGTGACCGCATTCGTGTAGACACCACCACTGGTCATTACCACGATCGTTTGAAGAAATAAGCGAATTAGCTGAACATATGAAGCCGTCTCGGTATAACCGAGACGGTTTTTTTATGGCTTATACTCGGTTGCTCCGAGCAAGATGTAATTCATAGAATACACATCATCGCCATTGAGCTTCAGTTTTCCTTTGAAGGTCAGGCGCTCATCCGTTTTGTAGGCTCGAGGGGGCTTGCCTGAAAATCGCAAGTCAACAACCGACTCGGGGCCGCCACCGCCACAGAAGAAACAGTTAGCGTATGGATATCTCGACACTACATAAAAGTTTGCGTCGTAATCTACCGGTATCACATATCCGGTAATATAAATTTCTCTGTTTTCTAAAGCCTTTACAGAACTTCCGAAAGTGGGTTTCCAGTAATAAGCGTCCAGTTCTTTTACATATACATCTTTGAACTGCACATCAGCAAGGGTTTTCCAAGTAACCTCAACCGGATTGCCGGGCAATGAAGTGTAAACCGGAGCTTCTACTTTTTCAAAAGTTGCTGCCCCCCATGTCCCCGCTTTCTTCGCTTTAACGGATGCGCTACCATAAATAAATCCGCTTACCGAAATCAATACGGCAAGCACCAAACCTATGATCGCTATTTTCTTAACCATTTGAAAGTGTTTTTGAAATGTCTATTCGGAATGCCCGAACCGCAGGCAATAATGAAGCCACTATTCCTACCAACAAAGTTACACCGAGAAGGATGATCTCTGACTGTTGAATGCCAATATCCGTTAAGGAATAATGGAAATTATCTTCCATGGCGTTGCTCAAAATGATCAATCCCACTCTGCTCAGTACCATACCTATCAAGAATCCGATGAACACCAGCCACAGACCTTCAAATATGATCAACTGAAAGAGCGTTCCTCTCGTACCTCCCATGGTGCGCATTAGCGCTAACTCATACTTGCGTGCTTTCAGCGAATTATACAGGCTAATAAACACACTGATAAAGGATAAAATCATTATCAGAATTGCTATTGCTCGCATCGCCTCCATTCCCAATCCAAAATTCTGACTCAAGCGATTCATCTCAATAGCTGGAATGGCAATTTGCATATTGGTGTTCTTAATCAGATTAGGCAACATCATTTGCGCCATAGGCGTGCGTTTAATGAGCAAATAAGCCGTCATCTCTTGCTGCATCGCATCCACTTCTTCGTGGGCATGGTCATGAGCTTCTCCTTCGTGATCATGATCGTGAACTTCTCCTTCGTGATCATGGTCGTGTTCGTGTTGAGCTTCTTCATCCGTATGACCCGTCTCTTCATGATCGGCCTCCTCGTCGTGGTGCTGATGGATCATCCACACGCTTTCCACGGGAGTCAATATCAAATTATCAATCGCCGAATTGCTTTGAGCAAAAATGCCCACAATCTTGTAGGGCGTGTCATGCGAATGATCATCATGCTCTTTTACGGCATCCAAGCCGTGGGCACTCTCGAAGGTATCGCCCACTTTGAGTCCTGTTTGCTTAGCCACATTCGAACCTATCGTTGCTTCAAAAGGATGATCGAATAATGCTCCTTCGCTCACTTTACAATCATAATGCTCGGGGTACTTTTTGGTGGTACCTACAATCCGCCACTTTTCATAGTTATCGCCATAAGCCAAAGGAATAGCCTCTTTGATGGTGGGGTGATGAATTACCTTTTGAGCATCGGCCACTTTGATATTTCCTGTAGGCGCATCTACATGATAAACGTTAGCGAGTATCAGCTGAAGAGGACTTCCTTTTGCACCCAAAACAATATCAATGTCCTTGATGTTACGGTCAAATTTTTCAGTGAGTTGTTTTTCTAACAACAAAAGCAATGAAATGATACCCACACCAAAAGCAAGCAATATGGCACTCAGCGTAAGGTCGAGCGGTTTGCTCATTACATTTTTCCAAGATATTTTCAGCAGGTTCATAGCGTAATTCGGTTTTGAAAATAGTCTTTCAATCGCTGATCATGAGTTACGATCAATAAACTCGAGCCGCTTTCTTTAGCCTGTTCTTCGAGCAATTTAATCACCTCCTCTGCATTCACATCATCGAGAGCACTGGTTGGTTCATCTGCTAAAATCACTTCCGGGTTATGGATAACGGCGCGCGCAATAGCCACTCGTTGTTGCTCACCCACACTCAACTGATAAGGCATTTTACTCGCTTTATCCGCCAAATTCAAGCGCTGCAACAGTTGCTTCGCTTTGTTACGGTCTATTTTTTTTCCTGTAAGAAAAAAAGGAAGAATTAAATTTTCTTCCACCGTTAATGATTCTACGAAATGGGCCGTTTGAAAAATCACACCTACCTTTTCTCCGCGCCACTGATCGAGCTGCTTATCAGAAAGCGATGTAGTGGTGCGTCCCGCGATAGAAATCTCCCCTCCAGTGGGACGCAACATACCCGCTAGCAGATGGAGCAATGTTGTTTTTCCTGTGCCACTTTTACCGAGTATTAGCCACTGCTCTCCTTTTGCGCAGCGCACTTCTGGAAACGAAAAGGACTGGCCTCCCGGATAAGCAAACGAAACGTCTTTTGTCTGAATCATAATCGAACTAATTCGTTCAGCGAAGATAGGGGCGAACAGGCTTATATTCGTTGCATGAATTTCAGACAAAGATTCTTAAGATTTGGCCTCGGACTGGCTATCGGCTGCCTTATTGTGTACATGATGTTCCCGAATCACGATTGGTTGGGCTGGCTGCCAGGAAAACAAATCATGCGTCAAATACAGGAGTGCAAAATGCACGTTACTCCGCATGCTCAATGCCGCTTAGAATGCCAAGGTCTTTCCACCACTAATTTCAACGATGCCCGCTACAAAGGGGAAGTCGATTTTTCGTCTAGCGATACCAAATCAACCCCCAAAAGATACCTTCTGCTTCACGAAAGTACCGAGTACATTATACTCCTTACGGATTCCACGGTAACTTTAGCCGAGGTAAAACTGCCCGTGAAAAAAGAATGTAATTGTCATTAAAAACCAACTGAAATTGTAATGTCTGGAACAGGAATGATAGCCGCCCTCTTCATATTTGTGCTTTACATTGGTTTAATCGCTCTCATGATTTCATCGATGTGGAAAATTTTCGCCAAAGCGAACCAACCGGGCTGGGCCGCCATTGTGCCCATCTATAATGCGATCATCTGTTTCCGCATTATTAGACGTCCAAAATGGTGGATTTTGCTCTACCTCGCTTTTTCATTAATCTACATTATTATAACCGCAATCATTTTTGTCGTGGTCTTGTCAGACGGAATGGGAAGCGATTCTCTTGGATATATATTAGGACTCAACAATATATTTCTGTTGGGGCTTTTTATCATAAGTATTCTCGATACCCATCGCCTAAGTAAAGCATTTGGTAAAGGCATTGGCTTCACACTTGGACTGCTTTTCCTTTCTTTCATTTTCTTGCCTATTCTCGCTTTTGGCGATGCCCAATATCAATATGGCGACCTTCAAAATAGCATAGACACTGGTGCATTGGATAGCAACCTATAACTCGGTTTCATGATTACACGCATTCAATCTTTAGCTCAAACCTTGTTGCCTGAAATCACGGCTATTCGCCGTCATATCCATGCACATCCTGAGCTTTCTTTTCAAGAAAAAGAAACCGCTCTTTTTGTCAAAACCAAATTGACCGAATGGGGAATAGCTGTGCAAAGTGATATCGCTGGTCATGGCCTAGTCGCCTACATCCACGGTCAAGAGCCCGAGTCTCGATTGATTGCTTTGCGTGCAGATATGGATGCGTTACCCATTATCGAAGAGAATGATGTGGTGTATAAAAGCACCCGCGAAGGCATCATGCATGCGTGTGGCCATGACGCCCATACCGCTTCATTGCTCGGGGCAGCAAAAATTCTCTTCGAATTGCGCAACGAGTGGAAAGGTACCATACAATTGATCTTTCAACCTGCAGAAGAAGTTCTCCCAGGAGGAGCTTCGCTCATGATTGACGCCGGAATTTTTAAGGCAAAAAAACCACAAGCAATTTTCGGTCAACATGTTTTTCCCGAACTGCCTGCTGGCAAAGTTGGCTTCCGTCCAGGGCCTTACATGGCTTCCACCGATGAACTATACGTAACTGTAAAAGGAAAAGGTGGTCATGGCGCAAAGCCCGATAAAGCCATTGACCCTGTACTCATCAGCGCTCACCTCATCGTGGCCCTTCAGCAAGTGGCTTCCCGATGGACCAATCCGCAGATGCCTACCGTACTCACCTTCGGAAAAGTGCAGGCAAACGGAGCTACCAATATTATTCCGAATGAAGTAAAACTCGAAGGAACCTTCCGAACCTTTTCTGAAAGTTGGAGAAAAGAAGCTCATGTTCGCATGGTGCAACTGGCTAAAGGACTCGTAGAAGGTATGGGTGGCGAAGTTGACTTTCGAATAGAAGTTGGTTATCCGGTGGTGATGAATGATGAACAACTCACCCATTCAGCCATTGAGGCTGCCAAAGAATATTTAGGAGAAGAAAATGTAGTGCCTCTCGATATGCGCACTACTGCTGAAGATTTTGCTTACTATTCGCAACAGATGCCGGGTTGTTTTTACCGACTAGGAACCGCTACGCCTGACGGCAAAAAAACAGCGCCCGTGCATAATTCCCGATTCGATATTGATGAACAATCTCTCCTTACCGGCATGGGATTGATGGCTTGGCTTGCGCTCAAGTCCTAGAATTCAATATCTTTGCTCCCCATATAAGAAACTCAAACTGCCCGCAGTTAGAGTTTTTTCAACGTATAAATTGCACTTGTACCGATGAAAAAACTACACAACACGGTGGACAAAAAGGTTCTAAAACAGCAACTGGCCAAGAGTAAAGAGCCACGTGTGACTGTATCCTTTTACAAGTACCACCACATCAAAAATCCCTCATTATTTCGTGATTTCCTTTTCCTTCATTGGGAAAAATTTGGCGTATTAGGTCGCACCTACATTGCCTCTGAAGGAATCAACGCCCAAATCTCGGTGCCACAACGCACCTTTGAAGCATTCCGCGATCATTTGTTTTCCATCACCTTCCTAGATGGTATTCGCCTCAATGTAGCTGTCGAGGATGATGGAAAATCTTTCTACGCGCTCAAATTAAAATTGCGCACCAAGATTGTGGCCGATGGTATTGAAGATCCAACGTTCGATCCGTCGAATACAGGTGTGCACTTAAAGGTGAAAGAATTCAATGAACTCATCACCCAACCTGATACGATTCTGATTGACATGCGCAATCATTATGAAAGTGAAGTAGGGCATTTTCAAGGAGCTATTTTACCCGATGCTGATACTTTCCGAGAGGAAATAAGCATGGTAGAAAAAATGCTCGATGGAAAAAATGACAAGAATATTGTCATGTACTGCACAGGTGGTATCCGATGTGAAAAAGCCTCTGCTTATCTTAAGCACAAAGGCTTTCCAAACGTTCACCAATTGGAAGGAGGTATTATTAAATATGCCAAAGACGCTTCAGAACAACAACTTCCCAATTTGTTCAAGGGTGTAAACTTTGTGTTTGACGAGCGCTTGGCCGAGCGGATTTCGAATGACGTTATCGCACAATGTCACCAATGTGGTAAACCTTTCGACCACCATACCAATTGCATGAATTTGGGCTGCCACATTCTTTTCATCCAATGTGATGAATGCAAAGCCAAATACGAAAATTGTTGTTCCGAAGAATGTCAGTCAGTCATTCACCTGCCAGAAGAAGAACAAAAAGCCTTACGCAAAGGAAAAATCCCTGGACGTAACGTGTTCAAAAAAGGCCGGAGTGAAAAATTACTTTTCAAATCAAATCGTGAAAAACAATTGGGAGAAAGCCCAACGATGAATGAAAATACGGCCGATGTTTGAGTGATAAAATAAAAAAAGATGCGCTTACTTCTGAGTTTACTTTTCGCCCTTTGCACGCAATGCCTTAGCGCACAAGTGTCCATCATACTTTCTAGCAAAGAAGTCAAAACAAATAGCGAAACTCAAATTACTGTTGTTTCAGAAAATCCAGTGGATATTGAATTTTCTGTTTTCAGCTCTACGCACCTCGTGATAACCCAGGAGGCTCATCTTTCTGATAAGCACACCACTTTTGACGTGTCTTTTAAAGATGCGCCCATCGGAAAATATTTCATCTTAATAAAAGGCAAAGACCTCCACGAACAAGGCACAATTTACGTGGTAGAATAAGATGACAACCGTTCATGAAAAAAGGCCCTTTCGGGCCTTTTTTTATTTGCTATTCATTATAGCCTCTATCTCCTCTACCTCAATCGGGAAATCTTTGAATAAATCATCATTTCCGTTTTCAGTAATGACAATATTGTTTTCGATGCGAATGCCCACGCCCTCTTCTGGAATATAAATTCCTGGCTCCACTGTAAATACATTTCCAGCCTCAATAGGAATGGTCCAATCGCCTACATCGTGTACATCAAGTCCTAAAAAGTGGGAAGTGCCATGCATGAAGTATTTTTTATACGCCGGCCACTCTGGGCGCTGATTGGCTACCTCTTCTGCCGTGATCAATTTCAAATCGATTAACTCTTTGGTCATCAATTCTCCCACTTGCTTGTGGTATTCATGCATATATACACCCGGACGTAACAAGGCCTTCGCTCCTTTCATTACTCGAAGCACCGCATTGTACACTTCTTTTTGACGAGGAGAGAACTTACCATTTACAGGAATGCAGCGAGTCATATCAGCGTTATAATAGCCGTATTCCGCCCCTATATCCATCAACAACAAATCGCCATCCTTACACTCCTTATCATTTTCGATGTAGTGCAATACGCACGCGCTTGCACCCGAAGCGATGATGGGCGTATAACCACCACCACGCGATCCATTGATCATAAATTCATGTATATACTCCGCTTCTACGGCGTATTCCATTACGCCGGGCTTTACAAACTTCATTACGCGCTTAAAAGCAGCACAGGTGATGTCCATCGCCCGCTGTAATTGTGCAATTTCTTCCTTGTCCTTAATGGCGCGCAAACGATGCATGATGGGAGCGCTGCGTTCAATTGTATAATGTGGAAAATGTTCGCGAAACCACTTAGAGAATCGCATTTCTCGAGTTTCCACTTCAACATGAGCACGGGTATGCTCGTTATTATTAAGGTACACACATTGTGCTTCAGCCAATAAACCACGTAACACTCGCTCAAAATCACTAAGCCAATAAATAGCTTGAATACCGGTGCGTTGACGCGCTTGTTCTTTGGTCAATTTTGCTCCTTCCCAAATCGCTATTGTTTCACTCGTTTCTTTTACAAAAAGCACTTCTTTATGTATGCCATGAAAAGAATCGGGGAAAATCACCAATATCGTTTCTTCTTGATCGACACCAGTGAGGTAAAAAATGTCTGAAGCTTGCCAGAAAGAACGGTGTCCATCAGCACTTGTTGGATAGGTGTCATTGCTGCAAAAAATAGCCAAGCCACCTGTTTTCATTTTAGCGGCAAAACGACTTCTGTTCGCGGTATAGTGCGCTGCACTTAAGGGAGTATATTTCATTGTATGTTCGACTAATTAATGGATCATTTGCCACTTCATCACTTCGTCCTCTTCGATTGCACGTGAAGCTTTTTTACCAATCACTTGAGAAATATCTTTTGGAGAAATGCCGCTCGCAGGGCGCTTCCAAGTCAGATCTGCCGCTTGTATCACTTGTCCTTCTGCTATGGCGCGTGCAGCTACCAAGCTGCGACGAGCATTTGCACGAGCAGGAGCCTCACTTTCTAGTGCCTTCATTTCGAAAGTGCCCAACAAACCGAATGTTCGTTCGAGTCTATTCCAAAAATGCTGAAGGTCCTTGTAATCCATTGCGTGATAATGGTCATTACCCGGCAACGTTTTATCATGAGAAAAGTGTTTTTCCAAAACGGTAGCACCCAATAGCGTCGCCACTTCCAAGGTATGCATGTCTTTTGGCAACGTATGATCGCTATAGCCCGGCACCACGTCCGGAAACAAGCGAATCATATCCTTGATCATACCCAAATTTGCATTTTCATCCATCGTAGGATAGTTCAACACACAGTGCATTAAACAGAGCTTGTTGCCATATTTTTCAATGGTTTCTACCGCTTGCATCACTTCCCATTTGTAAGCCGCACCCGTAGAAAGAATGATTGGCTTACCAAAGCTGCACTGGTACTCTATGAAGGGCAAATTGGTGATGTCTGAACTCGAAATTTTGAAAACAGACATTAAGTCGTTCAAAAAGGTAGCGCTTTCTACATCGAAAGGAGTACTCATGAACTCAATGCCAGCTGTTTCGCAGTAGCGAGCTAACTCTTCGTACTCTTTTTTCCAAAATTTATCGTATTTCTTGAACAGCTCGAATTGGCTGCGGGTAGGCTCTTTCGTAATGTCCCAATAGTATGGACTATCCTTACTGGCGATTGTTTCTGCCTTGTAAGTTTGAAATTTTATGGCTTGGGCACCGCCTTGAGCGGCCTCATCAATCAATCTTTTGGCAAGATCCATTGAACCTTCATGATTTACGCCAGCTTCTGCAATCACATAAGGCTTGCGCAATTCGCGTGAATTGTAGCTTTCTAAATATTCGACTAGTTTCATGCGCCTAATTTAGCAAATTAGACGCTGCTTTTACTGCCCGTCCTCACATCTACAGGGAGTGGACATAATAATATTACACTTGGGCAACAAAGAGATCAAACGTTCCTGCGTATCGTAGCTCATGATATTGTTGAGCAAGTCGAGATGTTCTAATTTGTTCAGTTCTCCCAATTCATTGGGGTAAGAGTTAATGGGGTTGTCCCACAAAATAAGCAGACGCAGTTCTTGGAGATTTTCGATACTCTCTGGAATTTCGGTCAGAAAATTATCTGAAAAATCGAGGCGGCGGAGGTTTCGTAAGGTCCAAAAGGCAGGCGTGATCGAATCGATCTTATTTTGACCCGCAGAGAAAATTTGCAGGTATTTGAGCTGTGCCAAGAAATCGGGCACTAATTCAATTTTGTTCTTATCTAAATGCAGTTCCTGAAGGTTTTTGAATTTTTGAATTTCCGCAGGAACTTCGGTCAGTTTTTGCTTGGAAAGGTCAAGGCGATAGACCTCATCTGGGTTGGCCAGAGCCGCTTCCATGCTTTTGAACATCTTCAGTGTATCGAGCGCGTTGAACGGCAGCAGTTGCGCCTTTCCTTCATAAGAAAAAAGAAAAGCGAAAATTCCTACGATCAACGTTTGCTTCCAATTCATAATATCAATTTGGCCTGTTCAATATCTGCAGCTATTTGTTCTTTTAATTCAGAGATCGAGCCAAATTTCTGTTCATCGCGCAATTTTTGAACGAATTCCACGGTCAGGTTTTCACCATAAATCTGCTGATCAAAGTCTAAAAGATGGGCCTCCACATGCAAAGGACTAGTCTCATGAACGGTGGGGCGCACACCAATATTGAGTACAGCCTTATATTTTTCACCATTCCAATGCACGTTCACCGCATACACCCCTCTACCTGGAATCAGTTTATAGGGATAATTACAGTGAATATTCGCTGTCGGAAATCCAATGGTCCGGCCTTTTGCATCGCCATGTTCTACGGAGCCTGTTAGCTTGTATCGATAACCCAATAATCGTTCTGCAACGGATACGTTACCTTCTATGATAGCCTGACGTACTTTGGTAGAACTCACTTGAATTTCGTCGATTTGATGAGAAGGAATTTCTTCTACTTCAAAACCAAACAATTCGGACAACTCGGTTAGAGTAGAAAAATCACCTTCTCGATTTCTACCAAAGCGGTGATCATAGCCTACCACTACTCTTTTTGCATGAATACCATTTACCAAAAGATCCCTCACATAGTCAAATGAGGACATGCGCGAAAACTCGGTGCTAAACGGATAGACCACCAAATGTTGGATCCCCGCTTCTCTGAGCAAGGTGGCTTTTTCTTCTGGCGTGTTTAACAATTGCAATCCATGATCATCCGGATGTAAAACCATGCGTGGATGCGGATAAAAGGTGAGCAATACGGTTTCACCACCGAGCTCTTGAGCAATTTCTTTTAGCCGATTGATGATTGATCGGTGACCACCGTGCACACCATCGAATGTACCAATAGTAACGATAGCATTCGTTACTTGACTGAGTCCTGAAAAATCGGTATGAATTCGCAAGAGGAGAAAATTTTTATCAAAAGTACAAGAAGCTCTACAAAGAATAAATAACAAGTATCATCCAAAATCACAACAAAAGAAAGAGCCCTTCTTCCAGAAGAAGAAGGGCTCTTGGTATAAAGATCGGATGAGATTCCTTATTTGATAACGTTCATGTGCTTAGTGAACATGTTTGCCCCGTCAATAACGAGTGACAAAGTGTAGTTACCAGCAGCCATGTTAGAAGCGTCAAATTGGAAAGTGTTTTGACCCGCTTGGAAAGAGCCCAAACGGTTCCACTGAACCAAACGACCGTTCATATCACGAACTTCATAAACAACAGAAGCATCAGACTTCAAAGAGAAGTTAACGCGACCAACGTTGTTTACTGGGTTAGGATTGATTTGGAAGAAAGAAAGGTTATCAGAGTTGATTTCGTCAACAGTAACCAATTCAGCGATGATCAAACGCACAGCTGGAGTCCAGTTTTGGCTAGAGAACCAAACGAAGTCTCCACCACCTGAAAGTTCGTAAACACCAGTAGAATTGTCGCTATCGCTATCAGCTTGAGCAGCGATAGTCAATTGCAATGCATCTGTGTTTTCGTTTTGGATAGCACAGAAGTAAGCTTGATCGTTAGCAACAGAAACTGAAGCATCGAAAGGATAGTACTGATAAGCGCTGTTCAATTGACCAGCAGTAGTGAAGTATTCACCAGAAGCGATTACTTCGCCAGCACCGTTAAGGTCACCGTTAGTTTGGAACAATACAGCATTGAAGTTTACGCTTTCGTCACAAGTTGGACCGAAAACACAAGACAAACCATAAGCGGTAGAACCGTTATTTGGGAAGGTAAAGAAGTTACCGTAACCTGTTGGATCGAATTCACCTGGAGAGTCGTCACTATCACGTGGACCAATTTCCAAACCGAGGTCAGCTTCGTTATCATGACCGTACTCATATTCAGAGTAAACGATTTCACGAGCTTGTAAGTTGTTTACATCAGCCTCATCTACAGCATCGCTGCTGATAGTAGCACGAACGAAGTAGTTACCAAGCGCTGTTGGTTCCCAACCAGTCTCGATATAAAGAGTATCGGCCAAGTAAGAAGGACACTCTGGAGTGTTACCGAAAGATTCCATCAAGAAAGGATCAGTAACAGTAGTAGAAAGCACGTTTTGTGCAGCGTCCAATATCTCAACTGTGATTGTAGTGTTAGTTTGGTCGCTGTTACCGTTGTTACGGTACATAACGCCAGCCAAAAGACCACCATCAGCAGCCAAAGTGCGTTGCTCTAGCGGAGTGATGCGGTATTCCCAAACGTTGAATACATCACCGTTAGTTACTTGTAATACTTCTAGATCGTTAACAACGTTGTTTTGTGAGATAGTGATATCATCAATACCCCAGAAGTAGTGGCTATAACCAGCTTCGTTAGCTGTGTTGTAACCGAAACGAATTTGAACGTTCGCTTGGTTAGCAGCAGCACAAGAAATATCTACACGAGTAACTTGTGGGTTAGCCGACAATGTGTTGGCAGACTGAATGAAGTTACCATGACCTGGGAATACAGTCCAGTTAGCACCGCCATCTGTAGAAACCTCCAAAGTCAAAGGAGATGCAGAGAAGCAGCAGTAGCGGAAGTATTGTTCCCACTCAACGATTACTGAGTTAACACCAGTGAAATCCATCACTGGAGAAGTCAAAGAACCTGTAACGTCTTCAACACCGTCAGAAATTGGTGTGTTGTAAAGGTCACAGTCAAAAATCATCCAACCGTTAGCTGCTGTAGTAGAAGCAAGGGCTGCGATGTTTGTAGAGAACTCACCACCTGGGCTGTTAGCGTTAGCCACCATCCAGATTGGAGTAGCACCTGAATCTTCGATTGTCCAAGCACCAACACCACCGTTGTTACCTGCAAGACCGTTAGCGAAGTCTTCAGTGAAAAGAATAGTACCACCACCGCGGTTACCTGAGTTTTGACGCTCTGTCATGGTGCGAGAGTTGTTCAACTCTGCGCTAGAAGCCATTACTGGCGTTTTAGCTACATCGCCTGTAACATTGGCAATACGCTGCGCGTTAGCCGTGAATACAAGGGCAAGTGCTGAAAAGAGAATAGAAATCTTTTTCATCCTTTAATCGTTTTTTGATTTATCCGTGCCTAAAGTACTGTATTTCCTTGATTCTCCCTACCAAAAAATGATCAAGATTTCCACCGTACATTCTGAATTCCTGCATTCCTAAGGCTATTTTTCAAAAAAAAGCCCCGTCCGGTTTCGGACGGGGCTTTCTATATCGAGAAGTAACGATTAACGTACTACCAATTGTTGAGTTACTTGGTGGTCACCAGTTACCAATGTGAAACTGTAAACACCAGCGCTCAAAGCTTCTGTATTGTAACGAACTGAGTAAGTACCAGCAGTGCGGCTTCCCTCATTTTGAGTAGAAACTACACGACCAGCCATATCACGAACGATCACAGATACTTTAGCGTCTGTTTTCAACGTATAAGTCATTACTGACTCACCGTTTGATGGGTTTGGATACAAGTTGCCTACGTTAGCTACAACAGCGTTGATGTTGTCAACAGCCAAAGAAGCATTAGCATTCAAACGAACCATTGGGATAGACAAAGTAGCACCCCAACCTGTATCGTCAAACAACCATGAAGAAACCCACTCGTTGCTACCAGATACTGGAGTACGAACACCGCTAGTAGCGATAGTTGCAAGGTAAGTTTTTCCAGCTTCCAATTCAGCTGCAGCTGTACCGCTACCTGAAGCGAATGGCAAGAAAATGAAGTTGCCTTCTCCTACAGAGTTGAAATCAGCATCCAATACTTCGTATTCGATGGTTTCTGCTACTGGATCAGTCAATACTGGTAAACCAGTAGCATCTAATCCTTGGAACTCATAAACACGTCCAACAACAATTTCGCCAGCTGTTGAACCCGCGCCTACTGCGTAGTCAATACCACCGAAGAATTGGTTGTTGTAGATATCGAACAAGTTACCGTACTCGTAGCTAACACCTGGATCAGTGAAGGCCTGAGCAGCACCCGCATCGCGAGCATAGGTAAATTCTGTCATTTCTAAGCTGTTGGTAGCTATGTTGTTTGCAGCAACATCATCACCTGAAGTAGATGACAAGCTAACAGAAACACCCACTGTACCAATCGCATCTGGAACGAATGAAGAAAGAACTGAAATGGTATCTTTCTCTAGGCTTGGCAACAAAGCAGAAACTTGACCGCCAGCGAATGGAGATCCTGATACTGGGGTGCCATTGAAAGTAACATCGAAAGAAGCACTTACATCAGCTTGATCGTTGAAACCATTGTTAGAAGCCACTACAGATGCGTAAACTGGGCTAGCCTGAGTTACTGGAATTTGAGTGTAATCCCATACACCAGCACCGAAGGTATCGTAGTTCCAGTTACCGAATTTCACTTTATCAGCTTTCAAATCGAAGTTTGGCAATTCACCAACGATCACGTTGTCAACTGCAAAACCAGAAGCCCATGAAGTAGCATCAGACCATTGGAAACGGAAGATTACAGAAGCTTGACCAGTCAAATCGTAAACTGGTACGATGATGGTTTGCCAGTAATCTTGATCCACTGGAAGAGTTTCAATAGCAACGCCATCAGCATCCAAACCTAAAGTTACAATGCTGAAAGTAGTACCACCGTCAGTTGATACTTGAAGTGTAGCATCTCCACCACCGAAACCACGGTCATGGAAAATGTCAAAAGTGATAGCCACGTTAGTAGCTGTAGTGAAGTCCATCGCTGGAGTCTGCAAGTAGATATCTACCATGTCGCAGTCACAAGGTGGCGCATCGTCATTGGCACCAGCAAATTGGTTGTTGTTGCCGGTTTCAGCTACTGGCCAGTAACCACCTGCGTTAGCAGTTGTAGCGTCATGTGTAAAGAAAGCGTTTACATCTGCACCATCGGCATCAGTAATAACGTTAGTTGACCAACCTGAAGGAAGAGCTCCTGGCAAAGTACCAGATACACCTTCAAAGTTTTCATTCAACAACTCTACGCGGTTTGATGGAGCGTAAGGAGTAAGGGTTTGACGTTTCGCAGTAAGAGAGAAAACTTCACTCTTCGAGAAGTTGCGACGAGCTGGGCTCTGTTGCACTTTCCACTGAGAAAACGCTGTAGAAGCAAAAGCGGTAGCGAGAGCTAATAAGTAGATTTTCTTCATTTTTTGAATTTGGTGATTAAACAGGTTAATTGGCCGCCAAATATAAAAAAGGCTTAACCTTTTTCTACATTTTAGACCAAATTGACGATTCTAATACACCAAAACACCCAAAAGCCCTACTAGTTCTCAGCTTTTAACTTATTTTTTTCCACACGAGCGGTAATGAAAATACTCGCCTCGTAAAGGAGTAAAATGGGCAATGACACCAAAATTTGACTAGTTACATCCGGTGGGGTAATAATTGCTGCCACAATCAAGTTCACAACAAAGGCGTGACGGCGGTATTTCTTCAAAAATGCAGAGGTGACCAAGCCGATTTTTGCCAAGAAGTACATCAGAACTGGCAACTGAAACATCAACCCCGTGCCCAATACCAATGAAGTGGTGAGTTTGAGGTAAGAAAGTACGGTAGAAGACACGGCCACATCAGCAAACTGAAAATTGCCCAAAAACTGAATAGACAATGGGGCCAACACGTAATACCCGAATAATACCCCGGTAAAAAACAAAAGAGACACCCACATCACTATACCGCTCACACCGCTTGATTCTTTTCGATTGAGGCCTGGTTTTATAAAAGACCATAACTGGTAGATGATGTAAGGAAAGGCCAACACTATTCCTCCCACTAGACAAACCATTATATAAGCAGAGAAGTTACCTCCCATGGTGGTACTCTGCAAGGTAAAATTCATTTCAGTGAAGCAAAGCTGCTCCCCTAGGCCCATGCTTCGGCCCATGTTGCAGAAAAACTGATACGTAGGAAAATCGAGATGGCGCGGCCCCATGATAATTTGGTCAATCACCACATCATCGAAGGCTACAATAATGCAAACACCGACTATAACGGCAATTACAGAGCGAACGAGTCGAGATCTCAACTCTTCCAAATGCTCTATAAACGACATCTCCTTTGCTTCTTCTGCCATGAGTTTAGAATATTCCTTCTTTCAAAATGTCGTGCAAATGAACAACACCAGCATATTTGCCGTTCTCTGTTACAATTAATTGGGTTATCGAGCGGCTTTCCATCACATGAAAACCCTCAACAGCTAGGGAATCGCCATCGATAGTCATGGGCGAATGCCCCATAATGTCTGCAGCCATCAGGGCTTGAATATCGCCCCCGCGCTCTAGCATTCGGCGAATATCACCGTCGGTTATGATACCTACTATTTCGTCCTTGTGTACCACTACTGTTGCCCCTAAACGCTTCGATGAAATCTCTAGAAGCACATCTTTTACCGGCGTTTGTGGCGCTACCATCGGTTTTGCGTCAGGATTAACCAAGTCAATCATGCGCACATACAGTTTTTTACCCAAAGCACCGCCCGGATGATAACGGGCAAAGTCGCCCGCTGAAAAACCGCGACATTCCATCAAAGCTACGGCTAGGGCATCGCCCATGGCCAATTGAGCTGTAGTGCTGGTGGTTGGAGCTAGATTATTCGGGCAAGCCTCTCTTTCTACAGGGGTTGGCAGCACGTAATTGCTGTGTTTGGCTAAAAAACCTTGAAGGTTACCCGCCATTCCTATCAAGACATTTCCCATGCTTTTTACCAAAGGCACGAGAAACTTAATTTCAGGACTATCTCCGCTTTTCGAAATACACAATACCACATCACCCTTCTGCACATTGCCCAAATCGCCGTGTGCTGCATCCGCCGCATGCATAAATACGGCAGGCTGCCCCGTGCTATTAAAGGTAGCTACCAGCTTTTGGGCAATGTTAGCACTCTTGCCCACCCCTGTAACCACCAAACGACCGGGAGAATGAAGGATAACCTGAACAATGTCAGCAAAGCGCTCATCGATGTGAGGCAATAATCCCTTTACCGCCTCAGCTTCCATTTCTATGGTGCGTCTGGCAGATTGTAAAATATCGGAGTTAGAGTTGCTCATGTGTAAAGTGGCGGCAAAGATAGTATAAGCTACTTCTGGTGATGGAATGAATTAGGAATCCCGTTTTGATTATTAAAGCCTCCCATTTCCCCGTCAAACGTGCACAGAAATTTAGTATATTCGCGTCCCTTTAAAAAAAGCGGACGTTTTTCGAAGCACCTCTCTTTTGAACAAAGCACGGTATTCGTTTTTTGTTATATTTAAACGTTCGTTCTAACCAATATGCAAACAACATGACAACGGCAGTTGACTTAACGCCCCGCGAAGCGCTGAAGCATTTTTTCGGATTCGATAAATTCAAAGGACTTCAAGAAAGCGTTATTCAAGCAGTTTTAGAAGGAAACGATACCTTCGTCATAATGCCTACCGGCGGCGGTAAGTCATTGTGCTACCAATTACCCGCATTAATGCTCGATGGTACGGCAATCGTCGTTTCCCCTCTTATTGCCTTGATGAAAAACCAAGTAGATGCCATGCGCGGCTTCTCCTCAGAAGACGGTATCGCTCACTTCATCAACTCCTCTCTGAATAAAACGGAAATCAATCAGGTTAAAAGTGACATTCAATCGGGCAAAACCAAATTGCTCTACGTTGCTCCTGAATCCCTCAATAAAGATGAAAACGTAGAATTTTTGCGCAGCGTAAAAATCTCTTTCGTTGCCATCGACGAAGCTCACTGTATCTCTGAATGGGGTCACGACTTCCGACCTGAGTATCGTCGGTTAAAGCCCATCATCCAACAAATAGCCGATGTACCCATTATGGCGCTTACGGCTACTGCCACTCCTAAAGTGCAGCAGGATATTCAAAAGAACCTTGGGATGATGAATTCTAAAGTGTTCAAGGCTTCATTTAACCGTCCGAACTTATACTACGAGATTCGCCCGAAGAACAACGTTGGAAAACAAATCATCCAGTTTATTAAAGGAAATACGGGAAAAAGCGGAATCATTTATTGCCTCAGCCGAAAGAAAACGGAAGAACTTGCCGCTCTCCTAGTTGCCAACGGTATTAAGGCTCTCTCCTACCACGCTGGTATGGATAGCCACCAGCGTAGTTCTGTTCAAGATAAATTTTTGATGCAAGATGTTGACGTCATCGTGGCCACTATCGCTTTTGGTATGGGCATCGATAAACCAGACGTTCGTTTTGTGATTCACCATGATATACCCAAAAGCTTAGAAAGTTATTATCAAGAGACCGGACGCGCGGGACGCGATGGTGGTGAAGGTGTGTGTGTCGCCTTTTATTCGCCCAAGGACATCGAAAAGCTGGAGAAATTCCTTCAAGGAAAACCAGTAGCCGAACAAGAAGTGGGTATGCAATTGCTGCAAGAGGTGATTGCCTATGCCGAAACCTCGATTAGCCGAAGAAAGTACATTCTCCATTATTTCGGTGAAGAATGGGACGAGGTAAACGGTGAAGGCGCGGGCATGGACGATAACTCTCGCAACCCGAAAGAAACATTTGAAGGTTCTGAGCAAGTGAAGTTAATCTTGGACTGTGTCGCTTCTTTCAAAGAAATGCACAAAGCCAAATTCATTTGCAATGTGATATGCGGTGTAGCCAACTCCGAAGTGACCACTTATAAGGGGCATAAAAACGATCTTTTTGCTGAAGGCAAAGATCACGATGAAAAATTCTGGAATGCCATCATTCGCCAAATGGTGGTTCGTGGACTTCTGCGAAAAGAAGTAGAAACTTATGGCACTCTGAAACTCACCGACGCTGGTAAAGCTTTTATGAAAAAGCCCGAAAGCTTTATGGTCGTGAAAGAAGAAGAAATTGGCGAAACCGACGACGATGGTGAGTTGCTCGCTCCGAAAAGCGGTGGTGGTGCGGCTGACGAACAATTGTTCTCGATGCTTCGCGAGTTGCGCATGAAGGTATCGAAGGAAAAGAAACTTCCACCATACGTTATATTCCAAGACCCCTCGCTCGAAGAAATGGCAACTCAATATCCCATTACCATGGATGAGCTGTCGCAAATACAAGGCGTTGGTAAAGGCAAGGCAGTAAAATATGGACAGGCCTTCATTGACCTGATCAAAAATTATTGTGAAGAAAACGAAATTGATCGCCCGCAAGATTTTGTGGTGAAAAGTGCTCTTTCTAAAAGCGGACATAAAGTTCAGATCATTCAAAACATCGATAAGAAGATTCCTTTGCCCGATATCGCTCGTGGATTAGGAAAAGACTTAAAAGGACTTTTGGACGAACTAGAAACCATCGTAAGCAGCGGCACACGCATCAATATTCAATATTTCATCAACGAAGAAATTGATGAAGATGCTCAAGAAGAAATCATGGAGTATTTCATGCAATCAGAAACGGATGAAATCTCTGAAGCAGAAAAATACTTCGATGGCGATTACGAAGAAGAACCTCTTCGACTTATGCGCATTAAGTTCATGAGTGAGGTTGCTAACTAATTCGCTTCATAAAGCACAAAAAACCACATGAATATCATGTGGTTTTTTTTTGATTCGAAAACGGGTTTTGATTTTTGGTTGGAAACTCTTTTCTAAATCAAGAATTACAGAAGGATCAGTATAAACGATACCCTATCGTTACCTGATACCATGTGTTTTTATAGCGCGGAACAGTAGAAGTGCCATCGCCTGTATTTTTCTGTACATCCCAGCCCACACGAGCACCCACTACGAGGTGATCCGTATTGATATCGAGTCCGCCGCTAAAGCAAAGAATATTTTTTCGAATATTCTGACTTCCAAATTCTTGTTCTTGCGCGATGGTTGTCTTTCCATTTTCAAAAACATCACGCTGCTTAACAAGATATGAATACTGTGGGCCTGCCACAATAGACACCCATGGGCTTGGTCGAATGGCAAAATAAATAGGCACATCTACGAACGAGGTTGTTCGTGTTAAGCTATACTCACTGCCTAAAACATTTCCCTTTGCAGAAAAACCCTTTTGACTAAACAACACCTCCGGTTGAATGCCTAGGAAGCTACCAATTGGTATAGTGGTGAATACGCCGCCAGCAAAACCAAACTTAGGATCTGCATCAAACTCCTCTCCCTTTGAATCATATACATTTGAGTAGTTCAACCCGCCTTTTACACCAAAGAATAGTTGATCATTATCGCTGGCGTCTTGCGACCACGATAAGCCCGATAAGCAGCATATGCTTAAAATGACAATGCCTTTTTTCATAAACTTTCTGATTAAAAACTACTTTACATTTTTCACTGTAAGGTCCTTAAAAGCCTTACCCAATTCATCCATATCATAGGATAACTCTGCTTTAAACTTGTCCCAACTTTCGCGCCCATCGGCTTTGTAATTATCCATGCGCAAGGTGAAATCACTATTCTTTTTTTCTAAAGCAGCAATTTTGATTTCATAGTCAGCCTTCACATCCGCCTTTTCATTTTTGATGCGCTCTTTGAAATCGGCCATAGCCTTTTCATTCTCTTTGATTTTCTTTCTGGTTTCCACTTTGTAGTTTTCCATATCTTCTAGGTATTCTTTGTTTGCTTGTTCCAAATTCTCTTCTGATTCTTTAACCTCCTCTTGGGCATTCTCCACTTTTTTCTTTGGCGAGCTACAAGCAGTGGCGCTCACAAGCACAACTGCGACTAGCATTATCATCCAATTCATTTGAACCTTATGGTTCTGCATTCCACTTGTCAACTTTTTTTCCGAATTAGCCTTTGGAAGAAAAAAATCATCATCAAAAACATGTCTTATATCTTTACTTTCCTCCATTTGAGATTTACCATACGCCTCCGTATTTCTCCCTTCAAGTAAGTACTTATTGTTGTTGCGCAACATTGCATAACGCTGCTGCATCTGACCTTTGATTTGATTCCAAAAGCCATTGATAGCTTTTATAGTTTTCATCCGATATATATTAATTATAGAACCGTTTCTACACTTCAAATCTGCGATACAATAGATGCTCAACTCTTACAAGAATTCGACTAATCGTTTCATAATTGACTGATTAAAAAAAAGAGACACCCGCAAAGGTGTCTCTTTTCAAAAACCGACCAGCCAAGACCTATGCTTTGTCTAACTGAACGTTCTTGATGAGGCCTATTACTTCTTCACGTTTCTTATTCAGACGTGTTCCCACGCGTGCGAGCATTTCCTCTTCTTTGCCAGATTCCAATTTTAAATCAGACTCTGTCAATTGATCGAATTTTGATTTGAGCTTTTTGGACTGCGGAGCCCATTCACCGCTAATTTTGAAAGCCTCGATGGCTTTGTTTGGTGTTTCCATTTTCTTGGTGTAGCCTGAAATAAACTACAGAACAAATCTTCATGATTGTTTACGTATAGGTGTTATAGTATTCGTTCAATCTATTACATCAATCACACTATTTTTTTTATCAAAAAAAAGTGGATACACTATTTTCTAATGCATCCACTTTCAAAGTCCGAACGAAAAACTTAAACCGCTGAGTATATATCCGGACTATGCTTTATTTTCTCTCGATTCATCGAAATCATGATGATGATTAGCCGTGACTAATCGCTCTTGAGACTGTTTGTAGTCGTCATTTTCACCATAATCTGGTGCTTCTTCATGTTGTTTGACAGCCATTTCAAGATGCGCGGTGATGGCCTTTTGAAGTGCAATAAAATCTGTACGCAGAATTAATGCAGTAGAAATGTTGCCATTTCCGTCAGAGGAGCTTTTAGTGTTCATGATGGTAGTGTGTTAGTTGATTTTACACTACAAATCTCCGCTGATCAACACCTTTACATGTTACACGCTAACCTCTAATTCTTACACAGTTCACACATCTTCTAAATTTCTACGCTGTTTGTCCTTTAATTTTTTATAAGCCGTTGGAGTAACACCAGTGACCTTTTTAAACTGCGTAGAGAAATGCGCAACACTGCTATAATGCAGACGGTACGCGATCTCGGTAAGACTTAGCTCATCATCTATTATGAGTTCTTTCGCCTTTTCTATTTTGTGTTCAATGATAAAGTGCTGAATATTCATTCCCACTCCTTCGGTGAAAATGTTGGACAAATAGGTATAATCATGCTTCAACTGTTCACTTAAAAAAGTAGAGAAATTCACCCGTGGCAAATCATCCGTGTCATGGATCATTTTTGTAATAACATTTTTTATCCGTTCAATCAGAATAAAGCGCTTATCATCCAAAAGCTCTAAGCCTGATTTAGCGAGACTAGCCTTGAGTTCATCATGCAACACAGGATTCAAGTCTTGTTGCAGTTCCACATATCCTAGATCAATAGTGGTGTATTTTAAACCAAGGCTATTTAAGACTTCAGCCACCGATAGTTTACATCGAGAACTAACCATATGTTTAATGTAAATGATCATGTTCTTCTTATTAAGTAAAAATGCAAAGTGTCCAGGGCAAAAAATACTGCAGTAGAAATGATTGCCGTTTGAAGAGATGGTAAAGGTATCCTTTTGTGAAAGCTAGAATGTGATTATTATCACCTAGCTATATATCAGCTAGCAAACACAAATTAACAATTCCCTTGTGGGCCGCGCATTTCCTTTTTATAAATTGCCTTTCATAAACCCTTTTTTTGTGAAACACTTAACCTTTATTGTCCTTTCCCTCCTTTCCTCGATCGCTTATTCTCAAAATGAAGCACAGTGGATTCGGTACTCCTCCATTTCACCCGATGGTAAAACGATTGTTTTTTCCTACAAAGGCGATTTATACGCTGTTGGTGTAGATGGCGGTGAAGCACAACTACTCACCTTATCGGAAGGATATGACTTCAATCCTATTTGGTCTCCTGATGGAAAACAAATTGCTTTTGCATCCGATCGAAATGGAAACTTTGACATCTTCATTATGCCCGCCAAGGGCGGCGCGGCCAATCGCCTCACCTTTCATTCATCAGGCGATATACCATGCGATTTCACCCCGGATGGCAATGCTGTTGTCTTCTTCTCTTCCCGCCTCGATGCGGCAAGTAATCAGCAATTTCCGAGCGGTGCGCTCCCCGAGTTGTATAGCGTAGCCATTAAAGGTGGACGAGAAAAGCAAGTATTGACTACGCCCGCTATTTATGTTAAATACAATAAAGACGGCAGCAAAATGCTTTACCAAGATGTAAAAGGCTACGAAGACGAATTTAGAAAACACCATACCTCATCGGTTACGCGAGACTTGTGGGAGTATAACACCAAGACCGGCGAGCACCAGCAGTTGACCACTTTCTCAGGAGAAGATCTCAATCCCCTTTATTCTGCTGACGGACAAAGCATGTATTACCTCAGCGATCAAAGCGGGAATATGAATGTGTATAAATATGAATTTGCCAAAGGCCGCAGCACCGCGCTTACACAACTTATTCATCATCCCGCCCGCCAATTATCCATAAGTGATAACGGGATTCTTTGTTTTAATCAACATGGAACACTCTATACCCTTCGTGATGGCGGCACGCCTCAAAAAGTAACCGTTACCATTCCATACGATGACCGATTTAATCAAGAAAAAATTTCTCCTGTTGCGGGCGCATCTGAAGTAGCGGTGTCACCCAATGGAAAAGAAATTGCCTTTGTATACCGAGGTGAAGTGTTTGCAGCAAGCGTTGCTGAAGGCACCACCAAACGCATTACAAACACACCTGAACAAGAGCGCAGTGTTGGGTTTTCGCCAGATGGGCGAACCCTCGTTTATGCCGGTGAGCGCAACAATTCTTGGAATATTTATACCGCTACCATTCAGCGAAAAGATGAAAAGTACTTTTTCCAATCAACCTTAATTAAAGAAGAGGTGGTGGTAGAAACACCAGAAGAAACCTTTCAGCCAGCCTTTTCACCTGATGGAAAAGAAATTGCTTTTATCGCACAACGCCAAGCGCTGAAGGTAGTGAACCTCTCTACTAAAGCAATTCGCGAAATTGTTCCCTATAACCTCAATTATTCCTATGCTGATGGTGACCAACATTACCATTGGTCGCCCGATGGAAAATGGTTTTTAGTAAGCTACCTTCCGGATCAACAGTGGATTTCACAAATAGGATTAGTCTCTGCTGATGGAAAAGGTACCATCACTAACCTTTCACACAGCGGTTATGGCGCATACGGTCCGTCGTGGATGATGGATGGAAAAATGTTCATTTGGTCGAGCCCTAAAAACGGAAAGAAAAATCACGCGAGTTGGGGAGGTGAAATGGACGTATATGCGACCTTCCTCACCCAAGAAGCATTTGATGAATTTAATCTGAATAAAGAAGATTACGAGCTTTTCAAAGAAAACCAAGCAGCTGCCGATTCTTCGAAAAAAGAAACATCAGGTGATGCAAAAAAATCGACTGCCAAAAAAGGGGAAACTAAAAAAGGGGAAAAAGCAGAAGAGAAAAAAGACGAGATAAAACCCATTACCATTCAACTAGACGGCATCGATGATCGCAAGCGCCGCTTGACGCCCAACTCATCTGACTTCACTAGTGCTTATGTATCAAAGGATGGTTCGAAGTTGTATTACCTCACTACGTTCGAAAAAGGATATGACCTTTGGGAAAGTAATTTGCGTACTAAGGAAACGAAAGTTTTAGCAAAACTAGGAACTAGCCCCGGAGGATTCATTGCGGATAAAGAAGGTAAAAATCTATTCTTGATCGCCGATGGACAAATTACAAAGATCGATTTAGAAAAAGGCGAGCCCAAACCCATTGCCATCAAAGGAGAAATGGTGTTGAATGAAAATGCTGAACGTGCTTATTTATTTGAACATATCTGGCGTCAAGTGCGTGAGAAATTCTATGTGAAAGATCTTCATAAGGTAGACTGGGATTTTTACAAAAAAGAATATGCACGTGTACTTCCCGAAGCAAACAACAATTATGACTTTGCGGAAATGATGAAGGAAATGTTAGGTGAATTGAACGCCTCGCATACGGGAGCATATTATTGGAAAGAAAGTCCCAACGGCGATCAGACCGCTTCATTGGGATTATTCTATGATCAGAACTATACAGGTAACGGATTAAAAATCGCTGAAGTGATGCGGAAAAATCCAATGGTAAAAAACGGTTCGAAAATCAAAGCAGGCGTTGTTATTGAAAAAATTGATGGCCAATCGATCGCAGCCGAAACCAACTATTACCCTATGCTCAACCGCAAAGTAGGCGTGCCTACATTATTGAGTTTATACGATCCGGCCACCAATCAGCGCTGGGATGAAACCGTAAAACCCATTCATGAAGGAGTGGAATATGAACTACGCTACCAACGCTGGTTAGATAACTGTAGGCATATCGTAGACAGTGTATCGAACGGCAAGGTAGGCTACGTGCATGTGCGATCTATGGACGATGGTAGCTACCGTGAAGTATTTGATCAAACCCTTGGCAAATACCAAAGCAGAGAAGCCTTAATCGTTGATACCCGATTTAACGGTGGCGGCTGGCTGCATGACGACTTGGCTACTTTCCTATCTGGAAAAGAATACATCAACATGTTACCCCGAGATCAAAAATTGGGATACGAGCCCTTATCCAAATGGACCAAGCCATCGGTAGTGGTGATGAACGAGAGTAACTACTCTGATGCGCATCTATTCCCTTACACTTACCGCGCCTTGGGTATTGGCAAATTGGTGGGCATGCCCGTAGCAGGAACCGGCACCGCCGTGTGGTGGGAAATGCTACAGAATGGGGTGGTATTTGGAATACCACAAGTAGGAATGGTTGATGTAGAAGGCGACTACTTAGAAAACAAGCAACTCAACCCCGACGTGAAAGTGGCCAATGAGCCGGCAGCAGTTGGCAAAGGCCGCGACCAGCAGCTCGAGAAGGCCGTTGAAGTACTGTTAAAGAAGTAGTGATTTAACATTAACATTCCTTTCCATTTTCGGATAATTATTTAACGTTCGATGCTACAATAAACTCATTTTCTACGTGTTCATTTGTATACCGTTCTGAACAAGAGAAAAGAACCACTGATGGTGGAAAACTAAGTCCCCAAAAAAGAGGAATTTCGCTTGAGAGGAATTACATTAGAGTAACCAAGGAAAATGAAATCGATAGCCATGTTGGAATTATGCAAAGAAGTGCTCACCAAAGTGAGTTTTGACCGATTCCTTTTTCGAAAAGAACTTCGCAAAGCCATTAAATGGTTGCAAGGAGAGGAATTGGAACAATTCAAAAACTGGTGCATAGCTACATTCGGTAGCAGTTACCGAGACATTATTGCTAGCAGTTTTAAGTTAGCACATTAAAAAGAAACGAAGTCAAACCTTTAAAGAACAACCACCCGGAAGGGTGGTTTTTTTTTGCTTTATGCAATAGGAATATAAAAGTGTGATAACTGAGGTGGGTGGTAGAATAAGAAATAGTTGGAAATGTGAAAAAAAATTAGGTAAAGACCTTATAGGTCTTAGACCTATAAGGTCTAGTACTAAAAAAAACGATTAATCCAAAAACTGTATATTCCTCTTTAACCCCGAATATTTCGTACGCTTTACAGGAGAATGCCTAAAGAGCTCTTTAAACACCTCTTCAGTTAACTCTCTCCAGTCTGACCTTGTCATGGCAAGCAACTCGCCCTTGGGGTGAAATAATGGCTCGTTATGTTGTTTTGAAAACCGATTCCACGGACAGACATCCTGACAAACATCGCAGCCAAACATCCAATCATCTAGTTGACCTTTAAATGCCAACGGAATGGCTTCTTTTAGCTCAATAGTAAAATAGGAAATACACTTGCTGCCATCTACTACATATGGTTCTAATATGGCCTCTGTAGGACAGGCATCTATGCAGGCGGTGCAGGTGCCGCAATAGTCTTTGATGGGGCCGTCTGGCTCTAACTCTAAATCAATGATTAGCTCAGCTAAAAAGAAAAAAGATCCTTGTTGCTTTGAAATCAAATTACTGTTTTTTCCCACCCATCCTATGCCAGCATTTTTAGCCCATGCCTTTTCTAAAACAGGGGCGCTATCCACAAAAATCCTTCCTTCTACTTGACCAACTCGCGCTTCCATTTTTTCCCATAATTCACGAAGCTTGTGCTTGATCACATCATGATAATCTTCACCGTAGGCGTATTTCGAAATTTTCGGAGCTTGGTCGTTTTGTTTGCTTTCCGTGAAATAATTATACATCAGCGACACCACTGATTTCGCACCCGGCACTAATAAACGTGGATCTAAACGCTTATCAAAGTGATTCGCCATGTAGTCCATTTTTCCATGCTTCTCTGCCTTCAGCCAAGACTCTAATCGTGCTGCCTCCTCCTCTAACTGACGTGCTTTTGATACTCCCACAAAAGAAAAGCCCATAGCCATGGCTTCTCTTTTTAACCAAACCGTATGCTCAGCTGTGGTGTGCTTTTTCATGGTGTATTAGAAAAGCTGACCAGGTCCTGCTTTGCGGATTTTTCCCAAATGTTTATAGGTCAATTCTGTAAGTTGTCGGCCACGTGGTGTGCGAATCAAGAAACCTTCTTGAATGAGAAAAGGCTCATATACTTCTTCAATGGTACCTGCATCTTCTCCCACAGCTGTAGCAATGGTTGTTAATCCAACAGGGCCCCCATTGAACTTGTCGAGAATGGTCAACAGAATTTTGTTGTCCATTTCGTCCAATCCCAAAGTATCTACATTGAGCGCATTCAACGCCATTTGCGTGATGTTAATCTCTATCGTACCATCACCTTTTATTTGGGCAAAGTCGCGTACGCGTCGAAGGAGCGCATTCGCTATACGCGGCGTACCTCGAGATCTGCGGGCTATTTCATAAGCCGCCTCGCCAGTAATTGCAATCTTTAATATTTGTGCGCTACGCTCAACAATGTCTGTCAGAATTTTTGCATCGTAATACTGCAAACGCGCATTAATTCCAAAACGAGCTCGAAGTGGCGCAGTCAACAAACCGCTTCGGGTAGTAGCACCAACTAAGGTAAATGGATTCAGTGTAATTTGAACCGAACGAGCATTCGGCCCGCTATCGATGACTAAATCGATGCAGTAATCTTCCATTGCGGAATACAGATATTCCTCCACTACCGGACTGAGTCGATGTATTTCGTCAATAAATAAAACGTCGTTTTCTTCTAAATTGGTGAGTAATCCAGCGAGATCGGCGGGTTTATCCAATACGGGCCCCGAGGTGGTTTTGATATTCACGCCCATTTCATTTGAAATGATATAGGCCAACGTTGTTTTACCTAATCCGGGAGGACCGTGTAAGAGAACGTGATCCAGCGATTCGCTGCGTAGCTTAGCCGCCTTCACAAACACTTCCAAATTCTCCAACACTTGTCGCTGGCCCGTAAAATCGTCAAACGACTTGGGGCGCAACACTTTTTCCACATCCTTATCGGATGTTTGCTCGGCTTCGTTTCTGATATCAAATTCGTCCATAAGGCAAATGTAGGGTGTACTTCGACTGAGCAAAGTTCATCTATGGTCGAATATACGGTTTCTTGTGGCAAACGACAGTCCCCTTATGTCCCTGAGGGCCATTTTAAGCCCGATTTTCGAAAGATCTCTTCAAAGATGAGTCGTACACGCCAAGTGTAAATTGGAGAAGTAAATCGCGTGTCCAGGTTGTTGTTGTTCTTCAGCATAATGCGATATCCACCGCCTACACCTACTCCGATCATCCCAAAAAACTTATATTCTACTGTCATCGCTGGTTCATAGAGCCATGTCCAGCTCTCCCCTACTCGAGGACCATTTCCATTTTTTTCATAGGATAAAAAACTTTTCCCTACACCAATCTGAACGGGTATAGAGGCCTCCCAATTATTTTTTCGGAAAAAAATGTACTCAGCATAAGGAGCAATATAGCGCAACTTGACAAACTGTTCCTTTCGTTCGGCAATGTTCAGTTGAACGATGTCCGTGCTTAGCCAATTGTAACCCAATCCAATGGAAAAACGCTTTCCAAAGCTCAATCCAAGCTTAATGCTGTTTGTTTTCGAATTACGTCCAGAAACCATTGCGTTTTTCCCATCGTACTTCGCACTCAACCCCTTTTTTTCCTGAAAAATATGCGAGAGCGAATCGGACAGATTGATGCGCTGCGCATATGTTACTGTGCAGCACAACATTCCGATTAGAAAGAACGTACTCCGAAGTATGGATGAGTTTTTTCGCATGTCTTGAGCTAGTACAAAAAAAAGAAGTCCGCATTCAATTACGAATGCGGACTTCAAATATTATCAAGAGTCGATTTTTAGTGACCGTGCTCTCCAGGTTTCAAAGGAACTACCTGAGGAACGAAGTCTTCTTCGTGCTCTGGGTTAGAATAGTCATAAGCCCAACGGTGTACTTCAGGAATTGCACCAGGCCAGTTGCCGTGGATATGCTTCACTGGCGTTGTCCACTCGAGGGTATTTGAACCCCATGGGTTCTGAGTAGCCTCTTGTCCATACCAAATGCTGTGGAAGAAGTTGAAGATAAACAACAACTGAGCAGCAGCACCGATGATGGCAAAAGTTGAAATCAAAGGATTCAAATCCATTACTTGATCTAAGAATGGGAATTCTGAATAGCTGTAGTAACGACGAGGCGCACCAGCAATACCTACGAAGTGCATTGGGAAGAATACACCATAGCCGCAGATCATGGTCAACCAGAAGTGAGCATAACCCATCTTCGTGTTCATCATACGACCGAACATTTTTGGGAACCAGTGATAAACACCACCCAACATACCGAAGATAGCCGACATACCCATTACAATGTGGAAGTGGGCCACTACGAAGTAGGTATCGTGAACGTTCACGTCCAAGGCCGAGTCAGCAAGGATGATACCTGTTAAACCACCAGTTACGAAGGTTGAAACAAGACCAATAGAGAATAACATACCTGGTGTGAAACGGATGTTACCTTGCCACAAGGTTACCAAATAGTTGAAGGCTTTAACCGCAGAGGGGATCGCGATCAACAATGTAGTGAATACGAATACCGAACCTAAGAAAGGATTCATACCTGTGATGAACATGTGGTGACCCCAAACGATGAACGAAAGGAAACCAATGGCTAGAATTGAACCTACCATCGCTTTGTAACCGAAGATCGGTTTACGTGCATTGGTAGAAAGAATTTCAGAACTGATACCGAGTGCTGGCAACAATACGATGTATACCTCAGGGTGACCTAAGAACCAGAACAAGTGTTGGAACAAAATGGGTGACCCACCAGTTACGTCGAGAGCTTCACCTTGGATGAAAATATCAGACAAGTAGAAAGCAGTACCGAAACCACGGTCCATCAAGAGAAGAACTACTGCTGATACCAATACTGGGAAAGAAAGAATACCCAAGATAGCTGTTACCAAAAGAGCCCAAACAGTCAATGGAAGACGGGTCATTTTCAAACCTTTTGTACGAAGGTTAATAATGGTTACTACGTAGTTCAAACCACCCAAAAGTGATGACGCTACGAAAAGTACCATAGAGATCAACCAAAGTGTCATACCCGTACCAGAACCTGGCATTGCCTGAGGCAAAGCGGATAGTGGTGGGTAAATTGTCCAACCACCTGAAGCTGCACCGCCTTCTACGAAGAGAGAAGCAACCATGATGATAGAAGACACTAGGAAGAACCAGTATGAAAGCATATTCAAGAAACCAGAAGCCATATCGCGTGCTCCGATCTGCAATGGAATAAGCAAGTTCGCAAACGTACCTGACAGTCCACCTGTCAATACGAAGAATACCATGATGGTACCGTGAATAGTAACTAAAGCGAGGTATGCGTTTTTGTCCAATACCCCTTCAGGAGCCCATTTGTCGCCCAAGAAGAAGTTAAGGATTTGGAAATTTTCACCCGGCCAACCTAATTGTAGGCGGAAGAAAATCGAAAGCATTACCGCAATGATACCCATAAAGATCGCAGTTACTAAGAACTGCTTAGAGATCATTTTGTGGTCTTGTGAGAAGATGTACTTCGAAACGAAGGACTCTTCGTGATGATGATGACCGTGATTGTCGTGACCGTGGCCGTGAGTTTCGTGTGCTCCCATTTTTTTTTCCTTCTAAAATTTTAATTCTTCAACATAGCTGTAGCACCTGCTGGAGCTGCTGTCGCTTTCTGTGTACTATCTGGTTTAGAGGATGAGTCTTCTGCTGCAGGCTCAGTAGCGGGTGCTTCTGCGCCGGCGAATGTTTTTTGTGATGCCAACCAAGCTTGATAGCTAGCTTCATCTTCAACAATTACTTTGATCTGCATGTTAAAGTGAGCAGCACCACATACTTTGTTACAAAGTAGGAGGTAATCAAATTCATCGTTATCCATCTTCTTACGCATTTCTGCAGTAGTGATGGTTGGAGTCATCTTGAATCGTGTTGGTACACCAGGTACGGTGTTCATCTGTGCACGGAAGTGAGGCATGTAAGCCGAGTGAATAACGTCCTGTGAGCGGAAGATAAACTCCACCTCTTTTCCTACTGGAATGTGTAATTCACCTTTCACAATTCTGTCGTCAGCACCTGCTTCCCATTGGCTAAGTCCATTTACCTTATTCTCGCTAAGGTCCATGATACGTTGCTTGTGGCGTTGCAAACGGTACATTTTATCTTCCAACGACTCTACCCATGCTTCTGGCATGATAGGCATTGATTTGTTGTTTTCTAACTGCTTAGTGATGGCCTCGATTTCTGCATCTAGCGTATCTAATTTCTCACGAATACCTTCGCGAGTAACCATACCTAAGGCATTTGTACCACCAATCAAGTTGAAGTCAGACGCACCAAAGGTTTTGTTGTCACCTGGGTAACGTACGGTCCAGTCAAATTGCTTAGAGTACACTTCGATTTGAATGGCATCAGCAGAAGCTTCTCCTGTCATGCTGTTCCAAGTGATCAAACCATAAACAATGATGAAAGCCATGGTAACTCCAGGGATCAAGGTCCAAGCCATTTCGTATCGGCTATCATGTGCGAAGAAACGTGCGCGACGATCTTTGCGGTAGTAAAAGCGATATGAAAGGGTAAACAAAAGGTAGTTTACGATGAAGAAAACGATTGTGATGAGGATGATGTTGATGTTCATCAACTGATCCACCTTCACACCGTGTTCTGATGCCGCTTCTGGTAAATAATCACCATAACGAACGTAGAGATAAATAACACCAGCGAAGAACGCGATCATCCACACGATCATCAAAAATGCGTTCATCTTATTATCTGCGTTCGAAATTTCCTCTTCACGCGTTTTACGCAATGAGCGAGTCAATTCGTACACCTTGGTCAATTGAGCAATCGCAATGATTCCCAACACTACAACCAAAAGGATTAATAGTTTCATTTCTATTCCTGTTTTTACTTCTGTTCTACTTCAAGAAACCAATTAAATGCTATGATGCTCACTCTCGTCGAGGAATGGGTGTTTAGCAGGAACCAAACGGGCTTTGCTAAGCGTACCTAGAACGATGTTGATGAACAAACCAAGGAAGCCCAAGAACATTCCGATTTCGAACCACCAAGAGAAGGTGATGTGGTGACCTTCACCGAATCCCCACAACAAGTGACCATGAACAGTACCTGGAATAACCGCCATGTACAAGTCAAAGAAGTGAGAAATGAAGATGATGATACCAACGCGTGTCAAGAACTTCATATTACGTTTCGCATCACGAGCAATCAAAACATAGAAAGGCACTGCAAAGTTCACTGCAAAAATCGCCCACATTCCAGTCATGTAATGATCATAACGCTCTTTGAAGTAAGTCACCTCTTCTGGGATATCAGAGTACCAAATCAACATGTATTGGCAGAACCACAAGTAGCTCCACAACATTGAAATAGCGAACATCCATTTACCCATGTCGTGAATGTGAGAGTCATTCAAGCTGCTCAAGTAACCTTGGCCTTTTAACCAGATCACTAAAAGCGTAGCGAACGTCATTGTTGTTACCCACATACCAGAGAAAATGTACCAACCGTACATAGTCGAGTACCAGTGAGTGTCAATGCTCATTAACCAGTCCCAAGACATGGTTGATGAGAATACACCGAAGAACAACAAGAACACGGCGCTCTTGCGGTACATGAGATAGTGAATATCTGTTCCACCCGTTTCGTCTTCTTTCAAAGACCACTTGCGGAAATAATTAGCGAAGAAAATAAATACCGCTGCATAGGCTAAAGCACGACCCCAGAAGAAGGGAATGTTAAAATATGCATGCTTACCAGCAATCACTTTGTCATAGTTAGCATTGGCAGGATCATAAACTGAAGAATCCATCCAATGATACAAGTGATGCACATGAAGTTGACCCAACAAGATCACTACTAAAATAATCGGGAAACCGATTTTTACGTAAGAGAACATTGCTTCGAAGATGCGCTTCAATTGAGCGGACCATGCTACTTCTGCCGCGTATTGTAACGCGTAGAAGAACAATGCACCCATACCCAAGGCCAAATAGAAGAATGAATTGATCAGCAAATTTGCCCACCAGTATTGGTGATGATCCGTTTTGTCGGCAACCCAACCAAGACCTGCGGCAAGAATACCGATGGCCATTAAAGCCATTGAAACAGTCTTGGCTTTAGATGGTACCTGAAATTGCATTTTATTATCGTGTGCCATAATGATCGTTTCGCAGTTAAATGATTATTGTTTGGTTGAGTCTGCAGGTGCAGCCTCGGCCACTGCGGTAACAGTTAACATTCCTTGAGCATCATAAGCAGGTGCAGTGATGCCTTTTTGAAGACATTTTACCCACTCAATTACCTGCCAACGCTCCAATTGATTCAATTGTGACGCATGTGAACCCATCAAACCTTTACCGTAAGTGATGGTATGGTACATTTTACCTTCAGGTAAATCTTTCAACTTAGTTGCGTAATCGGGAATACCAGGAATGTTTCCACTGGTAGAAATTTTACCATCGCCATGGCCTTCTGCTCCGTGACAGTGTTGGCACATTTGCGTGTAAATCGCTTTTCCTTTCTCAATGTTCGCTTGTGTGGAAGTCAAAGGTGATTTGATCTCTACAGCAGAGCGCTCATAGTCTTCTGGAGTAGCATTCAACGGATACGGCATCATAAATTTCGCCATATCAGCGCTAGTGTAAGGAATAGTGCCCGGTGCTGGCTTGCGCGAAAGCACGGTTACTACACCATTAGCGTCTTTCATTTCCTGTGTCCAGTCCATGTGCTCATTAGAACCGTAATCTACATACGCTTCAATGGCTGGTGAACGGTACATATCAGGCATATACTCCACACCCGGAGCATTGGGGTCTGACGTGCAGGCAGTGAAAACCATTGCGGTTGACACCATTCCAGCTACGATATAAAGAGGGCGAATCATCTTAGTACTCCTTAATGCTAAGTTCGTATACATCTGTTGTGCGAATCTTCTCTTCAATTTCTGAAGGACTCATCGATCCGTTTTGTTCAGTAACAATCTCCATCACAAACTTATCGTCTGTTGTACGAGGATCTGGATTGTCAGCTGGCATACCTGGTAGGGTACCATTACGCAAGAAGTAAGTAATAGCCATACCGTGTGCACCACACAATACTGAAAATTCGAACATTACTGGAACGAACGCAGGAGCGTTTTCAATCCAGCTGAAACTTGGCTTACCACCAATGTTCATTGGCCAGTCATGAATCATGAAATACCATGTTCCCAAAATCGCCAAAAGCGTTCCGGTAGTGGCATACATGAAAGAACAAATTGCCAAACGTGTTCTTTTTACTCCAATCACTGGATCTAATCCGTGAACTGGGAATGGGGAAAATACATCCTTAACTCGGATACCCTGAGCTACGAGTGCACGAGCAGCGTCCATCAACTTTTGGTCGTCGTCGTACATTACGTGGAATACTTTGTTTGCCATAGGTCGTATCTCTTAGTGCTTGTGGTCGTTTTTATAGCTTTCTCCTGATACCTTCAAGATGGTCTTCAATTCGTTCAACGCTAATACAGGGAAGTAACGCGCAAACAATAAGA
Organism: Bacteroidota bacterium; assembly: GCA_039798265.1. GTDB lineage: Bacteria > Bacteroidota > Bacteroidia > Flavobacteriales_D > Sanyastnellaceae > JBDKGH01. Next base: position 29,427 of record JBDKGH010000139.1, on the reverse strand, counting down.
ACAAGGTGAAGAAAATACCGATTGTACCAATGAACAATCCGATATCGATGCTGGTCGGGTGAAGCTCACCCCATGCAGCTGGCGTATAGTCACGGTGAATAGAAGTCACGATGATTACGAAACGCTCAAACCACATACCGATGTTTACTACAATCGACAACAAGAATGTTGCGGTGAATGAAGTACGGATCTTTTTGAACCAGAACAACTGTGGGCTGATTACGTTGCACGTCATCATCAACCAATAAGACCAGCTATAAGGTCCAGAGAAACGGTTGATGAACGCATACGATTCGTATTCAACTCCGCTGTACCATGAAATGAAAAGCTCTGTTAAGTAAGCCACACCTACGATAGAACCCGTAACGATGATTACGATGTTCATGTATTCCATGTGCTTCATGTGGATGTAAGCTTCGAGACCCATGGTTTTACGCATGATCAAAAGAAGCGTTAATACCATGGCGAAACCTGAGAAGATCGCACCCGATACGAAGTATGGAGGGAAGATGGTAGCGTGCCATCCTGGAATTACCGAAGTAGCAAAGTCCATGGATACGATCGAGTGAACCGAGAATACTAGAGGAGTAGCAATACCCGCTAATACCAACGAAACTTCTTCGAATCGTGTCCAATGCTTCGCACGACCAGACCAACCGAAACTCAAAATTCCGTAGATCTTTTTCATGCGTGGTTTCACCATACGGTCGCGAATAGTCGCAAAATCTGGAACCAAACCGATGTACCAAAACACCAACGATACAGAGAAGTATGTAGAGATCGCAAATACGTCCCACATCAACGCTGAGTTGAAGTTTGGCCACAAAGAACCAAATTGGTTAGGCAATGGTAAGGTCCAATAGGCCATCCATACACGTCCCATGTGGAATACCGGGAAAATGGCCGCCATCATTACGGCGAAGATGGTCATCGCCTCCGCTGAACGGTTGATCGCCATGCGCCAACGTTGACGGAACAACAACAATACCGCTGAGATCAAAGTACCAGCGTGACCGATACCCACCCACCATACGAAGTTGGTGATGTCCCAAGCCCAACCTACTGTCTTGTTCATACCCCAAGCACCGATACCGGTACCAACAAGGTAGAAAATACAGCCTACTCCGTAAAGAGCAACGATTGCTGCAAGGGTGATTGCAATTTTCCATGGACGATGTGCTGGGCCTTCGATTGGTCCAACAATGTCGTTGGTGATATCATGATAGGTCTTATGACCTAAAATGAGGGGTTTACGAATGGAAGCTTCTTTTATCATAGCTGCTTAGGCTTCTGTTTCTTCGATGTTACGAACCTTGGTCATGTAGTAGATGTTTGGCTGGATACCAACTTCTTCCAATGCATGGTATGAGCGATTATTCACCGCGCGTGACGCATTGTTAGATTTTGTATCATTCAAGTCACCAAACACAATTGCATTGGTTGGACATGCTTCCGCACATGCAGTTACAATGCTACCGTCTTGTACTGGAGTACCTGCTTTTTTAGCATCCAACTTACCTGCTTGGATACGTTGTTGACACATGCTACATTTCTCCATTACACCGCGTGTACGAACTGTTACGTCTGGGTTGAGTACCATACGCAATGACTCGTCTTGTGCTGGGTTGAATTGAGCAAACTTGTCGCTGGTCACATAGTTGAACCAGTTGAAGCGACGTACTTTGTAAGGACAGTTGTTAGCGCAGTAACGAGTACCAATACAACGGTTGTAAGCCATGTTGTTCAAACCTTCATTGCTGTGAGTTGTAGCAGCAACTGGACAAACTGTTTCACATGGTGCGTGATTACAGTGTTGACACATCATTGGCATGTGAACAGTGCGAGGATTTTCCTCTGGTACTTCCATATCGCCATAAGCAGCGATTGTTCCTAATCCTTTACCTTCTTTCGTAGCCTCGAGTGTTTCGAAGTCTGAAGTAAAGTAGCGGTCGATACGCATCCAATGCATATCACGGTGACGACGAACTTCGTCTTTACCTACCACAGGAACGTTATTTTCAGTATGACAAGCTGTGATACAAGAACCACAACCGATACATGAACTCAAATCGATAGTCATACCCCAACGATGACCTACTCCCTCTACTGGGTGAGCAGCCCACAAATCCATTTCACGAACGTGAACTCGGTCTTGTGCGTTGATGGTACCATCACCATTTACATCTTCGTGAACAGGAAGTGTTGGAGCCAAATTCCAAGTTGCTTCTCCTTTCTTCTTATCCTTTTCTGCTAAGAAACCAGACAATGTTGTTTCTTTTACTACAGACTCACGACCCATTACGGTGTTGTGCATTTGTGTAGTAGCGATCGGGAACGTAGCTCCAGTAGCAGCGATGGTTACATCAGATGAACTGTAGCTTACATGACCGTTCTTTACAGAAGCGAAGTGATAAACATTTTTACCGATCGGAGTCTTTTTATCACCATCCATGATGTAGTCGCCATGGCGATCTACTTGGAATGCTGATTTTCCGATTTCTTCTTGACCTGCACCACGTCCATAACCCAAAGCGATACCGATGGTACCACGCTTTTGTCCTGGTGTTGGGAATACAGGCATATCTAATGCTTTTCCGTTTACAGTTACAGTCACCACCGATGCTGGATCGTCCTGTGCGATGTAAACGTTAAGACCCATTTCTTTACAATCCAGCGGTGACATGGTCACATAATTGTCCCAAGTAGTTTTGGTGATAGGATCTGGTGTTTCTTGAAGAATAGGGTTGTTTGCTTGAGCACCTAGACCCATGGTCACTTTTTGGTACAAGCTTACCTCCCATTGACCTGCTTTTGCAGCGCTCACTGCGGCAATCGCATCCGATACATTGATCGTAGATGGTGCTACCACCGCTTCAGCCACTGGAGCCGCAGCCATTACAGGAGCTGCATTTACAGGAGCCTCTGGAGTTGAACCTTCAGCAACTGCAGCCACTGGCGCAGCTAGAATTTCCACGTTACCTGCAAATGTACCGTTGTGAACAGCCATGTGCCAGTTGTTATCCGTTTTCATCAACGCTGGTGTATAGGCACCGTTGTGAGTAGCACGGATATAATCGTAGTATGCAGTTGAGTTATCTGCCCAAGTCAATAAGCTTTCTTGAGCGTAACGTGTTTTGTAAAGAGGAGTGATGGTAGGTTGCGACAAATCGATACGTCCAGCCATAGGAGCGAAATCGTTCCATGACTCGAGGTAATGATGGTCTGGGGCCATGATGGTAGAGCGTGAAGCTGTCTCATCAGCATACAACGCGAATGAAACGGAAGTTTTCACTTTGGCCAAACCAGCGTTAAACTTCTCAGTATCTACCCAAGAGTAAGAAGGATTAACGCCGTAGGTGATCAAAACATCCACTTTACCTGCGTTCATCTCTTCTACCAAAGCCGCTACTTCAGCGTCTTTACCTTGATAAAGGTTCAAGCCTTTATTCACATCCAATGTCTTACCGTAGTTGTTCAACGCTTGGTTGATGGCATTGACGATAATTTGGACATTTGGATCATTGCTACCAGCTACAACCAATGAGGCACCGCCGTTAGCTTTTAATTCGCTTGCAATTTTGTTGATCATGCCAGCATCTACACCGTCCACTTTACCTGCATTTCCGCCAGTAACTGCACCGTAGATCGCCGCTGCTACTGCGCCTTCTTGAGAAGGTTTCACAGGAATGCGAACATCGCTGTTAGATCCAGTCAAGGTCATCACCGACTCAAACTGATAGTGCTTACTCATCCATCCATTTTCAGGACGACGACCTTTTGCGTAATCAGCTTGGTAAATCGAAGAAGTCAACCATGTACCTAAGAAATCAGCGCCAATGCTCACGATCACGCGTGCTTTGCTGAAATCATAAGTAGGAATAACAGCTTTGCCAAATGAACTTTGGTTAGCAGCTGTCATACCACTGTGTGAATATGTATCGTATTGTACGTGCTTTACTTTACCGGCATACTTCGCAGAGAACTCAGAAATAGCGCGGGTAGTAGATGGGCTGATGATCGTATTAGAAAGAATACGGATGCTTGATGCAGAAGCCAATGCAGCTTTTACATCGGTATCAACCGTTTTCCAATCGGTGTCAGCGCCACCCTTTCTTGGTCCCTTCAAACGTGCACCATCATACAATCCGAGTACAGAGGCATTGATACGAGAGCCGGTAGAACCGCCGCTCAAACCAAAGTCTTTGTTACCCTTTATGAAGATAGGACGACCTTCGCGGGTTTTTACCAAAATATTTGCATAGTCATACCCATCATAGTAGGTAGATGCATAAAAGTTAGCGATACCCGGAGTAATTTCTTCCGGTTTCACAACGTAAGGAATACTCTTCACTACAGGCGTTTCACAAGCCGCAAGTGTAGCAGCTGCTACGCTAAAGCCCATGAACTTGAGGAAGTCACGACGGCCTGTATTGGTTTCCTTTAGCTTGTCGCTAGCGAGAAAATCTTCAACACGCTGATCGCTTTTAAACTCTGAAGTGATCGCTTCCTGAAAGGCTGGTGTATTATCCAGCTCTTCCATTCCGGTCCAGTATTTTTTATTCATTCCCATTTTGGTTCTGATCCGATTAATAGTGGCATTTACCGCATTCCCAACCACCCATTTCTTTCACACTAACTTCACCGTCTTCGAGGATGTCACGCAAGGTGCGTTGACCAACGGCAGATGCTTTAAAGCGGTTGTGCATCTCTTCGTAGTATTCTGAACTTGTCAAATCGATAGAGGCCTTGTTGTGACACTCAATACACCATCCCATGGTTAAGGTTGGTTTAGTCAATTTGATCAATCCTGTTACATCTTCCTGAGCATTGATCATCTCAGTGGTAGCCTGACGACCTACAGAGTAAGTCTGAACAGGACCGTGACACTGCTTACAGTCGATACCAGCAACAGTTACGTGTTGGCTGTGGTTGAAGTAAACGTGATCAGGAAGGTTGTGTACTTTATTCCAAACGATTGGTTTCTGCTCGTAATTCTCTTTGTAAGTACCAGTGGCCGTATCGAATCCAATGGCCTCGTAGATTTTTGCAATCTCCTTCTCGCCAGTGATTGGTCCTTTGCGGATACCCTTGTGACAGTTCATACAAACGTTCACTGAAGGAATACCGGCATGCTTAGACTTAGCCGCACTGCTGTGACAATATTGACAATCGATTTCGTTTTTACAAACGTGGCTCGCGTGAGAGAACCATACTGGTTGCTTTGGAGAATATCCCTCATAAACACCGATGTTCATCAAATCGCTGTAACCAACCACGAACAAGTAAGCCACAAGGAACAAACCAATGATAGACACAAAGCCTTTGTTTTTCCACATCCAAGCTTTTGTAGCCTGCCAGTAGCTTTGATCAGCCAATGCTGGTTTTCCTTCGCGCTCATTGATCGCACTTTTCAACGACTTCGAAATGTTGGCCGCTGACACACCGATGATCGCTAGGATAATTCCGATGATCAACACCCAAATCAAACCATCGCTCTCTTCGTTGGCTGCAGCTTCCTCTTGCATCTGCTCGATAGTCATACAAGTAGCTTCCTGAGCACCTGCTCCACCAGCTGCTCCAGGATCTTCTGTAGCTGCTGTTTTCACATAGGTCAAGATGTCCTTGATTTCGGCTTCGCTCACCGCTTGGTTAGCCATCCATCCGAAGGTCGGTACGTATTTCTCAACGAGACCTTTGATGTAAGGATCGCCAGTGGCAGCTGCCGCTTGAGGATTCTGGATCCATTTAACGATTAAAGCATCCTTTCCTGCCCAACGCTGATCGATGCCTTTAAGGCCCGGTGCAGCCAGAGCTTCGTCGGTCACTTTGTGACACGAAGCACAGTTGGCAGTGAATAGTTGCTTACCTTTTGCCGCATCTCCGCCCTCATGAATGGATGCCAAAGAAGGCATCGCCATTGAGAGCAATAGTAAAAGTGTGGCGAAAAACCTGGTGTTTAAACTTGCTGAAAGCCGCTTCATTGCTAGGGTTTTACGTAATTCCAAGGTTGGAATGCGGGGCAAATTTAAACCACAGGTTGCATCACAGTATTGTCATTCTACACTTAATTATAATTTAAAACCTGTCTAAATAAGACTAAAGTTTCCTAATTATACGTTAAACATTGATATACTGACTATTGGCTTCTTCGGCATGATTTTGATCAGGGTCTAGTCTAGAATTTTTCTAAATTTGCAACACATGAAAAGTTGGTTCGCTCCCCTTTTGGTTTTAACATTTCTGCTTTTGGGAAAAATCTCGGTTTTTTCCCAAAGTCAATCAACTCCTCCACTTACCCCAGGTGTCATTACCGTTCACTGTCCGCATGCGGTTGATTCTGTAGAAAAACATCTGCGGGGAAAAAACGAACTTCGTGGTTATCGCATTCAAGTTTTTTTGGGCAATATGACCGAGGCAAAATCCATCCGCCAAAAGGCCATGACAATGGGGCTTAATCAAACGGCTTATATCGTTCAGAACACTCCCGATTACGCAGTGCGTCTAGGAGATTTTAAATCGCTCATTGATGCTCAACTTTTTTTGTTAGAAGCGAAAAAAACTTACCCTGGTGCATTCATCATTCCTGATAAGATTGAACCTCCTCGTTTGCCTCGATTACCAGAGCCTTAACTCAAGCATCGAAAGCATGACAAACTTCATTCTTTTTTAAATGACTACAGGATCATGATCGCCTTACTTTTGAAGCACACTTAGAATCTATGCCTTTCTATCATCAACTGGGATCTATTCCCCATAAACGACATACCGTTTTCGAAAAGCCAAGTGGTGGAATCTACTACGAACAGCTCTTCGGAACGGAGGGTTTTCATGGCATGTCATCGCTGCTCTATCACACGCATCGACCAACCATGATTCGCGAAATACGCGAACCAAAAGATTACAGCCCAGTTGCTGCTGTAGATAAAAATATCACACCGCGCATGTTGGCCGGTTTTAATGTTCCTCCTCATGCCGATTTCATTGAAAGCAGAAAGGTGGTTCTTTTTAACAACGACTTGCACATTGCTCTAGCAGCACCTTCAGAAAGTCTGACGTCGTATTTCTACAAAAATGCCGACGCCGATGAAATGATTTTCGTGCACAAAGGCAGCGGTGTACTTCGTACTTTTCTTGGAAATATTCCTTTTTCTTACGGCGATTATTTAGTTATTCCTCGCGGAATCATCTATCAAATTTCATTTGATACACCCGATAATCGTCTATTTATCGTAGAGAGTTTTAGCCCCATTTTAACCCCAAAAAGATATCGCAACGAATTCGGTCAATTGCTAGAACATTCACCCTTCTGTGAGCGCGATATTCGCCGTCCGGCTAACCTCGAAACTCATGATGAGCAAGGTGAGTTTTTAATCAAAATCAGAAAAGAAAAAGTCATTCATGAAGTAGTATATGCTTCTCATCCTTTCGATGTCATTGGGTGGGATGGCCTTAACTATCCATATGCTTTTTCCATTCATGATTTCGAACCCATCACTGGCCGTGTGCATCAACCACCACCCGTGCATCAGACCTTTGAAGCACACAATTTCGTGGTGTGTTCTTTTTGCCCTCGCTTGTATGATTATCATCCCAAAGCAATACCTGCGCCTTACAACCATAGCAATATTGATAGCGATGAAGTTTTGTACTATGTAGATGGTGATTTCATGAGTCGCAATCACGTGGACAAAGGATACATTTCACTCCACCCCGGTGGTATTCCTCATGGCCCACATCCTGGTGCTTACGAGCGCAGTATCGGACAAAAAGAAACACTCGAACTGGCGGTGATGGTGGACACATTTAAGCCACTCAAATTAACTCAAGTGGCCTTGGAGCTTAGCGACGATTCGTACGTTACTTCTTGGCTAGAAAAATAACTTTCAACTACTAAAAATCACTTTCTTCATGATCACTGATAGCACATCGTTGCAACTTGAAAAAGTAGTTCCAGAAGCAGAAGATTTTCTGCCATTATTGGGAACTGACTACGTAGAATTATTCGTAGGAAATGCCAAACAAGCAGCCTATTATTACATGAGCGCTTGGGGCTTTCAACCGCTTGCTTATCGCGGCTTAGAAACCGGTTCGAAAGATGCGGTTTCATATGTTCTCGAACAAGATAAAATTCGAATAGTACTTACTTCACCTCTTTCACCAGACGGCATTATTAATGCGCACGTCAACAAACACGGTGATGGTGTAAAAGTGGTGGCCCTTTGGGTAGATGACGCTACAAAAAGTTGGGAGGAAACTACTCAACGTGGCGGAGAAAGTTGTCTCGATCCACAATTGTTGGAGGACCATAACGGTAAAGTAATTATTTCAGGTATTCGCACCTATGGCGAAACACTCCACTATTTTATCGAAAGAAAAAATTACAACGGCCCATTTCTTCCCGGTTACATTAGCTGGAATCCAGAATACAAGCCTGCTCCAGTGGGATTGAAATTTATTGATCACATGGTAGGCAATGTGGGTTGGAACGAAATGAACAAATGGGTAGAATTCTACGCTAAAGTGATGGGATTTGCTCAATTGGTGAGCTTTGATGACAAAGACATCAGTACTGATTACACCGCTCTCATGAGTAAAGTAATGAGTAATGGTAACGGACGTATAAAATTCCCAATCAACGAACCTGCTGAAGGACGCAAGAAAAGTCAAATTGAAGAATACATCGATTTCTACAATGGGGCAGGTGTGCAGCACATCGCTTTGGCTACTGACAATATTATTGAAACAGTAAGCACACTTAAATCAAGAGGTGTAGAGTTTTTACAAGTTCCTGAAACCTATTATGAAACGGTACTTGATCGCGTAGGTGAAATCGATGAAGATCTTGAACCATTGAAAAAGCTAGGCATTCTCATCGATCGCGATGATGAAGGATATTTGTTGCAACTCTTTACAAAACCAGTACTGGACCGCCCAACAATGTTCTTCGAAATCATTCAGCGTAAAGGTGCAAAGAGCTTTGGAAAAGGAAACTTTAAGGCTTTGTTTGAAGCCATCGAAAGAGAGCAAGAGCGCAGAGGAACACTTTAATCTCTGATCAAAAAATAAGAGGAGCGTAACGAGAATGAGATATTCTCTTTACGCTCCTCTTTCTTTTGAGTTCGATCTGCTGCTTATGCCAACTCTGCCTTTCCTACTTCACGCAAGTGAACGAGGTGAGAGCGAATAGCACCAAGCATCGTTTTATGTTCGTTGTATTGAATTCCAAATTGTTCGCAGGTCTCCTTCACCAACTGATTCACTTTTGGGTAATGAATGTGCGAAATTCGAGGGAACAAATGGTGCTCTACTTGGTAGTTTAGACCACCAGTAAACCAAGAAACAATGCGGCTTTTTGTAGCAAAGTTTGCTGTCGTTTTTATCTGATGAACGGCCCACTCATCTTCTACCACACCTGTGGTGTTTTTCGCATTACTAAACTGCGTTTCTTCAACCACGTGGGCTAATTGGAATACCACCGCGATTAATATTCCACATACTGTAGCCATTGTTGCATAACCTAAAATAGTTTGCCATACACCTACAACAAACATCGGAACACCAATGAACAAGGCGAAGTAAAATACTTTGCTCGCCCAAAAAATAATGTGCTGCTTTACCGTGAATTTACGGAATTGCGTTTCACCTATTTTACGACGGAAATACTTTTGGAAGTCGTCGCGAGTGACCCACATCAAGTAAGTCAAACCATATAGAAACAGGGCGTAGATGTGTTGAAAACGGTGAAACTTGTAGAGCTTTTGGTTTTCATTGGTGCGCAAAAAAGGTTGAATATTGATATCATCATCCAATCCTTCAATGTTCGTGAATGAATGGTGTATCATGTTGTGTTTGATCTTCCATAACTGAACATCACCGCCCAACAAATTCAATGAATAACCCATCAAATCGTTTAACCATTGACGACTAGAATAAGCGCCATGCGCTCCGTCGTGCATTACGTTAAACCCGATGCCCGCGAAGTTGATACCGAGCAATCCGCAAAGGATTAATGAAATCCAAAGTGGAGGAGTAAAGAACACCAAAATGGTGTACAACACTGCTGCAGTGGTTAGCAAGATAACAGTCTTGCTATAAATACGCCAGTTGCCCGTGTATTTAATGTTGTTTTCTTCAAAATAAGCATCTACTTTTTTGCGGAGAGAGTCGAAAAAAGGGTGCTCTTTAGTGTTAAACTGAACTGTTGCCATTTGTTGGTCTTGAGTTTTTATATGCGTGGTTTACCTGCCTTCTTTGTTTTAAAACGTCCATCCGGTGTTTTACCTTTTTTCTTCGGCTTGGGAGGACGAGTGAATTGCGAATTTCGGTCATGATTGGGCTTGGGCCGCTGACTTGAATCACCTCTTTTATTCACAATTGGTTTCTCACTTGTTTGGGCTTTGATAATCAACTCTTTTTCATCGAGGTGAAAAGGATGATCCGTAAACAAGGGAATATTTTTCTTTAAATGCTTTTGGATATCACGAAGGGTATCAAAATCTTCTTCACAAGAGAAAGAAATCGCCTTTCCACTTGCTCCAGCTCTACCTGTTCGCCCGATGCGGTGAACGTAGGTTTCTGGTGTATCAGGCAAATCATAATTGATCACGTGAGATAGATCATCTACGTCGATACCACGTGAAGCGATATCTGTAGCAATGAGGACTTTCAATCTTTTCGCTTTGAAATCGCCCATGGTGCGTTGGCGATTGTTTTGGCTTTTATTTCCATGCAATGCCTCTGCGCGAATTCCTCTTTTTGAAAGTTCGCGTGCTACTTTATCAGCCCCATGCTTGGTGCGGGTAAACACAATAGCTTGTTCGAATGGATCACTGGAAAGCACATGGTATAACAAATTGCGTTTTTCTGCGCGAGAAACCATATATAGGCTTTGGGCAATTTTATCTACCGTAGTACTTACTGGAGACACCTCCACATGAGCGGGTTTTTTCAAAAATTTACCCATCAGATCTTTGATCTCTGGAGGAAGTGTAGCTGAAAACAACAACGTTTGACGTTGAACAGGAACCAGCGCCATGATCCTTTTGATATCATTGATAAAGCCCATGTCCAACATACGATCGGCCTCATCGAGTACTACAATTTCTGTGTACTCTAAACGGACAAGACCTTGTTGATGCAAATCTTGCAAACGACCTGGAGTAGCTACTAAAATATCAACCCCTCTGCGGATAGCATCTACTTGCGGGCGCTGAGGCACTCCGCCGAAAATGACTGCAAACCTCAAATTGAGATAGCGGCTGTAGGCTTTTATATTTTCACCAATCTGAATGGCAAGTTCGCGTGTTGGCGCTAAAATGAGCGCTCGTATTTCTCTACCGTTGTACTCGGGTTGTTCTTCGGATAAAATCTGAAGAATAGGAAGTGAAAAGGCTGCTGTTTTACCAGTACCTGTTTGCGCCGCTCCAAAAAGATCTCGACCATCCAAAACAAATGGGATAGCTTGAGCTTGAATAGGAGTTGGATTTACGTAGCCTTCTTCGCGAAGGGCTCTTAAAATGGGAGGAATTAATTCGAGTTGTTCGAAGACAATCATGCTTTTTTCATTCGCTTCTGCTCCCAAGCTCTTATGCAAGGCTAACAGATGCTGTTATTTAATTAACTGCTAATGCGAACTAAAACTACAAGTACCTCATTAACAACACCACAAAGATACGACATATCTCTTCGGTAAAAGCCAAAGATTGCCAAGGCGAGGTAGTTAACAAAAACAAGAGCGCCTTTAGAAAAGGCTAAAGGCTGTTTTTGAAAATTCTACAGAATCATGAATGGGAGTGGTTTTTTGCCTACCCTGTGCGCAAAATTCAACCGCTCCAAAATAGAAACGAGTGTCCCTATGTTAAGTGGTGGCAACCGAAAATGCAAAAGCCAAAAGCAAAAGGATCAGTAGGAGTAAAAATCCTGCTGCCCAATATTGCGGCTGTAGATGAATGGTCTTCATTGTTTTTTTTGCAAAGGAAGTTTCCAAGAATCAAGTCTATGGTGTTTTTACATCATCAAAAAGTAAAATGATCTGTGGCCAATTTGACTTAAAAGGTTCTCACTTTACAGTATCTTCGCGCCTCTAAATTGTACGTTTATGCATCGTTCTCATACCTGTGGTGAATTACGCCCACAACATATTGGACAAACAGTAACACTAAGCGGTTGGGTTCAGCGTGGCCGTAACCTTGGCGGTTTGACCTTTGTTGATTTGCGTGACCGATATGGCATCACCCAGCTAGCTTTCAACATGGATACGCATGCCGAGTTGTGCGAGTCTGCGCGAAAATTAGGTCGCGAGTTTGTCGTAAAGGCCACGGGTAAAGTAGTGGAGCGTCATAGTAAAAACCTTGATATGGCCACGGGTGAAATCGAAATTCAAGTAGAACACCTGGAAGTGCTAAACGCGGCTAAAACGCCTCCATTTACCATTGAAGACGAAAGCGATGGCGGCGATGATTTGCGCATGAATTGGCGATACCTCGATCTGCGCCGCAATCCACTTAAAAATAATTTGATGCTTCGCCACCGCATTGGTATTGAAGCCCGCAAATACCTCGATTCTTTGTCATTTATGGAAATAGAAACGCCATACTTGATAAAAAGTACCCCTGAGGGTGCGCGCGACTTTGTGGTGCCCAGTCGCATGAATCCTGGACAATTTTACGCCCTTCCTCAATCTCCACAAACGTTTAAACAAATCTTGATGGTAGCTGGATATGATCGCTACTATCAAATTGTTCGTTGTTTCCGTGACGAAGATTTGCGTGCCGATCGTCAACCTGAGTTTACTCAAATCGACTGCGAAATGGCCTTTGTAGAGCAAGAGGACATACTCAATACTTTCGAAGGATTAGTTCGTCATTTATTTAAAACAGTTAAAGGAATTGATATTACCGAAGTACCTCGAATGCTCTATTCTGATGCTATGCGTTTGTATGGTAACGATAAGCCCGATGTGCGCTTTGGTATGGAGTTCCAAGAGTTGACCACAGCCATGCAAGGAAAGGGCTTTGGTATTTTCGACACTGCCGAAGCGGTGATTGGGATTGTTGCCCCAGGCTGTTCTAACTATACGCGCAAACAACTAGACGAGCTCACGGAGTGGGTAAAACGTCCGCAAATAGGTGCAAAAGGATTAGTTTATTGTTTGTGCAATGAAGACGGTACGTTTAAATCGACCGTCGATAAATTCTATTCTCAAGAAGACTGGAAAGCCATTGCAGAAAAGACTGGTGCTAAAGCGGGCGACTTGATTCTTTTGTTATCCGGCGCACTTAACGCCACTCGCAAGCAGATGAGTGAATTGCGTTTGCTTATGGGTTCTCGCCTTGGTTTGCGCAATCCAGAAGTATTCAAGCCACTTTGGGTAATCGATTTTCCTCTCCTCGAGTGGAGTGAAGAAACACAACGTTGGCATGCCATGCACCATCCATTCACTTCACCCAAACCAGAGCATCTCGCCTTGCTCGAAAGTGATCCTGGAGCTGTGAATGCGAACGCTTATGATTTTGTGATCAATGGCGTTGAAGTTGGGGGTGGCTCCATTCGTATTCATGATAAAAACGTACAAAGCCGCATGTTCAACTTGCTTGGCTTTACCCCTGAAGAAGCCCAAGCGCAGTTTGGTTTCTTGTTAAATGCCTTCGAATATGGAGCGCCACCTCACGGCGGTATAGCCTTTGGTTTTGACCGTTTGTGCTCTCTATTCGGCGGACAAGAGAGCATTCGCGACTTCATAGCCTTCCCGAAAAACAACAGTGGCCGCGATGTAATGATCGATGCCCCAAGCCCCATCAGCGAAGTTCAACTCGATGAATTATACATCAAAATAGCCGATCTACCCCAGTAAGGAATTTAGTCTTTATTGACGATTGCCGGAAGAAAATCGCTATAAATTTGTTGCATATTAAAACACATACCACATGTATCCTCCAGAATTAGTAGCTCCAATGAGAGCTGACCTTGATAGTGTAGGCTTCGAAGAAGCAATGACCCCAGAAGCCGTTGACACAGCTGTAAATACTCCAGGCACAGTGCTCGTAGTGCTTAACTCCGTTTGTGGTTGTGCTGCAGGCAGCATGCGCCCCGGTGTAAAAAAGGCCGTTCAAAGCTCAGCCAAAGTTCCTGGTAAATTGGTAACCTCATTTGCCGGTGTAGATCGCGAAGCAGTAGATCGCGCTCGTCAGTACATGTTGCCTTACCCACCTTCATCTCCTAGCATCGCCCTCTTCAAAGACGGCAAGTTGATGCACATGGTAGAGCGCCACCATATCGAAGGCCGTACGGCTGATATGATAGCGGAGCACTTAAAAATGACTTTCGAAGAATTCTGTTAAGCGAATTCAGTCCGTATTGAAAAAGCTGTCACTCATGAGTGACAGCTTTTTTTTTGCATATAAGCATTGTTATGCCTATCGCGATGCATAAATCGCCGAATCGGTTGGCTGGGGCTGAATAAGTAAAATTTGGAATTATCAAAAAAAATTAGGTAAAGACCTTATAGGTCTAAGACCTATAAGGTCTTTACCATTTGTTAGCATAAATGCCGTTACCACATAAATTCGAATATCAATTTTCCACCTCTCACCTCCCCATTTTCCCCGATCAGCTGCTTTCCACCATTACGCCCTAAAAAGCTTCCTTTCTTTACATCAACCTAAGAATCCTTGTGAAAGTCTTTTGTAGGTTATCTTTAGGGTTTCTGCTTTACTTCGTTGTATTCACTATGAGTGATGACTCTCCAAATGGATCAAAGTAGATAACCATACTTCTAAAAAATAAGTCATGCGGATACAAAAAACAATGATCGCCTTTTTAGTTCTCGTATCGGGGACTTTTGCCATCTCTTTAACTTCTTGCGAACGTGAGAAAGGTTGCGGCGAAACCAACATAAGCTCACACGGTGCTGATGATAGCCATAACAACGGCCGAAACTGCTTCTCCTGCCATACTTCTGGCGGTGAGGGTGAGGGCTGCTTTAATGCCGCAGGAACTACCTATAAATCCAATGGTAGTGCTTCGAAAAATGGAACCGTTAAACTCTACACTGGAGAAAATAGCACCGGAACTCTGCGCGCTACTATTGAAGTGGATAATCTCGGAAACTTCTACACAACCGATGATATCGATTTCAGCGGAGGTCTCTATCCTACCGTCATTTCATCTACAGGAAATGTATATGAAATGTCCGACGATATCACCACCGGCGCTTGCAATAGTTGCCACGGCGTTTCTACTGATCGCCTAGAAATTGATTAGGGCTGAAAAATGGGCTCGTATAATGTTACCGAGCGAGAACGGACTTTTATTTCCTTCTGCCCTCGGTACCAAACGAAACACTTAAATACGTCTTCTCTTGAGCGCATCTCCGGTGTGAGATAATATACGCTCAAAGGATTCCATTGACCAGGTACAAACACTGCTGGTTTAAACCCTGTGGTTCTATAACCATAGGGTTTTTCATGATGTGCCATTTGACCTACGAGCAATATGTCTCCCTCTTCGGGCAAGCTATCCATCCAAATTTCTGCCGCTATTTTTATTCCATAATGATCTGCAGTACCAAACTCACTGTAGGCATTTTCGATCATTCCTAAAAAAGGACTTTGTGGATGAAGCAATGCGGTATCCGTTCCCAAAACGACTGGAGCACGGCGTCTATACTCCGCTTCATTTTCAAAGTTGGGAAGAGAATCGGAGTTGTGGTTTACCAACAAAAGGTGATTGAATTCACTTGTTTTGTTCCACCGGTAAAAAACTTTACTCAAGTATTGCGGCGTCATGCGGTCCATGTGAAGTACATACCGGTGATAAAGCAGATTAAACCATAAACCTATCACCACCGAAAGGATTGAAACAAACAACGACAGCTTACCGCGCCACTTGGTGAATTCTATATTCTTCCATAAAAATCCTAATCCAATCAATATCATGGGCAGCGTTTGTACCATCGCGCGTTGCGAAAAACACTGCGCATACCACCAGGTGGTCCAACTGGAAACTAGGTAGAGATTAACTAAAAAATACACACCAAAACTCCACCACAAATATGGAGCATAGTTCTTTAACTTCCACAACCCAAAAGCGCCGATGGCCGCCATAGGCGTGTAAATAAACCAACCCTTACGTGCAGAAAATAAAAACGAATACGTGTGCGGAGAAAGAAAATCGAAGCCTTCACCTGGGTTCGAATAACTATTGTAGATCCAATGGCCGGTTACTGTTTTCCAATACAAAAATTGAGGAAATGCCAGTGCTATAAAGACCACAGCCGCCACTATCAGCTCTCCTTTTTTGTTCCATAAAAAATACTGTACTCGGATCAATAGGGATTTCACCGAATCTACTCCCCAAAGAAGCGGAATAATCATCCATAGTATTTCTGTTGGTCGACAAATAGCGGCCAATCCGGCAATAAGACAAACCGATATCCATGAGCGAATGGTCTGTTGATGCTGCCAACGAATAACGGCATTTAAAAAAAGAACGAAATAGGTAAACAAATAGCCATGCGAAGTAGCCATTGCGCCTGGGACATTAAACAAGTAGTTACTTCCAAAAAACAATGCTATGATTAACCATGAAGTAATTGCCTCACTGAAAAAATGAAGCAGTAGTTTTCTCAACTGAAAAAAACCAAGAGCAATCCATAAAAGTGTCCAAAGCCATAACGAACATTGATAGGGCCAAGAAAAACCATCTTGCTCGTATCCAAACCAGCCTGCACACCAATGGCCTACAAAAAAAGCAGGAGAATATGCCAAGGCCATCCCATACGAATATTGATCAACATGAGCGGAAGTGCCTTCTACCTCATGAAATTGATACAAACTCGAACTGAAGTCATATTTCTGACGCAACGCTTCTTGATGCGCCAAGTTTTCGAGACGAATATCATGATCAATAAAGAGTGCAGGTAAGTAATGATAATAGCCCACTACATCCCACGTGATCACATTAAGCCAACCTTTTCGCAAAGAAAAAACGGAAACGAAAACAATCGATGCAATCACTAACCACAAGCTGGTAGATCGCACAATGACCGATTGACTATTTCCTTTCATATAAACGAATATACCCATTTTCTGCTTGGCCGATCAACTGACATGAATCCGATAGGAACAACCGCCAAGCCTCACATTTGTCGCGACCAATGGATTGTTCGGTACACTCACCAATGGCCATGAAATAACGCACCTCTCGATGAAAATCTTGTTCTGTTTTTTCCAAATCGCACAACCACTGTTCAAAGTTGAGACACCACACTTGTTGATTTAACCGATAGGGATCCTTCCACATCACAGGAGTGTAGAGTTTTGTTCCCCCCAAATGATCCGGCATGATGAGCGATTTTTGCGCAGCGATATATTTAGATGTGTGATTGAGCAACCAATTGCCCGACCAATTAAAGGTCCACATGATTTCATTTTCTTGTACCAAATCGTACAGCTTCGACATTTCGTTGATGTGCACCGCATTTATTGTTTCCCGATGAAAAAGAAACTGTGACCGTGCTACATGAACAAGAAAAATGGCGATCACCGCAACCGATCGCCAAGTAGCAGAACGAATGGTGAAGAACAAGCTGATGAAAACAGCCACTAGCGTAAAATACGCCAGCCTGCGAGTAAGCTCGCCTCCACCAGTAGAATGGTCTGGTAATAGTAAGGTAGCGATGAATAAAAGAATGGCGAATAGGATCATTACGCTTAGCCATGTTGAAAATGCTTCGCGTTGTTTTTTCCAGAAAAAACTGACCGTTGCACAAATCAGCAATACCCCCATCATCTGATAATAGTAACTGCCTTCTTTATGACTAAACAATTCGAAAGGTTTGCCTAAATAAAGCAGCTTCAAAATTTCAGTGCTTGATAAATGGACATATCCACTGCTTTCGGTTTCATAGTTGAAGTAGGCCAATGCAAGCGCAAATACTGGAAGAAAAGCCACCATCAACTGAACGATCACCGTTTTTTTCCAAAACCAAGGCGCTGTTTTGTTCTCCCACCAACTCACGGCGAAATGAGCCATGACAAAAAATCCAAACACACCGAATACGACCAAATGCGAGAAATACAATAACAAAGAGAGCAACAACAAAACAATGCTTCTTTTCCAATTAGGCTGCTGCGCATAACGGATATATGCCGCAAGGGTCCACCATAACAAGGCAATACCCAAATTAAAATTATGAAATCCAAGAACTAGCACTACGTGAAATACGAGCGGAAATGCGAGCCATGCATACCCTTTTTGATCAGGAAAAAAACCACACATTAATCTGCGAAAGCCCGTTACAAAAAGAAGAAAATAAACGATCAGAAAATAAATTTCGATCCGAACAGGATCTGCCCATCCAATGAAAAAAGAAAGCAGGTAATCCCCTAAGCCATTTGGACAAGGAAAGGTGTTAAATACAAAATAAGGAGCGATCCATTCCTCGCCTCTGGCTAATGCTTGAAGCAAACGCGCCGTGTACAAATGGCCTGGCCCATCGAGTGATACCAAGGCGGGCAAAGAATAGAGGGCACACACATGTACCAGTACTACTCCAATAAATAAAGGAAGCTCGAACCGATTTAAAATAGATAGCCTACCTGGATTCACAGGAAGCATGATTATTTGAGGTGTTTACGATCCCAAATGTTGTACTTCATGATGCACCAAATGGCTCGGAAACCATCTTTCCATCCGATTTTTTTTCCTTCTGCATAAGTGCGTCCGTAATACGAAATACCAATTTCATAAATACGAATGTCCTTCAATCGCGCCAATTTTGCGGTTACTTCTGGCTCGAAACCAAAACGTTTTTCTTTTAGCAATAGCGATTTGGCAATATCCGAACGCATCAATTTATAACAGGTTTCCATATCGGTCAAGTTCAAGTTCGTAAGCGCATTGCTCGCGAAGGTGAGCCAACGGTTACCTATGCTGTGCCAAAAGAACATAATGCGGTGTGCATTACCTCCCATAAAGCGAGAACCATACACCACATCAGCTTGGGCGATGAATACAGGTTTCAACAAATCATTGAACTCATGCGGATCATATTCCAAATCGGCATCTTGCACCACTAGGTAATCACCGGTAGCTAATTCGATGGCCTTATGAATAGCAGCTCCTTTACCTTGGTTAACCGTTTGAGAGAAAAATTTAATCGTACGCTCTGGGTGCGCTGCAATGTAACGTTCTACTACAGCTTTTGTATTGTCTCGAGAAGCATCATTTACAATGACGATTTCTTGCTCGATGTTGTTCACAAGCTTTACTTCAGCAATGCGATCAAGAATAGCTGTAATCGTGTTTTCCTCGTTATAAGCGGGAATAAGAATAGAAAGTTTCATGCAAATAAGTTCAATTAATGTTCCTGTTTTCGATTGTCATAAGCCGTTTTCCTGAATTGTGGAGGAAGGGTGCCATCGATCGTTTCAAAAACACGAGTGCGCAAATTTACCAAATCTTCGTCTGTTAACCCCTTACAATTAATTGGTTCGTGCACATGCACCATCACCACCGCCGGCAAGGAGTACTCAAATAGACACGCAGGATCTTTCATAATCCTGTAATTCTGTATCCAAGTTACCGGTACTATAGGAACTTGCTTATCGATGGCCATCTTAAATGCTCCGTTTTTAAAGGCCTTCATGCGCGGAGCATAATCAGGAATAGTGCCTTCCGGATACATCGCAATGCAAGCACCTTGATCAATGGCATCATAGGCTTTCTGCAATGATTTCCAAGCCTCGCGGCCATTCTCTCGGTGAACAGGAATATCTTGTTTTCTGAAAAAAAGCCCAAAGAGCGGCCACTTCAAGAGTTCTCCTTTTCCGATGAATAGAAAGTAATCAGGGAAAACGGAATACATGAACACCGTATCGAGATAGCTGCTGTGATTGGAAACAATGATATAAGGGCCTTTGGGCAATGGTGCACTGAAAACAGGTTTTACTGGACAAAAAAGGAACCATTGAAAGAGCCGTGACCACACTCTTTTCATCTGAAAGGCGGCTTTAAACCACCGCTCGCGACTGAGCAATACCCAAAACACTGGATACAGCAATAACAGGGTAAGCCAGAAAACGAGGCCTATCCAAAGCTTGTAAATGAAATATATGGGGGCGAACAACTTACTCACGGTTTTCCTAAAAGGGAGGGTGAAGATAGTGTAGAACGAACAAATAGCGAGATTCACTTGGGAGGATATGCCGATACTTCCGTTCTTTGCACCCTCAAACAATTCGAATATGGCACGTATATTAACGGGTATTCAAAGTACCAACATCCCACACCTTGGCAACATTTTGGGTGCGGTAGTTCCTGCTGTTGAGATGAGTAACCATCCTCAAAACGACGCTTTTTTGTTCATCGCTAATCTTCACTCGCTAACTCAAGTGAAAGACGCTGAACTTCTTCGAGAACATACCTATGCTGTTGCCGCAACTTGGCTTGCTTTCGGATTGGATATTGAGAAAAATACGTTTTACCGCCAGAGCGATATTCCTCAAGTGGCTGAACTCACTTGGTACCTCAGTTGCTTTACACCTTATCCCATGCTTGCCAATGCGCATTCATTCAAGGATAAATCTGATCGCTTGAGCGATGTAAACGCAGGGCTTTTTACTTACCCCGTACTAATGGCCGCTGATATTATTTTGTATAATGCCAATTATGTTCCGGTGGGAAAAGACCAGGTGCAACACCTCGAAATCACTCGCGACATTGCTAGTACCTTCAATAATAAGATGGGTGAAACATTTGTTTTGCCCGAAGCCAAATTGAACGAAAGCACAATGTACGTGCCTGGCACTGATGGACAAAAAATGAGCAAGTCCTACGGCAATTACATCAATGTTTTTCTTTCAGAAAAAGAATTGAAAGATGTGATTAATAAAAAAATCGCTACCGATAGTACTGCTTTGGAAGATCCGAAAGATCCAAAATCAAACTCTATTCACGCCCTGTACTCTTTGATCGCTTCACCTGAGGAAGCTGCCGAATTGGAAACAAAACTTCGCGCTGGTAACTACGGTTGGGGTCATGCAAAAAAAGACCTACTTCAAGCCATCGTTACTCGTTTTGAAAAAGAACGTGAGTTGTATAACCAGTACATGAGCAACAAACACCTGATTGAAGAGAAGCTTCAATTTGGTGCAGAAAAAGCGCGTGTAGTAGCGAACGAAGTACTTGGTCGAGTGCGCGAAAAACTCGGTTATTAATCTTCCAAAGGCAAGCCATACTTTTTCATGTACTTCTCGTACAGATCAGTTTGCTTGCTTGTTAAATCAATTATGCGGCCTTGAATGAGGGCTAGCTGAACATCATTGGTCAACATATCCAAGGCGTCACCTTTTGAAATAAAAAGGGTGGCGTCTTTTCCTACCTCTATAGAACCCACGGTATCACCGCAACCCATCATTTCCGCTGCACTCAAGGTAAGCGCTCTAATGGCTTCTTCATAAGGTAAACCATAGGTCACCGCAGTACCCGCCAAAAAAGGCAAATTACGCGTCCCCATCGCTTCCATATCACCCTGATTTTGGAAACAAAACTTTACTCCAGCTTTGTACAAACGAGCGGGTAATTGATAGGGCAAGTTTACCTCATCTTCATTATACATAGGAAGCGAATGAACACGCGGTAACATGACACCGATGTTTTCTTCTTTCAATTCTTTGGTCATTAACCAACTATCATAACCGCCCACAATTACCACCTTGGATAATTTCATCTCGCGTTTGAATGCAATCGCCTCTCCTATTTGTTTCGTATCATCGGCGTGCACATACAATACCTGACTTCCTTCAAAAATACCGCGCAGCGCTTCAAAGCGGATCTCCTTTTCAGTGGTCGTTTTATTTTGAAGATAAGCTTTTGCTTCGTTGAAAAAAGAATGAATCTCCGTGAGCTGTTGATCATAATTTTTCATCAACTCTATTTTCGTTTTGCCTTTGTCATTGTGCTTGTGGTGCATGCTCGGCCAATTGAGGTGCACCCCATCATCAAGCTTCACCACAGCGTCTTCCCAGTTCCATGCATCCAATTGCACTACAGAAGATGTGCCGCTCACTATTCCGCTGCGAGGCGTTACTTGAATCATCAATACACCGTTAGAACGAACGGTAGGAATAACTTCAGAATCTGTATTGTAGGCAATAATCGAACGAACGCTCGGTTTAAATGTTCCCACTTCTGAAAAATCACGTGTGGCTCTTACCGCTTCTACTTCTACCAAACCCAATGTGCTATTGGGCGCAATAAAACCGGGGTAAACGTGCTGTCCTGAGGCATAAATAATGGTATCATAAGCACTCATATCCAAACGGATAAGACGCGCATCTGCGGCCAATACTATTTTTCCATCTTTTATTCCAATGGCCGAATTTTCAATCACCTCGCCATTACCCACGTGAGCCGTAGCGTTCATGATGAGCATGGACTTCGTTTGCTGGGGTGCTGGTAAAATGGTAGGTTGAGCCGCTGCACTTAGCACCACCAATAGAGCGAATAAGGTATATAGCTTTTTCATTGTGTTCAGTATTAACGGAGTAAAATAGTAGAGGACTGATCTTCGGTATCGCAATGGAAATGCCGCTTATGCTTCATAGCTGGCAGTTGAGTAGGTTCTCCATTGTTTTTAGATTCGAGCATTTTTGCAATCAAGCGTTGGCGCTCAAGCTCCATACTTTTTTCTCGTTCTTCATTCATTTCACGGCTGTAATAACAACGGCCATCGATATACGTATTGAGTGCTTCAGCATAGATGCTCAGTGGATGTGCACTCCACACTACAACATCCGCATCTTTGCCGACTTTGATGGAGCCCATTCTGCTATCGAGATGCAATAGTATAGCGGGATTTAAGGTCACCATTTTCAACGCTTCTTCTTCACTTACTCCGCCGTACTTTACTGTTTTTCCCGCCTCTTGATTGAGACGACGCGCCATTTCAGCATCATCTGAATTGATGGCCACCGTAATGCCCATTTTGTGCATAATGGCCGCGTTGAATGGAATAGCATCCTTTACTTCCATTTTGTAAGCCCACCAATCGCTGAAGGTAGAACCTCCTGCGCCGTGTTCTTTCATCTTATCAGCCACTTTATAGCCTTCCAAAATATGCGTGAACGTATTTATTCGGAATCCCATGCTATCCGCCATGTGCATGAGCATATTGATTTCACTTTGCACATAACTGTGGCAGGTAATGAATCGTTTTGCATTCATAATCTCCAACAACGCCTCCATCTCCAAATCGCGACGCGGTGCAGGAACTAACACACTTCTTTTTGATTTGGAAGCGCTAGCACTTTGAAAATTTTTCCATTTTTCACCATACTCTCTTGCTCGAATAAAATGATCATAATACACCTGTTCCACTCCCATGCGCGTTTGAGGAAAACGATCCGTCGCAAAATCTCCCCAATTACTTTGCTTCACATTTTCTCCTAAGGCAAACTTGATAAAACCATCAGCGTTTTCGATGAGCATTCCTTGATCTGATTGGCCCCATCTCATTTTAACGAGCGCACTCTGACCACCAATGGGATTTGCGCTTCCGTGTAAGAGTTGAGCAGCCACTACTCCACCGCTCAATTGGCGGTATATATCTACATCATCTGGCCATAGCACCGAAGCTTCCTTCACTTCGGCGC
The DNA here is from genome assembly GCA_039798265.1 of Bacteroidota bacterium. Taxonomy (GTDB): domain Bacteria; phylum Bacteroidota; class Bacteroidia; order Flavobacteriales_D; family Sanyastnellaceae; genus JBDKGH01. Next base: position 5,773 of record JBDKGH010000139.1, on the reverse strand, counting down.
TGCTCGCTTGGGTACCTTCGTTCACACTAGCCAGTGCAATATGACTGTGTTCATCAATTATTCCCGGAGTAATGTGCCAACCTTTGTCTTTCGCATCGATGACTTTAGCACCAGGAGCTGTTAAGCCTTGGCCTACAGCTGCTATTTTTCCCTCCTTTATCCATACATCACCTTCCACTTTCCCTTCCTTTTCACAGGTCCAAATGGTGATGTTTTTATACAATACATTCTCCATGTCGGGCAACTGTGGTGCCCCGTAGGCTGTAAATGGATAGATGATAGTGCCTACTTCTTGAATCTTTTTGGCTTTTTCTTTTTTTGCCTTTTCATCCAATGCACTCTTGCGAGTGGCTGTCCACTCAAACCAGGAAGACATCGCATTTTGTCCGCTACCACTCCATGTATTTCCATTGATCAATCCTGCTAATCGCAAAACACCGAGCGGCTTTGAAGCAGAGTCTGGTTGAATCGTAATGGTAAGTTGATTGCTTTCCAAAACAATCTTCATCTCCATCGACACCGTATCCGTTACCAGCGATTTGTTGTTTTCAGCGGCGTGCTGGTAGATTCCTTTTGCTGTTGCTTTGGTTTGTGATTCGGCAGCGCCAAATTGCACTTCAAAATCGAGGTTCAAGCCTGGTGCAATAAAATTATATTTTCCATTGAAGCGCACATTGCGATCGTCGCTCACTGCATTTCTTTCGCCTTGAATAAAATGTTCAATGATAGAACTTCCTTCCTCGAAAATATTTCCATTGGCCACAAAGAAGTTAGCCCACATACCGGTTTTCAAAGCCCCTATTTGATCGCCCATACTGAGCCAACTAGCGGGGGTATGAGTGAGCGCTTTTAATGCTTCTTGCTCGGGCAGTCCACGATCAATTGCCTTTCTGATATTCGGTAAAAATTCTTTTTTATCCGTTAATCCATGGGCCGTAAACACAAATGGAATTCCTTTTTGATGAACCAAAAAAGCATTAGATGGAGCCAGTTCCCAATGTTTCATTTCTTCCAAAGAAATCAAACGCGTTAAATAAGGATCGCTCACATCATACGCTGCTGGAAATTGAACGGGTAGTATCAAACAACCATTGGTCGCCCTTATTTCATCTAGTCGTTGGTACTCATCGCCACCACCTTTAAAGATGTATTGAATGCCGAATTCATCCCCGACTTTATCAGCCCGCAGAATATTCCACTTTTCATTGGCTTCAAATATTTGAGGAAGTTTGTCATATTGGGCCAAGGCTTCCAAACTCAAGTTGCGCTCTTCTTTGTTTCCTCCCGTTTTATACCAATTCAAATCACAATACGTTTGACGCAACAGGGCAATGGAACCCATGAGGGAAGATGGATACTGTTGGGTACTTGAACCTTTAGAAAAAGAAAAATGTGAGGCAGCATCCGCTTTCAAGAGACCCAACTGCGCAATGGGATTAAACGTCACTACGGCTGAAGTGCCGCGGGAAATACCATCCATAGAATGCGTAAGTACCGAACCAAAACCCGCATCGCGATACTCCTTTGCAACTTCTTGTTGTGGTGAAAAAAGCAAAGCTGCTCTTTTATCCGACTTGATCGCCAAGTTCCATCCTTTCGCCCCTTTTTCAGTTGACTCCGCTGGTTGACGCATGCGACCCGGCTGCTCACCTTCTTGACGAGGTAAGCCATAATCGCTGTACATATCAATGAAAGAAGGATAGATCACCCGTCCTTGCATTTGATGCACTACTGCATGGGCCGGAACAGGACCGTTGGCAATACAACTCACCACTCGGCCTTTTTCTACCAAAAGGGTTGCATTCTCTATTTTCGTTTGAAAGTCTATCCAAACAGTAGCTTGCACATAAGCATCAAGCGTAACTTCCTTCGGGCGAATGCCATTGTATGGAAAAGTCTCTTGAGAAAAAGCGGCTATGCTGAACAAAGCAAAGCACAACGCAATCAGTTGTTTCATTCTTAGGTTGGTTCTGGTTTTTCAAAAGTAAGGGCAGGTGCCACTTTTGCCAAACCAATCCACCCAAAGATTTACCAATTATCATTTATGCATCTATCGTGCGCAATATGCGTTGAAGAAAATCGCCTGCTTCTTTCGGCGATTCGAAGTGCGACATGTGTGCGGCCACATCGGTCCAATAGACCACTGCACCAGGAAGTTCCGCGAGCTCCTTTTCCATCAAGTCTGCAGGCAATGAAGGATCTTTTTTTCCTAAAAAATAAAAGAGAGAAAACGAACGGTTTTTCAAACCCTCCACCGCACTCGTTCGCGAAAACATCACCGTATGCGATGCCGCTATGGTGTCTACTGACAACTCTTTTGCATAGGCAATTTGATCTTCGATAGCTTGATGACTGGCCTCTCTGTGCTCGGGATTAAACAAAGAAGTAATCATGGTGCGCACATACAGGTCTTTTGACTCCTTTGCCGCTTCGATCGACTTCTTGCGTGCTGCTACCTTCTCCGGTTCGTCAGCGCCTGCTTTGCTATGGAATAAAAGAAGTCCACTTATTTTTTCAGGCATCCATTGCACAAGATGCGCAGCGAGATAACCTCCCATCGAATGTCCAATTACGAATGCTTTTTCACCTTCACCTATGGTGATTTGGCTCCTCAGATCGTGCATGTAGGCTTCGGGCGTCCACTCCTTGGGTAAATTAGGATGGCTGCCATGACCAGGGATTTGTACAAATTGAATATTCCATTCGCGTTTGGAAACACGGTCCAAAAGGGGTTGCCACATGGAAGAGTTTTCTAAAAAACCATGGATGAGAATAAGGTGCTTTTGTGCCATTGGTGAAGCAAAAAAAAGAAATAGAATCGAAAAAAGCGAAAAGAATTAGCATTCTTTTTTAACTTGCGGCCTAATGGCCACATTCGCAGAACAATTACGATTCCACCGCAAGTTAAAGGGAATTACCCAAACACAGCTTGCAGAAGCCCTCGAACTCAATCGCCCTGTCATTGGTGCGTATGAAGAAGGGCGAGCAGAACCCAAGCTAGAAGTGCTTCAGCGCATCGCTAGCTATTTCGACTTAACCATCGATCAATTTTTGGCCGATGAGGCAAACGCTTCTGCTGTTGGTAGCACCATTCGTGTACTACCCGTATTAGTCGATTCGGATGGAATGGAACGCATACCTCTTGTGCCCTTGCGCGCTTCGGCAGGTTATGCCAGCGGATTTGGCGATCCATCATTTATCGAGCAATTGCCTGTGTTCGATTTACCTTTTTCTGAATTAAAGCGCGACCGCACGCATCGCATTTTTCAAATACAAGGCGATAGCATGTTGCCCGTGCCAGATGGCGCTTACATCATTACCAGCTTTGTAGAAGAATGGTCAAGTGTGCGCACAGGCGAGCGATACGTTATCGTAACCGCCAATGATGGTATCGTATTCAAACGGGCAGAAAAAACGCCCCAATCCACATCGCTTCGTTTGATCTCAGATAATGAGTTGTACGAACCGTACGATATGGAGTGGAGCGAAATACGTGAAGTGTGGCATGCACAGGGTTATGTGTGCTTCGGCTTCGATCACTAAGTCCGTTATACCGACTCAGCTACTACCTCTTCTACGATATCTGGCATTTTTGCCTTCAATAAATTTTCGATACCGCCTTTCAGCGTAGCCGTGCTCGATGGGCATCCGCTGCATGAGCCTTTCAATTGCACGTACACGCGCTTGTCTTTGTAGGCCATAAAATCGATAGCACCGCCATCCATCTCCACTGCAGGGCGCACAAATTCGTTAAGTAAAAAGCGAATCTCTTCATCGTGTTCAGTTGCTTCAAAATTGCTGTAGTCCACGTTGCTTGGTGCAGCGCTTCCGTCTTCAGAAACAGCTGATGCCGATTCCGACGCGCGATTCATCAATCCAGCAGGCACAACAGATACCGCCACAGCATTGTCCATCAACCATTCGCGGATGTATTCACGCAATTGCATCACGATCATTTCCCAACCGAGCGATTCGTCTTTGGTAACCGTAACGAACGGGCCGCTGATAAATACGTTGGTCACAAAAGGGAAATTGAACAACTCCTCGGCCAGCGCGCTAGAGCCGCGGGCTTCTGTTTTTGAGCGGTATTCTACCTGCAAACCACCGGTGATCAATGGGCGATCAGCCACAAATTTCATCGCTGCAGGATTGGGGGTCATCTCTGCATACACAGAGGTGGGTATTTTTTTAGTTTCTGACATGACTCTTAGATAGAGTGCGAAAGTAGTGGATAGTGGTATAACACAACATCACAAATGCCCTGTTTAAACGTTTATTTAAGAAAATTTTTGGTGCTTTTTCCTTCTATTGCATTTTGAAAATGACTAGATTCGATTCACTTAAACATGAAAGCTAAATTCACCCTTCTACTCTTCTGCCTATTGCACCTGATTAACTCAGGACAAGTAACCTTCAAAGGGCAGATCAAAAATGGCCCTTCACCATTAGAGGGTGTAATGGTAAGTGCTGGAGAAGCTTTCCCCGCCACTAGTGATTCTGCGGGATACTTCGAACTCGAACTGCCTAACTACGCACCTATTCTTTCTCTTCGTTTTTTTTATACCGGTTGCTCTCAGAGTCGTGCTGTAAACTGGAAACCCAATTCCTTAGAGATCATCCAACTCACCTGCGAAGGATTACTGAATGAGATTACGCTTCAGCCCCTTACACTCGCTGATATTCTGCGACTGAGCACAGAAAATAGACCCCTCCATTTTAACCCACGCAGTTACTTGCTCAAAGGTTTTTACCGCAACTACCATTATGGCAAATATTCGCTTTGTAACTTAATTGAAAGCAATACTTACCTGCTTGTCAACGCTAATAATATCCCCAATGTGTATGCTTTTGCCTTTGAGCGTCCCGTAAAAGCGTTTCCGCATGATGGCAAAATCCCCATCGGTGATGATGTCTTGGATTTTTTTCTCTTGAACCCAACGCTCAGCCCGACTGGTAACGCACTCAATTACAAAGTCAGCAGCGACTATACTTATCAATTGATAGAAACCTCTGAAGACAGCGTTTATACCATCTTATACAGTTCGGATAAATACATGACCGATAGCCACGGGATCAGTAATTACTCCGTAGCACAACTAAACCGTGAAGGAGTTGAATCGGGTATTATTCGTATTTCTAAATCAGACTTTGGCCTTCTATCCTTCGAACGATTCTGTAAACGCAATCCCACATTCAATTATCCTCGTAGCAATAATTATGTGCTACCCGAAAGAAAGATCACCCAAGAATTTGTTGATGCGCACTTCTATGTTGCCTTTGAAAAATTAGAAGGAGTTTATGTGCTTCGCGAAATGTCGCATAGCTATACCAATGATTTTTTCTATGCGAACAATCATCATTTGATAGAGCGCACAACCGAATGTTTTGAGTGGAGAACAGACTCCATTTTAGAAGCTGTTCCCGAAGAAATAGCTGACTCATTTGAATACGAACCTAACACCCAGCGTTGGGTCATTCCTCCTTCTTCAGACCCTATGCTGTATGGCTATCCCAATCGCAAATACAAGGAACGGCAATAATTTTTTTAGCTTTTCACTCCGTTGTAAATAGGTTACATTTAAGCCTAGCATTTTTGTGCCATGTGTGGAAGATACGTTACCGTTACCAAGATTAAAGAAATCGAGAAGCGCTTTGGTGTTACCGCGCCAAATGTGACTTTTGAACCCAACGCTAATGTAGGCGCAGGACAATTTGCGCCTGTTATTACCGGAGAAAAACCGGGTGAACTTCAGTTCTATCGTTTTGGTTTTAC
>JBDKGH010000138.1:0-80792 GCA_039798265.1 Bacteroidota bacterium | reverse complement strand
GGTTGTTATTCTTTAAATGGCGCACCAAGTGTTTGGTACTCTATCATCGGGACAGGCGACTATGTGACACTAAGCACTTGCGGAAGTTTCTTTGATACGGAGATAAACGTATTTGTGGGCTCATGTGGAGCTCTTCAATGCTTGAATTTTAATGATGACGCATTGGTCTGTGCTCCTCAATCTGAAATAGGCTTTACAGCTGCGAGTGGTGGTGCATACTATATTGCAATAACGTCTTCCGATGGATCTTCGGGTGATTTTACACTTTCGGCTTCTTGTGGTCCCCCGCCACCTCCAACTCCGCAGGATTGCAATGGTGCTATTTCCATTTGTAACGATACCCAATTTGGTGGCAATGCATCAGGAACAGGAATGAATATAGACCTCCTAGATGCTAATAACGGCTGTTTGAGTATTGAGCACCAAAGCAGTTGGTATACATTTTCACCAACCACTACCGGAACAATTGCCCTCACCATCAATCCAACTCCTCCTGTAGATTATGATTTTGCTATTTGGGGGCCTTATAACTCACCTCTATGTCCGCCCATTGGCGATCCTCTTCGTTGCTCCTTCGCCGCAACTGCAGGGAATACGGGGCTATTAAATGGTTCAGGCGATTTAACTGAAGGGGCAGGAGGGAATTTATTTGTAGAAGATATTGACGTAACAGCAACTGACCTGAACCGCTTTTACATCATGGTCATCGACAATTTCGTTCAATCAAGTACACCTTTTGTGGTGGATTGGTCTTTAAATGGTGTTATTCTCAATTGTAATATTCAATTACCTATTGAATTGGGCGATTTCACGGCCATTGTTCGTGCAAAGGATAACGCACTCTATTGGCAAACCTTTACGGAAAACAACAATGAACTTTTCATTATCGAACGTTCGGCTGATGGTGAACGTTTTGAGTCGATAGGAGAAGTTCCAGGAGCTATCAATAGTTTAGAGCGATTGGATTATTCGTTTTTTGACAAAGAACCTCTTCCTGGTCAATCATATTATCGCCTGCGTCAGATAGATTCAAATGGACAGTTTTCATACACGCACATCGTCAGTGTCACGAGAGAAGATAAACACTTCTTATCTCCAAATCCTGCATCCACAAATGTGCGCGTTGATCTATCGCCTTTTAATGGAAATGATGGTAGAGTTATCATTCAGTCCATCACAGGTAAAGAGGCTCTTAATATTGAAGTAAAATGGAGTGATGACCTCGCTGTTCTATACAATACGGATATTTCCAATTTGCAATCAGGAACCTATATTGTTCGTTGGATAAGTCATCAAAATGAATTGCTACAAGCAGAAAGACTAGTAGTGTTGCACTAAGTCTTTTTTTTGTTAAATGAGAATAGTACTTAGGCAATCAACCTAACTTCGTTGGCATAAAGTTCCTTTTTTATGCGCGTCAATATTCCTGAAACAAGCCGCAAGAGAATAGTCATCATCGGTGGCGGATTTGGTGGTCTCAATTTGATTAAACAGCTCCGCAATAGCGAATTCCAAGTAGTACTGGTTGACCGACAAAACTATCATGCTTTCCAACCCTTGCTTTATCAAGTGGCCACAGCAGGTTTAGAACCTGGAAGCATTGCTTATCCTTTTAGAAAAATACTTTCGGATTATGTTGAGGTGTACTTCAGAATGGCTGAAGTTACTAAAGTAGATACCTCCAACAAGAAAATTGAAACGAGCATCGGAACCATGAATTACGATTACCTGGTAATGGCTACTGGAGCTACTTCTAATTTTTTTGGCAATCAAAGCATCGAATCAAAAGCCATGCGCATGAAAACAATTGCGGAGGCATTGGATATTCGATCTTTGATGTTGCAAAATCTGGAGCGCGCTACCTTGAGTTCTGACTTAAAAGAACGTGAAATGCTTATGAGCACCATAATCGTTGGTGGTGGTCCTACAGGTGTTGAATTAGCAGGTGCTTTGGCCGAGTTAAAAAAAGATATTCTGCCTAAAGATTATCCTGATCTCGATATTCGAACCATGGATATTCATTTAGTAGAAGCCAACGAACGTTTGCTCAAAGAAATGTCTGAAGAGAGCAGCGAACACGCGTTGGAGTCATTGAAAAAAATGAATGTAGATGTTTGGCTCAATACGCGTGTGATGGATTACGATGGTGCATCTATTACTACCTCTGATGGGCGCAAATTATCAGGAGGAATGCTCATTTGGGCGGCAGGTGTTAAAGCTCAGGTAGTGGAAGGAATTACATCAGAAAAACTGGCCGGCGGTAGGGTGAAGGTAAATGAGTTCAATCAAGTGGAAGGACTTGAAGACGTGTATGCGATTGGTGACTGCGCTGCATATATCACTGCAGAAGATCCACGCGGACTGCCAATGCTCGCTCAGCCTGCTATGCAACAAGGGGTGCATTTGGCTAAAAATCTAATCCGCGCACAACAAGGAAAAGACATGATCCCATTTCACTATAAAAATTTGGGAACAATGGCCACCATTGGACGAAACAAAGCAGTAACCGAGATGGGAAAGGTCAAATTAAAAGGCTGGTTGGCTTGGATCACTTGGCTTTTTGTACACGTATATCAGCTCATCGGATTCCGAAACAAAATTGTAGTGATCGTTAACTGGGCACAAAACTATTTTCGTCACTCTCGTGATTTACGATTAATCATTCGTCCATTTCAACGTCCTCGTGGATAGGTCAAGGAAAAATTGTATTCTTGCTTCATTGCATTTATTAAAACCATCAACATGAAAGCCCAATCCTTAAACAAAGTATTGGTTTATACGCTAGTGGCCATTGTTCTTATGGGCACCTACATCACTTTCAATAGCTACTATACGCAAGTGGCTATCTATGAAGAAAAAGAACTGTTCAAACTCGATTGTATTGCCAAAGCCGTGGCGTTCAATATTTCTGGTGGTGAACACGATAGTTTGGTGGATCGTTATCCTTCCAGTCAGTTGAGCGATAAAGCACTCAGTGATGAACATTACCAAAAAATACGAATGCAGTTGAGCATGGCCAAAAAAATGACTGGCGTGCCTTCTGAAATGTACACGGTTATTCGGGATTCTGTTTCTTCAAAATACCTACTGGCCGTGGCCACTGATCGTAATTCTTGGCTAGAAGAAATGGATAAAATAAAACCAGGATTGGACTCGCTTTATCAAAAAGGGGGGATGATGGGCCGTTTCGAAGCGGCTGACGGTGAACGGCTAGGGGCAGTTTCAACGGTGATGGACAAAAAAGGAAATGTGGTAGGCGTTCTTCAAGTAGAAGAAACCTTTGATTCCTTTTTGGAAAAGTCAAAAGATCAGATCTATAAAAACATCCTTATTTCTTTGTTCTTCGTGGCATTGATTGGCACGCTCATGTTTTTTAGTGTGAAAAATATTCTCAAACGCCAACAGAAGCTAGCCCTCGAAAAAGCAGAGGTAGAGTTGATGCGACGTGAGCTAGTGGCCAATGTTTCTCATGATCTCAGAACACCGCTTGCGAGTATTCATGGATACATCGAAACGATGTTGATGAAAAAAGACAGCATCGACTCAGATACCATGAGTAAATATCTCAATACAAGCTTACAAAGTACCGCTAAATTGAAACAGCTGGTAGAGGAGCTGTTCGAGCTAAGTAAATTAGAAAGTAAAGAACGTCAACTTCAAATAGAATCGTTCTCAGTTGCAGAAGTAGCGATGGATACTGTAGCCCATTACCGCATGGAAGCGCAAGAAAAAAACATACAGCTAGAAGCTAAGATCCCAACACAACTTCCAATGGTGAAGGCTGATTTGGCTTTGACCGATCGCGTGCTTCAAAACCTGATCGGAAATGCTTTAAAGTATTGCAGTGCCGGGAATACGGTTACTGTTTCAGCCGAGCAACGTGAAAACAAAATATGGATTTCAATTACAGACAACGGTCCTGGCATTTCAGCTGACGACTTGCCTTATGTATTTGACCGATTCAAAAGAGGACGAACAGAAAAGCAAGGCACAGGCCTCGGTTTGGCTATAGTAAAGAGCGCTTTAGAGCTCCAAAAAGAAAAATACACGGTACATAGTGAAGAAGGTAAAGGAACAACCTTTCAATTTTCACTCAGTATTGCTTAACCTTGCATCCAACAAACACTCTAACCAACCATTATTACTATGGGATTCCCTAGCGATCTGGAAATTGCCCAGAACTGCAAGATGCAGCACATCAATGAAATTGCTGCCAAGTTGAACATAGCTGTCGACGATCTCGAACACTATGGTAAGTACAAAGCAAAATTGCCCTTGAACTTGATTTCTGAAGAAAAAATCAAGAACAATAAGCTCGTTTTGGTTTCGGCCATTACTCCAACTCCTGCCGGAGAAGGAAAAACAACAACCTCTATCGGTCTTACCGAAGGATTGAATAAAATTGGCAAAAAGGCGACGGTTGTGCTGCGTGAGCCTTCACTCGGCCCTGTATTCGGCATTAAAGGCGGTGCAGCAGGTGGCGGTTACGCCCAAGTAGTGCCGATGGAAGATATCAATCTTCACTTTACTGGTGATTTTGGTGCTATCGAAAAGGCTAACAACCTGCTTTCAGCCTTGATAGATAATAACCTTCAAAGCAAAACCAATAATCTCGGTCTCGATCCACGACAAATCTATTGGAAGCGCGTTATGGACATGAACGACCGTTCATTGCGCAACATAACCATCGGTCTGGGAGGAACGGCTAATGGCATTCCGCGTCAAGATGGTTTCAACATTACTCCGGCTTCAGAAGTAATGGCTATTTTATGCATGAGCAAAAACATTGAAGATCTCAAACAGAAACTGGGAAATATTTTCGTTGGTTTTACTTATGATAAAAAACCAATTTATGCGCGCGATCTAAAGGCTCAAGGAGCAATGGCCTTGCTTTTAAAAGATGCCATCAAGCCAAACTTGGTTCAAACTTTAGAAGGTAATCCCGCCATTATTCATGGTGGACCATTTGCCAATATTGCCCAAGGTACCAATACCATTATCGCTACCAAAATGGGACTAACGCTCTCTGATTACGTAGTAACTGAGGCGGGTTTTGGCGCTGATTTAGGTGCAGAAAAATTCATGGACATTAAATGTGGGTACGGTGGATTAAAGCCAGATGCATTGGTATTAGTAGCTACTATTCGCGCCCTTCGTCACCACGGCGGAGCGAAGAAAGAGGAGTACAACACGGCTAGCATGGAGCGTGTTTCAAAAGGCATAGAAAACCTAGAGAAACACATGGAAAACTGCATGAAGTTCGGTTTAACCCCAGTAGTAGCGATCAATCATTTCCCTACGGATTCCGATGAGGAATTGAATTTTGTCATTGCTCGCTGTGCTGAAAAAGGTGTAAAGGCCGTTATCGCTCGAGGTTTTGCCCAAGGCGGTGAAGGCATGAAAGAGTTGGCAACTGCTGTTGCAGAAGTCGTGGAAAGCGGCAAAAATAACTTCAAGCCTTTGTACGACTGGAGCATGCCAGTGAAAGAAAAAATCGCCCGCATTGCAACAGAAATTTATGGTGCCGACGCCGTTCAATACACCAAAGAAGCCGAATCTGATTTGAAAACGATCGAAAAGTTGGGCTTGAGCGGTCTTCCTGTTTGTATGGCTAAAACGCAAAAATCCTTCTCGGATGATGAATCGAAAGTGGGACGTCCACGTGGATTTAATGTCACCGTTCGCGAATTCGAGTTTGCTGTAGGAGCAGGGTTCATTATCCCTATTTTGGGTGAAATGATGCGTATGCCCGGACTTCCCGTGGTACCCGCTTCTGAAGGTATGGATATCGACGCAAATGGCGTGATCACTGGCTTGAGTTAATGTTTCAATGAAACAAACTTCGAAATACCAAGGAGTAAAATTATCGGCAACTCAAGAAGATAGAGTAGAAGATGAGATTGCCTTGGAGTTTCCGTTGAACATTATTGTCAACGAACAAATAATAAGTATTACCATGCAAACCCCTGGCAACGAATTATCGCTTGCTAGGGGTTTGTTATTCAATGAAGGAATTTGTAAAGAAAAAATAGCCGACTGGCCTCATCAAGTCGATACAGATTCAAAAACGGGATACGTAACTACCATACGATTTCAATTACCCGAGAGTTGGTTAGACAAAAGTGTATTGTCTAAAAGAAGTTTATTGAGCGTAAGCAGTTGTGGTATTTGTGGTACCACTCAATTAAAATTTCCAGAAGGCGAGAGCATCGCTGAAAAACTGCCCTTTAATGTAGGCGTAGTTTCTCAATTGTTTCAGCAATTAGAATCGAAACAAAGTGCATTTAAAGCCTCTGGTGGAATTCATGCTGCGGCCATTTTTAATGCGTCTCTTCAAATGCTTTCTTTTGCGGAAGATATCGGTAGGCATAATGCAGTAGATAAATGCGTGGGGATAGTATTAGAAGATAAAAGTCTTCATCAAGGGAAGTTTTTATTGGTTTCAGGCCGTGTTTCTTTTGAAATAATATCCAAGTGTTTTACAGCCGGAATACCTTATCTATGTGCTGTAAGCGCTCCTTCCTCCTTAGCCATTGATTTTGCAAAAGAACTGGGAATTACACTTGCTGGCTTTTGTCGCGAAGGGAGAATGACCATTTATTCTTGATTTTTAAACAAAAAAAAAGACCGTCTAACTTAGACGGCCCTTTTTATCGTTCAATTAATTGGATTATTTCTTCACGGTCATTTTTTCAGCCATTTTCATCGCTTCATAAAGGTTGACTACAGCCCCTGTTTTTGACAAGGATTTGAACTTTGTTGTTTTTTCCGAACCCGGAATAGTCACTTTCTGCTTTTTGTAGGGTACAGCAGATTTCACAATAATCTCACGCACTTGAGCAGCGGTTAGGGTTGGGTAATAGGCCCACACAGCTGCGGCAACACCAGCTGTTACAGGTGAGGCCATGCTTGTACCTGAGTTCTTCTTGTATTCGCCATTTACCACAGTAGAGTAAATATCTACACCAGGCGCAAATACATCTACTTTCTTTTTACCGTAATTACTGAAGCTAGCAGGCAGATTTTCAGGTGTGTTATCACTTGCGCCTACTTCAATCCAAGTTTTACATTCACCACCATCTTCATAATATTTATTCGGGAAGTTGTTTGATTTGTCAAGGTTACGACCATCATTACCCGCAGCGTGCACCAGCAATACTCCTTTCGATTCGGCATAACGCACGGCTTCATCTACAACGCTTTTGTATGGACTATGACTTTTACCAAAGCTCATATTTATCACTTTTGCGCCATTGTCCACGGCATAACGAATACCATTGGCCACGTCTTTGTCTCGCTCATCGCCATTGGGAACTACACGCACAATCATTAATTGAGCTGACTGACAAATTCCGTCCAAGCCTTCTCCATTGCGCTCAGCGCCTACGATACCCGCAACGTGTGTGCCGTGATCAGCAGCTGGACCATCAACGTGATTGTTGCCATAATTGCGCTCTCTAGGGTCTGCGTAGTTATCCCCTATGATCTCGCGCGAATTGAAATCCAAGTTGTAAGAGTAGTTCAACTGATTGTCAACGTGCTCTTTCCATTCAGGCAATTGCTCATCAAAGTTTTCACTCATTGCCAAAAGAATAAATTCTTTCGACGCATTCACCATTTCGTCGGTAGACTCAATAGCGGCAACTTCTTCGATGGTATAATCACTTTTACCCAAAGTCGAACGCATGGTCTCTTTTGCCATTGCGTAAAAGTTCATGACATCCATATACTGGTTGTACTCATCTTGCGCTTCTTTAAGTCGAGTAGCATATTGATCTTTCATGCTCACATATTTCTTGTAAGCCTCTTTGTCGGATGAAGCTACATCGGCTTCATTTTTTCCTTCAAAACGTTTTTTCAAATCGGCATAAACGCGCGTAAACTCGAGGTTATCAAATTCAACATCCCCGTTTTTTCCCCCGAGAAATGACCAACCGTGCACATCATCGATGTAGCCGTTTTTATCATCATCAATACCATTACCGGCAATTTCATCGGTATTTACCCAAATGTTGTCATTTAGATCCGGATGGAATGATTCTGTGCCGCTATCGATGATCGCCACAACGATAGGCGATGGGGTTTTACCGGCTGTCAACTCCGTAATAGCCTTGTTGGAACTCACTCCAACCAATCCATTCGCTTTATAATCTGCATGTTGCCAGTGAAGGTTCAAGTCCTGGGAAAAGGCTACAGAAGCCAATCCGAAACTGGTAAGGAATAATACGCTCTTCAGCGTTGAAATTTTGTTCATGTGTATTGTTTGACCTAGCGAAAAAAAGAAAGAAATTGCCGAATATTGCAACCGATCATGTAAAAGATCAAAAAAAAATACCCTTGACGATTCAAGGGTATCTTATAACTAACAACTAAACTTTAGTTCGGAAAATCCACTGCGAGTGAGAAAATTCCGTGTCCGTAATTAGCGGAGCACAAATCTCCATTTGAATTATCACAAAAGTATCACGGTGAAAAGCACTGATAATGAGTAAAAAAGTGATTGTAGTGGAAGATGATCTTCCCATAGCCGAGTTATTGCAACTGCATATTTCCGATTTGGGATTACAAACGGTTCATTTTGCCGATGGCCAAAAAGCCTTGGAGTATTTAACCGTTCATCCTTTCGACTTGCTCATTTTGGATGTAAATCTACCGGGTAGAAATGGCTTTGAGATCTGTCATGAACTGCGCTCGCTAGATATTCAATCGCCCATTCTCATGCTCACGGCCAAAACAGATGAGTCGGATAAGGTAAATGGGTTAGAACTAGGGGCAGATGATTATCTCACCAAACCTTTCGGTATGCGCGAGTTTATCGCCCGAATAAAGGCCTTGCTAAGAAGGGGAGAAGCCTTGTCGGGAAAAGCCGACAAAAGAGCGCTATTGCAATTTAAAGATTTGGTGATTGACCGCAATAAACTCGAAGTCACCTTGCGCAATAAACGAATTGACCTTACTCCTAAAGAATTTGAGTTGCTCTGCAAGCTGGCAAGCCAACCAGGTGTTTCATTTGATCGGAAACAGCTTTTACAGATGGTTTGGGGATCGGAGTTCGAAGGATTTGAACACACGGTCAATAGCCATATCAATAGATTGAGAGCAAAGATTGAAGATGACGCTAACAGCCCTGTTTATGTGTTGACGACTTGGGGAGTGGGCTATCGATTTAACGACCAATTGTCCAACTAACGAAGCAAGGTTACATGACCTTGAAATTCTTCGGTTTCAATGTCCATTCCTTTTACCTTCAGGCGCCACAAGTAAACACTTTCTTCGCCGTAATGGGTGCCGCCATTCTTTTCACCCATCCAAACTTCTTTTGGATCAGTGGATTGGAAAACCGTTTCTCCCCAGCGATTAAAAATCAGCAATTCATAGGTCGAAGGCTCATAGGTGAACTTCGGGAAAAAAACATCATTAATGCCGTCATCATTAGGCGTAAATGAGTTGGGAACAAACACCTGAAATTCATCTCTCACAATGATATAGCTCACGGCTTGGTCCATGCAGCCATTTGGCCCAATAACAGTAAGCTGAACGGGGTAATTGGCTACTATAGCGGGTAAAGTCATTTCATAAACAGGCTGATCACTCGTTAGACTAGGCTGCCCCAAAACTTCCCACAATACGGTATCTGCATTTTGTGAAAGACTCGTTAGCGTAATATCCAAATGGTTGATCGTGGTGATGGATGGATCAGCTGTAAACAGAGCCAAGACTTCAGGATAACCGGGTATTACTATATCATAATTCGCCACGCATTGTGCACTAAAAGAAACCACCGCCGAGTAAGAAGTTTGACACAACTGATCGAAAGAAATTTCACTTCCTGAGAGTGTACTGCCGTTTAAAACAATACTCATTTCATTTCCTAGGGGATTTACAAAGGTGACTGCGCCATCACAATTGCCAAAGCAGCTCTCTTCCGAAACGGTAAAATTCAAATCGGGAGGAAAATTGAATGTAACATTAACAAAATCTGTAACGATGCAATCGCCTACCGAAGCTTGGGCTGTAATTGTTACCTGCCCAGCTGTTAGCGCAGATACGTTAGAGGTAGTACTCGAAGAATTGCTAAATGAAACTCCTGCTGTAGGCAACCATTCAAAATTATCTCCCACATATTCGGCAGCAAGCTCAGTCTGAAGATCACAGAGAATGATATCATCCCCAGCATCCACACTCACCACGAGGTCTTCAACTTGAATACTTATAGTCGTAACACAACCCGTTTGTTGAGAGGTGAGATTAACAGTGTACGTTCCAGCATTCAATCCTTCCGCAAGGAATGAATCGCACCCATTTCCTACCTGATTGACATTGTTCATGATCATGTTGAAACAATCGCCATCAACTCCAGAAGCCGTCACTTCAATAGCTCCATTTTCGCCAGCACAAGAAGGAGTAACGGTATAATCCCATGCAAAAGGCCCATCCAATTCAAAGCTGTATTCGATGGGTAGCGGATTACCGCATAAGTCGGTAGGTGGATTATTAAAGGTCAAAGTGATTGGACCTAATAACTGGTCAAAATTGGTAGTACTCACCGAGAATGTATGCACATAATCGCCAGGGGTAAAATTGATGGCATCCACGGGAATGGTGATACCATTGTTCGTAAACGTCAAATTCGAAGGAATCAAATCTTGCGAGAGAACGTTTTCACTCAAGGTAAACACCACTTCTGTTTGCCCACAATCAGGAACAACTGCAGTAATGCTTGGTGATACATCATCAAAAATACTAGCTGTGCTATTGCCAAAATCGAGCGAGTAACCGTTGAGCGTAGCACTAAAGTTCATGATGACTAGCGCAAATACTTGACCTGCTTGTACGTTCAAATCGGAGTTGAAAGGAGGACCATTTAAATCACCAGGACCGTTACTATTCCCCGAGCCACCATTAGCAGAGGAAATTCCGGTAGGCCCTTGAGTTGTGCCAAAGGAACCCCAAGAATTACAACTTACTTCAGGCGAATCGCCAGAGGTTATACCCGCACAACCGTTATCCGTAATATTAAACAACGACCAATCGTAGTCATCACCATTGTTATTGGGTTGTAAGATGAAGTTTAACGTGCCATTTTCCTGAACGGTAAAAACGTACCAAGCACTATTAAATTCTGATCCATTGCAACTGCCAGGGACTGTTTCGAATAAATTGCCCGTACCAGCAGGGGAGTTGTTTTCTTGATAAAAATCGTTGCAAACCGACAAAGCTGTGTTGCAATCACTGAACTGTGCCTGGGAGGCAACAGCACAAAAGCAAAGGCAGAACACGAGTATAGCTCTCACTGAAAAAAGATTAATGTCGGTTATAGTTAAGACGAAACTGCTTGGAATTTAGTTGTTCCGCCCTCCGAAAATAATCAATTTACACTAGCGGGCAAACTTGGAAAGAGGCATTAATAAAGGGTCGAATGTGTATTTCTGCCCCATTGCCATTTCTCCCTTTTCGGTGACTATCCAAAAATACTCGGGATCCCATTCGGTTAAAACGCCATTTGCATCAGGGACAGGGGCTTTCGCTCGTTTTGGATAAATGCTTACAGAATGCGATTGGTTGTTATTATCCACCACCGTAATGCGGTGAACAGGCACTTGACGTTTAATCGAGTCGGCTGCTGCGGGCTTTAGATATGTGTTGTAAGATTCTACGTGCACTTTTTTATACAGCAACAAATAGTCTTTTATGCCGATTGAATCAATTTGTGTGAAAGCCAAATCGCACTGACCATTTGGACGACAACCTTTAATTCCGATGATGTTATTCCCGCCATAACTCATTTCGAAACTCTGATCGGGCATGGCCAAATGTTCCACCTTTACCGATTTGAATTGAAGTTCAGGATATTCAAAAATACCGGTGTAACGCCATTCCATTTCACTGGTAAATATTCGTGGATTTAAAAAACCCGTAAATCCTTCAATATGGCAGATGTAGGGATCTTTGCTACGACCCAATTCGGGAATTTCCAATAGCATAATGGTCCCCATGTGGTCAGGAGTATTCGTGCCGATGTAATAAATTTTTGCGGGGGTATCTTCTCCGGTGTAAATCTCCAGTTTTTTCCCGGAAGAAGCCATCATCTTCATCATATTATCGCGTCCTGACTCTGGCACACTGCCTCGCACAGATATGCGTCTGATCATATCTAAGATGAGATTAACGGCATCTTCACGCGCTAAATATTTATCGTTCAGCTTCCATAACTTGCTGTTCGGCTGACGTTCTAATTTGATCGTATTACCAACGTGGTCAGCAATAAATAGCTTTGTGACAGTGGCGGTGTCCTCAATCGCAAATTCGGTTAGCGGCTCATTCGCGAGTGTAGAAGTGTGACTTCTGTTGAGAATAAAATAAATGATAATCCCGAGTGCGAGCAAAATGCCCAAAAGCAATAGGTTCTTTTTCATACTTAGGCCACCTTGGTGTATTTGCGCTTGCGATAAATAAACTGTCCAATTCCTAACAGGAGAACAACTCCCAATGGCAATACGCTGTTCTCTATTTGAATGCGAGTTTTGTTGGCGGCAATAACGCCTTGATCGAGTTTACGCAGTTTTATTGTCCGCGAACGAACACTGATCAAGGCTTCGTCGTCCATCAAATAATTCATACAGTTCAATAAAAACTCTTTGTTGTCATAAATAATGCGTTGAGCATAGCGGTCATAACCCAAAGCAATCGGCATTGGCCCATTTTCGGTTGGCTTAACGGCATTTCGAACAATATCGCCATCTCCAATAACAATCATTTTGGTTGGAATACTCTTAGGTTGAAATGCAAATGACGTATCGGACTTTAAAGCCTGTGGCAATTGATCTTTAAACGCAGATGGAAATTGTCCTTCCATCAATAAAGCCATCGTTTGGTTGGGTTTGGCTCCTGTTTTAAAGTAATCAATCCCCAATTCTACAATTGCAGTGGCAATTCTAACGGGGGCTTTTAATTCTTTACTTAATTGAGAGCTTTTTAATAAAGGCGTTTTCTTCACCTCTGGATTGGCATTCACGGTATCAATGCTACTCGCAAACTCTACTTTGATAGGGTCAAGGTTAGCAGCTATAGGGTGAGCATTTTCTCCTGGGAATAAAAGCGGTGCGTAATACCAAGTGAACATTTGCATGTTTCGTTGATTGCCCATTGGGCCAGCATCAAAAGCTATCGGAGCTCCCTGAAAGTCGATCACAATGTTTCTATTTAATCGAGCTCCATATTCAAACAACATTTCATACAAACCCATTTCATTTGTAACAGCCATGGTCTCTTGGCGCGCACGCAAGCTGTCCAAATCCGTGAGTATGGGATCAACCATCCATAGTATTTTACCTCCATTCATGATGTATTGATCAATCAACACGCGATCGCGATCACTGAAAAGACTATCAGGCTTTGCTACTATAAGGGCTTCGTATTTTAATTTACGTTTATTGATGCCAGGTAGCTTGTCTGTTAATGCATTCACGCGCTCATCGAGCTTGACCATTTCTATGTCGTAGTTTTCTTCCAAACCCGTTAAAAAGTCAGCCATTTGAATTTCAGTCAATTCGCGCTGTCCCTCTAATACACCCACCGCAGGTTTTTGCATGCGCATTATTTTGCGCAGGTTGCTGGTCAACTCAAATTCCAAATTATTGACAGAGCTATTGATCATTTCATCACTAGGCTCAGGCATATCACTTTTGAAAAATTGAACAGGAAATTCTTTAGCCCGGTATTCAATGATCGCTCCTGGCCAGATAAGCTTCGAGTTAGTAGCTCCATTTTCTTCGTAGTTCAATCGGGTAAATCGAAGTCCTTTCTCATACAAGGCTTTTTCAATTTCGCCAATCGTCTTTTTATCGCCACTTTCATATGGATCAATAAATTCATATTCGATCATACCATCGCTGTAATCACGAAACTCATCTAAACGTTCTTTGATGTTTTGTTCCAACCGTTTGAATCCGGCAGGAAATTCTCCATGCAAGTAGCAGCGGACAATGACTTTGTCCTCCACTTTTTCTAACATGTTTTTGGTACCGTCAGTAAGGGTATGTCTTTTCTCTTCGGTCAAGTCGAGCTTGAAAAAGAAAAAGGAAAGAATATAAGACAGGGCCAATACAATGCCCAAAGACAATACTAATCGAAATAGATCACTTCTTCTTGCTTTCATCACTTGCAAAAATGACAACAAAGCGGCTTCGTTGGATAGTCTTTTGTGCCATTTTTTAACAATAATCTACTGCTAAATGGTCAAATCGATGTTTTTAACATAACCGAGGGATTGAGGACCGAGGTTCATCACCAAATCTAGCACGCTTAAATCGGACTGAAAATCGAAACGATCACCAAATACTTGCAGATAGGAAGGGTAGTGGAGTGCTCTATTTTTAGGGAAAAATAGATTTCTACATTCCTCTGCTTGTTCCTCTTTCTCCAGGTACATGGTGGACAAGGAATAGTTCCATCCTTTGAAATAAGGGCGAAGCATATCCAATGTTTGTAGATTGAAGTCCAACAAATAAGAGGGACGGTCTTCAGCAAAAAGTCGAACTAAATCATCTTCAAGATGCTCGAAGAAAGCAGATTTACCATAAGCCGAACGTATGGAGGTCATGTGATTTTTGCCCCAACTGCCTTCCATCAATCGCATGTCCTTGACCGGAACTTTTTGTCCTTTGGTACTTTCAACAAAAAGGCTAAGGGTTAGGATTCCGTTGGCCCCCAATAATTCAAACCGTGAACGATAAGATTGCTTCACATAATGCTCATAGATATCGATAACCGCATCTTTTTGCACGGCATAAGCCATCCATTTTACCGGTGGAAAACAAGTAAGTGGTAAAACCGTAGTCATTAGTCCACCATGCGAAACATGCGATTCCAACGAATACGGGCACTTCCGTGATACTCAGGATTCTGTTTAGAAAACCAAGTAAATACCGCTTTACCTACCACGTGATTCTCCGGCACAAATCCCCAGAAGCGGCTGTCAGCGCTGTTATGACGGTTATCTCCCATCATCCAATAATAATCACTTTTAAAGGTGTAATTCTTGGTTGGCGCACCATTTAAGATGACTTGATCACCATTTTGTTCCCATTTGTTTTCTTCATAAACCTCAATAACGCGGCGATAAAGCGCAATGTTAGATGGCGTCAATTCTATTTGCTCACCTTTTTTCGGAATATGAATAGGACCATAATTGTCCACCGACCAAGTGCAGAATGGAGCTAGGTTGCTATTGGGGTAAAAAGACAGGTGATTGTTCACCACAAAGCCATCATTGGAAACTTCAATAAAGTTGACATCGGCGCTAGATTTTAATTTGCTCGCCTCTTCACCTGTAAATGGAATGAGATAAACATTATTCTGAAGACTGTCTTTGCCCATCACGCGTAAATCCGTGCGGAGCACGCTATACTCATTCACCACACGACGAAGAGCCGCATCTGATTTGAAACTAATGTAGTAGTTCCACATCATTTTTTCAGGATTTTCAATCGGTTGATTATTGATGTATACCTGACGATCTAGAATTTTCAAATCATCACCAGGCATGCCAATACATCTTTTGATGTAGTTTTCTTTTTTGTCCATTGGACGGTGACGAACGCCTCCAATATTCAACGGGCGACCAGGGTTTGTATTGATGTTGCAGGCATAACACTGTTTTTTCTCCGAGAAATTACGGCGAGCCATATCCATATATTTTTCGGGATTGGCAGAAAACTCAGCATAGTCATTATTAGCCATAAAAATAGCTTCCGAACGAAGTAACGAGTGATAATCATGACCTGCATAATAGGGGTCAACCAAAATAGTATCACCGTTAGGGAAATTAAACACCACCGGATCAAAGCGCTCTACTTTCGAATAACCAGGAAGGCGCATGTAAGGCAAGCTAAACCATTCTACATAACTGTTGGCCATGCTACCAGGAATGGCATTATGCACAAAAGGAATGGAAACTGGAGTTTGTGGAATTTTCGGTCCGTAGGCCATTTTGCTCACAAAAAGATAGTCGCCCACCAACATACTTTTCTCCATGGAAGGAGTAGGAATAGTAAATGCTTCGAGAAAAAAACCACGGATAACACTTGCTGCTACCACCGCAAAAAGAATCGCTTCTCCCCATTCGCGTCCAAAGCTTTTTTTCTTGCCTGTCCAATCACGAGGCCCCACATAGGCTAGCTCTTTTTCTTTAAACGCTAGGTTGTATAAGGCATACCAAGGAAGCAATCCAAAAATCCATTGGTCCTTGGTAGATCGCTTATTGAAAGCAATACCCAACTCCACATTGAGGATGACCATCATAATTAAATTCACTCCAGGGATCAACAAAAGAATCAACCAATACCATGGACGATTAATGCTTTTCAAAAAAGGGATGAATTGTAAAATGGGGATATAGGCCAGGACAGAGGGTTTATTAGCGCGCTTCAAAATGGAAGGGAGCGAGAGGCAATAAACAACAATCAATAAAAGAAGAAAAACTTCTGGTAAGCGGGTCATATCTGTTTAAAATTTCAAAAAGTCGTTCATAGTATGGATGCCTGGATTATTCACTAACCATTCTGCGGCTAGCACAGACCCTAAGGCAAATCCTTTTCTGTTTTTAGCTTGGTGTATGAGCGTTATCGTATCAACTTCGCTGTCATACACTATTTCATGGGTTCCGGGCACTTCGCCCAAACGCTCTGACTCTAAAGCCAACTCATCTGCTTTTTCGGAGGCGCGATTTACCCAATGATCTTTCCGTTTGATCTCATCCAAAATACCTTCGGCTATAGTAATACCTGTGCCGCTTGGCGCATCTAACTTGGCCAGGTGATGAATTTCTTTAATCGAGGGCTCGTATTGATCCAGTTGATTCATGATGCGAGCCAACTGTCGATTGATGTGAAAAACCACATTTACACCAATGGAGAAATTAGTCGAGTAGAGGAGAGAGCTCTTTTTTTCGGAACACACCGTTTTTACTTCTTCTAAGCGACCATACCATCCTGTAGTTCCTACCACAACCGGGCATTTTGCTTCGAAGCATTTAAACATGTTTTCTACAGCCAATTCAGGTTTGCTGAATTCGATAGCAACATCAGTCCCTTGGAGATCAGAAGCGGTAAAAGGGTGTTCAGAGCTGGCGCGAAGGCTTACTTCATGCCCACGCTGCAGGAGAATCGATTCGATTTCCTTTCCCATTTTTCCATATCCCAGCAAGGCTATTTTCATCTGAATATCTATGAAAATTAAAAATGAAGACCTATGGTCAAACCATGAATGGGTTGATTGGTCATTATCACATTTGGACGGATGTTTAAGCTAAGATCTGGCGAAACATCAAAGTGAAATAAATGAGCATCTACATTGGCATCCACTATTTGTAAAACGTAAACGCCAATCAAAGACATGTAACTAATATCGAGCATGGTTCGATAATAATCTTGCGCTCTATTCAAATCAGTTCTATCAAATTCAGCGCTTGCATTGGTGTTCGGATCACCATCATTTTCAAGGATGTAGGCATCTTTATAATACTGATACTTCTTGCTATTATCTTGAATAAAATAGATGCAGGTGCCTAAGCCCGCATAAACGATGGGCATTTTCCAATATTTTTTATTGTAAAACTGCCCTGCACTGGGCAATGCAGCAGAAAGGAGTGTAGCCTTTAGTGGGCTATGGTCCATGTTCCACTTCACACTCAGTTTTTGACGAAATTCACTCTTTTCATTGGTAACAACTGATGTTGAATCTGTTTGAGCAATTCCGGCTAATGAAAAGCACAGAAAAGCAAAAAGAAGAACACCTTTGGGCATTCTTCTTTTCGAAGTATTCATATGTTGACTAATGTCGGAGTAAATCACTTTTTACAGTTCAAGCATGTCAACGATTCGTTGCAAATCATCGTCGGTGGCGAAAGGTAATTCTACTTTACCCATTCCGTGTTCATTGCGAGATAATTTTGCTTTTTTTCCAAACTTTAAACGCAAATCAGCTTGCATTTTTTGGAACTCCATTGGTAAAATCTCTTTTTGAGATTTGAAGAGTTTTGGAGTGTCATCCTCTTTAACCAACTCTTCTACCTTGCGAACAGAAAGATCTTTTTCCAAAATAAGGCGGTAGATCTTCAATTGTTTAGCTTCAGGTTCCGCGTTGATCAAAGCACGAGCATGTCCCATTGAAATTTTCTTTTCAATGATACCAATCTGAATTTCGGGTGGTAATTTGAGTAAGCGAACGTAGTTGGTCACTGTAGTGCGATCTTTACCTACGCGCTCCGCTAATTTTTCAGTGGTTAAGCTGCATTCTTCCATCAAACGTTTATAGCTGATGGCTACTTCGAGTGCATTGAGGTTTTCACGCTGAATGTTTTCAACCAATGCCATTTCGAGCATTGACTGATCGTTAGCGGTTCGGGTGTAGGTAGGAATTTCATCCAAACCAGCCATTTGAGCCGCACGGAAACGACGTTCACCGCTAATGATCTGATACTTTTGAGCTGAGATCTTACGAACGGTGATCGGTTGGATCAATCCCAACTCTTTTATGCTTTGAGCCAATTCAATCAATGCATCAGGATTAAATTCCTGACGAGGCTGAAAAGGGTTTGCTTCAATTTGAGAAATGCTGAGCAAGCTAATAGGGCCTGCTACATTACCAATCTCATCTCCTTTGGCTTCGGCCAAAGCAGTACTTGCCTGGGCAGCTGCTGCTGCTTGTTCTTTCGCCACTGCGCCAGCGCTTTCTAACAGAGCGCTGAGTCCTCTACCTAATGCTTGTTTCTTAGCCATTGTCTACGTTGATGTATTTTTCTTCACCTTTCATTTTGGTCATATCATTCTTTTGAAGAATTTCACGAGCCAAGTTGAGATAGTTCACAGAACCTTTGCAATCCGCATCGTGCATAATGATGGTTTGACCAAAACTTGGAGCTTCGCCCAAAGTTGTATTGCGGTGAATAAGGGTATCAAAAACCATTTCTTGAAAGTGCATGCGCACTTCTTCTACCACTTGATTGCTCAAGCGAAGACGTGTATCATACATGGTTAATAAAATACCTTCAATGGTCAATTCAGGATTTAATTTTTGCTGAACAATTTTAATGGTGTTCAACAACTTACCCAAACCTTCCAACGCGAAGTATTCACATTGTACTGGCACAATTACACTGTCAGAAGAGGTGAGGGCATTCACCGTTACCAAACCTAAAGAAGGGGAACAATCAATGATGATAAAATCGTACTCATCACGAATTTTTTCCAATGCTTTGCGCATTTCGTATTCGCGATTAGGCATATTGATCAACTCAATTTCCGCACCTACGAGGTCAATGTGGGCAGGAATAAGATCTAGATTTGGGTTTTCAGTGGTGATGATGATATCCTTTGGGTTGATGTCGTTCACCAAGCATTCGTAAATGCTTGTTTTCACTGTTTTTGGATCGATACCCACGCCGCTGGTCGCGTTAGCTTGAGGATCGGCATCTACCAAAAGAGTTTTGTACTCGAGCACGCCAAAACATGCTGCAAGATTGATGGCAGTGGTTGTTTTACCTACGCCCCCTTTTTGGTTGGCTACTGTAATGATTTTACCCATTGTATGTTATACTTCGAAAGTTTGTCCAATTTCTGGCAAAATGAGGCGGATGCCTGCTTTTGCAAATGCTTCAACCGCTTTTTCGTGGTTGATTTTAATGTAGGGAAAGGTGTCAAAGTGCATTCCTACAACTGTAGTCGCTTTCACATATTGTGCAGCAACAATGGCCTCTTCGATGCCCATGGTAAAATTGTCACCAATGCATAAAAAAGCAAGCGAACAGGGATTAAGCTGCCCAATTAATTGCATGTCCACATGAAGAGCGGTATCGCCGCTGTAATAAAAACGATCGTTGTTTTCTTCAAAAACAAATCCCATCGGATTGCCGGCATAGGTGCCATCTGGAAGCACAGAGCTGTGAACAGCATTTACCGCCTTTGCTCTAAATTTGCCAAAGTCCCATTTACCGCCAATATTCATCGGATGGTATTTCAATCCCTTTCCACCGTAATAAGAAGCAATCTCATAAGCAGATACTACTGTGGCATCGTTATTACGGGCAACGGTTTCGGCATCCGCCACATGGTCGAAATGTCCGTGTGAAAGAAATACATAATTACCCTTTACACTATTTACGTCGATTGCTTTTGCCGCCTCGTTAGGAGTGATAAATGGATCAAAGACCAATTGATCACCACCCTTCAGTGTGACTGCAAAACAGCTATGACCGTAAAACGTAATTTTCATGAGGTGTATATTCTGTTAAAACCGTGAAAACGCGTGAAACACTTATCTATACTTTGTTCCACGATTTTGTGCGAAAATACCTCATAAGGTCGCGATGAACATTTTTTACCCCTTCAAAGTTTTACACACGAACACTGTGAGTTCACTGTTGATAAAACAATTACTGATTTGATTTGCAGCGTCATAAGAAAGATGACAAGCTTGTTCAAGGAAGAAATGGTCTAACTAACTTTGCCAACTCTCGGATAGATACCTCATTATGATCACAATTATCTCCGGCACCAATCGTCCGGACAGTTATACAGAAGCCCTTGCCTTGCATTATTTGTCAGTGCTAGAACATCTTGGAGTCGAATGCCAACTACTCAACCTCAAAGACTTACCACCTTCTTTTGCCTTTGATGATCTTTATGGTAAACGAACAGAAGGTATGCAATCGATCATCAGTCAATTCATTGAGCCTGTTCATAAGTTCGTTTTTGTAATGCCCGAATACAATGGGTCATTTCCGGGTGTGCTCAAAACCTTCATCGATGCTGTTCCGCCTAAATTGTGGAAAGATAAAAAAGCAGCCATTGTAGGGGTTTCGAGCGGAAGAGCGGGCAACTTGAGAGGACAGGAACACTTGACGGGTATTTTGCATTACCTCAAGCTGCATGTGCATTACAACAAGCCAAAAATCAGTGGCATTGAGCACTTAATGGATACTTCTAAAAAATTAATGGACGAGTCCACACAGATGATGTTGCTCGAGCATGCTCATCAATTAATTGCTTACTAGCGTTTTAGTTGCAATCTTCGTCACCAGGCGTGTAGTCGTAACATCCTTTCCATTCACCATTGCTATTCCCTGCAATGTCTGTTGGGATATTGGTGAAGAAAGAGCCAAACATGCGTGAGTTATTGGCGGATATATTGAAGTTACCCTCATATGCGTTGCAGAAAAAGGGTGCTTGATTACGCACCATGCTGAAGTAGCGGTTGCCGTCCGCTAGATCTTCTTCGGTATCCACTAAGCAATAGTGAAATTGATAGTCCTGAGCGGCTTCTTCTTCGAGATCAACTACAAACTCACTGTATTCATTGAGTTGAGCATTGTTGCCGTACATAATACAATTTCTGAAAAATGTTTGGGTCAAGGGTCTAACAATCAGATTTTCATTGACGTCTTCATAATTGTTATTCAACAAAAAAGTAGGAGAGGTGCGATTTCCATTGCTCCAGTAATTGGCAAAAGTGCAATTATCCATTTGATATTTACCCCCAATAGAAAAGCTTCCACAGATATCGCCACAGTTGGAAACCAATACGTTCGATCCTTTTACATACGCTCCTTGACACCACAGACCAATGCCTGACATATTGGTGATTTTGGTATTGTTGATTTCTAAGGCAAAATTGTTTGTTCCAGTAGTATCCACTTGAATTCCCATACCACCATTTTTAAGGATGGCGTAATCAATAGTGGACCCCGTACTTTCCATTAACCAAATGCCTCCGCGAGCCACGGAAGCAATCTCCGGTCCACTCGAGCCTTCCAATTGAAAGCTCAATTGAATACCCCACTGACCTGGAATATCATCGTAGGCGGGCTCTAAACGATCGCCCTGAAAAACCACTTCATTCCCTAATGTTCCATTAATGTGAATTTCAGATCTGTAAATGTAAAGTCCTGAACGAGAGTGTACATAAACCTGTGTACCTTCATTAATGGTTAAACTTCCGCCTTCATCTAAAGCAACGATACCGTAAATGACATGGGGCAAATCATTGTTCCAGGTGTTGGATCCTGTGAGCACTTGAAATCCATCTGACTCACCATGGAAGTAGGCATTTTGCCCCCAAGCGTTGAGTTGAACAATTTGTTCTGATCCGTTCGTTTCAAACAGAATTTGATCCTCAATAATAAATGGGGTAAAATCAGAATTGGGATCAACGGTCACTTCCACAAATATGTACATGCTGTCATTCGGAAGAATTTCAATATCGGAAAAACTAGTGCCGTTATCGCCATTGACATTGATAATAAATTGATTATCGCTATCACCGTTCAGCTGTATTTTGCTTATCCGAATAGACTTGTCATGGCGGTTATACACTTGCAAACGCTGCGTTGTGCTTCCTACAGAGGTGAAGACCGTATCAAAAAAAACGGTGTCGGTAGAAAATTCAAGTAACTGGTCTGCTGCAGTTGCAAACTCTTCCTTTCTGCAACCAGCGGTTGATAAGAGGAGAGCAAAACCAAAAATTGAAACGAATAAGGCAAATAATAGGGAATGGCGTTTCATAGGGGCAAAGATGCTCACAATACGTCAAAACTCTGAAAATATTGCGTTTTTTTGATCTCATGAAAAAGGTGATCAGATGGAATTACGAGGCCGTATTGGCGGTATTTGAGCAAAAAGACCCCAAATTGGCTGCGCTTGTAGCAAAATCGGAAAAGATTACATTCTATAAACGAACCGACTATTTTGTCACCCTTTGCAGTTCTATCATATCTCAACAGATATCCGTGAAGGCTGCGGATTCCATTAATAGAAAATTTATAGCAGGAATAGGAGGAGAGCTCACTCCAGCCGTTCTTTTACGATTTACGCCGGAACAATTACGTGAACTTGGAATTTCTAATCAAAAGGGTGGTTATTTGCTGGATATCGCTAAAAATTTCCATGAAAATCCAGAAAAATATGAGCACTTGGATCATTTGACAAACGAGGAGGTGATTTCGGCGCTTGTTCATATTAAGGGTGTGGGCCGTTGGACTGCTCAGATGTTTTTGATGTTTACGTTAGGTAGGCTTGATGTTTTTGCACCAGATGATTTGGGATTAAAAAACGCCATGATCAGATTGTACAATTGGAAAGGAGAGGTGGACAAGAAAAAAATGGAGAAGCAAGCTGCAAAGTGGTCGCCTTATCAAACCATTGCTGCTCGTTATTTATGGCATAGTTTAAACAATTCGCCTCAGCCCAAGGAAACAAAAAAAGGTTGAAAACTAATTTTTAAGTCCTGCCGGAACAAGGGCTTACCTGTTTTCTTTGTAGAAAGTGTATCTTTTCTCCTTTGCTTGCGTTAAAAGACACGGTTAAAACTATTCATTTACCCAACATGAGGCTCCATCCCTTCTATTTTGTCTCTGTGGTAAGCATTGCAGTAGCGGCTAGCTTTAGCGCGTGTACTGAGCCCACAGCACCTCCGACCAATCCACCATTGGCCGACAGTTCAAGTGTATCTTCTTCTGGAACAGTGAAGTTCCAAGGGGAGATTATATCTGTTCCGTCGCCTACTCAGATTGCGGTTATTATTCAAAAAGCGAATATTCCGTACAAAGCTGAATTGGTCAATAGTCTAAACAATCGAACAAAGTACACCAGCGAGATCAAAAAGGCTCTTAACATGGGTACTTATGGTGCCGACTTGGCTTACATAGCGAATTATGAAAAAGGTCAAATCAACAATGACTATTTCGAAGCAGTAGGCGACTTGGCGAATGATCTACAAATTTTAGATCATGTAGATAAAAGTTTGATCAGCCGACTATCCAACAACGTTTCCAATCGTGATTCTTTGTTATCATTAAACGCACAGTTTTTCCGTGCGGGAGATCGTTATCTGAAAAATGCTGAGCGCGCAGATTTGGCGGGACTCATTCTTTTTGGAGGTTGGATAGAAGCTTTGCACATCTCATTGGATGCAGCTACTACGAATAAGGATATTCGCACCCGCATTGGTGAACAAAAACATGCCGCCAACAGCCTTCTCAATTTGCTCAACAAATATGATGATGCTGAATTGGATGCTGTAAAATCAGAAATGGTGGCCATTTCGGAAGTCTTCATGGACTTAGAAAGCACCTACAAATTTGAAAAACCGATCAACGATAGTAAAAACAAAACAACTTATTTGCGAAGTAAAACGGGAGTAATCGTTTCTGACGATCAACTCACCGAGCTCCGTGAGCACGTAAACACTTTACGCAATTTAATTACCCAATAAGCGTCATGACCAAGCTCCTCCCCATCATCGCATTTGTTTTGTTCGCTTTTTCAGCAAATGCTCAATGTGATAGCATTGCAAATGCTTGCGAAAAACACATTCACGATAAGTACATCTCAGACGGCCAATCATATCGCGCCTTGCTTAGCGGCAGCGATGTTGCTGAATTTCAAACCACCTTGTTTGGTGGTAATACCTATCGCATTGCTGCTTGCAGCGGCAATAGTGATAGCAATTTGATTTTCCGCTTGCTCGATCAAGACAAAAACGTTTTGTTCACGAATAAAGAATTTAGTAACGCTCCTTACTGGGATTTCGTTATTGAAAATACAATGGTGATAACCATCGAATCAACGCTAGACGAAACCAGAAGCAGTTCTGGTTGTGCAGTGGTCGTGATTGGATTCAAGCGATAAGCCTCTTTTTTTTCTCTTACTCACCTGATTAAAATTACTCATCCAATATGAGTGCTGGAATATTACGTGCTTTAATGCAGCTATTTGCCATCATTGCTGGAGCCAATAAAAGCTCTGGCAGAGAGATAGTAGCCGTGTTTTTGCGCCAACAACTGAACAAAGAATTGGTGAACAAATACCTCGAGCTGTATGAAGATTACGCCGAGAAATTTCACCGTTCAAAGCTTTCATCCGAAAAGCGAACTTCGATGGCTTCGGTGAAAGTTCTGCGTATTTGTGACCAAATCAACGAAGAACTTCAACAGAAAGAAAAACTCTACGTACTTGTTAGATTGCTCGAATTCATCAGTGAATTCTCCGATCAAGATCAACAAGAATGGGAGTTCATTCAAACGGTTTCTGACGCTTTCAATATTGATCCTACCACTTTTTATGGTCTGAAAAAACTTGTTCAGAGTACAGAAAGTGATATGGAAGAAAACAATGAGTTTCTCATTGCCTCGGGGGCCGGTGCTCGAAGCACAGATGGCCTCTTTTTGCATGTTCACGAATTAAGAGGAAAACTGGCATTCCTTCGATTAGAAGAAGAGAACATTTTCTTTGTTCGCTATCAAGGTCCAGACGCTCTTTTTCTCAATAGTCAAAATATTATTCCTGGCCGTACTTATGTATTTGGCCAAGGAGCAAATATTCGCGGTAGTCGTATTAATCCTGTCTTTTATAGCGATGTGCTTCACCGCTTTATGGACATTAAAGACGGAAATAAAATCGTTTACCGTGCTGAAAATGTCTCTTATTATTTCAGTGGTGGTAAACAAGCGCTTCACCAATTCAATCTGTCAGAACCAGGAGGAAATCTTGTTGGTATAATGGGAGGATCTGGTGCTGGAAAAAGTACCCTTCTCAATATTCTCAACAGCAACTATAAGCCTAGCTTCGGACAAGTAACCATCAATGGTATTGATATTCACTCCAACGATAGTTCGGTTAAAGGTCTGCTTGGGTATGTAGCACAGGACGATATTCTCATTGAAGAATTGACGGTTTTTCAAAACCTTTTCTTTAATGCGAAGTTGTGTTTTGCCGGCCAAACGGACGAAGAGATCACCACTAAAGTCAACGACACACTTCGCAGCATCGGTCTTTTTGAATGCAAAGACTTGAAAGTGGGCAGTGTTCTTGAAAAAACGATCAGCGGCGGACAACGCAAGCGACTCAATATTGCTTTGGAGTTGATCCGCGAACCGTCCGTATTGTTTGTTGACGAACCTACGAGTGGTCTATCGAGTCGCGATTCTGAGAACATTATGGACCTGTTGAAGGAATTGACCCTTCGCGGAAAACTCATATTTGTGGTTATTCACCAACCGAGTAGCGACATTTTTAAAATGTTCGATAAACTCTTCATTCTAGACCAAGGTGGATATCCTATTTATTATGGCAACCCGGTAGAAAGTATTATTTACTTCAAGCGACTAGTCAATCAAGTAAACCTCACCGAAAGTGAATGTCCTCATTGCGGTAATGTAAACCCCGAGCAAATATTCAATATCATCGAAGCAAAGGTGGTAGATGAATATGGTAATGAAACGGAACACCGCAAGATTAGCCCCAAAGAGTGGAATAATTTTTACAACGTAATTATTGGCAATCACTTAGCGGCTAATGGAGAAGATTATGATGAGCCGAAGACACAGTTTAGTTTACCCAATGCTATAAAACAATTTATGGTATTCGTTAAGCGCGATGTGTTGAGTAAATTGGCGAATACCCAATACATGCTCATCAATTTTCTCGAAGCTCCTGTATTGTCTTTGGTCTTATCGCTCTTCATCAAGTATTATCCAACGGGCAAAGGACCAGATTCTGTTTACACTTTCCGTGAAAACCTCAATTTCCCGCAATACTTATTTATTTCTGTAGTGGTAGCCTTGTTCCTCGGGCTTACAGTAAGCGCGGAAGAAATCATTAAGGATCAGAAGATTTTAAAACGCGAGCGTTATTTGCGTTTGAATAAGAAAAGTTATCTCTTCTCGAAGATCGGAATCATGTTTTTCATTTCATTGGTGCAAACATTTTGCTTTGTAGGAATTGGAAACACGATACTAGAAGTAAAAGGAATGTATTTACCATTTTGGGCTGTGCTATTCAGTACGAGTTGTTTTGCCAATATTCTAGGTTTGAACATTTCAGCAAGCTTCAATAGTGCAAAAGTGATTTACATAATCATTCCGATATTGATTATTCCTCAATTACTATTCAGTGGTGTAATCGTTCGATTTGACCGTTTATTTCCTGCAATTAGTTCTCAAAAAGAAGTGCCATTAATTGGTAACGTGATGACTTCACGCTGGGCTTATGAAGCTATGGCCGTTCATCAGTTCCGCAACAACGCATACGAGGAACAGTTTTTTGAATTTGAGCAAAAGCGCAAGCTCTATGGTTGGAAAAAAGACTATTGGGTAAAAGAACTTAAAACGAAGGTGGCAGAAACCAAAAAACTCATTGGTGAAGGAAATAGAGGAGAGCAAGTCGCTTACAATTTGGAGATCATTCGCAATGAGTTTAAAAAAGAAGGCAAACGTGTTCCTGGATTTGAACTTGAAAATTTAGAAGACTTTACTGCTGAAAAAGCAAGCCTCGCCTTGATGACTGATGCCGAACTTCAGCTAACTGATTTAGAGAAATATTACATTCGAAATTATAACGAAGTAAACCAGCAGCGAGAAAACAAACTCACTGAGCTTACGGCTACTCCGGAGCTGAAAGAAGCTTACTTCAAACTACAGGATGAAAACTTCAATGAAAGTTTGGAGGATTTTGTTACCAATAAAAACGATTTGAAAAAGATCGTTGAATACGATGGAGAATTGGTACAAAAGCAGAACTTGGTTTTTTTACCCCCAACAGAAGGTGGTTTCTTTGGAGCTCCTTTTTATTCACCATCAAAATCATTCTTTGGCAAACAAATCACTACACTTTCTGCCAATATATTGATGATTTGGGCGATGAGCTTTGTACTTGGTGTTGTTCTTTTCTTCGATGGATTAGCGAAATTGCTCAACGGCATCAGCAATTTGAATACAGCTATTCAGTCAAAATTGGCCCGGAAGGGGTAAAAGGACAAACAAAAAAAAGAGGAATTAACTTAATTCCTCTATTTCAATCATCTTAAATGGAACGCTGATAATCGCTTCATAATCTTCACCAGCTTCTAACATATCTTCATCATCATGCTCATAGTACCAATGAATGGTCACTTTGCCTGACAGATTTTCTAGACGTTTGAACAGGTCTAACAAGCACTTACTGCTAGACGTATTAAAGTACTCTAACTGAACGTGAACATTCGTTTCAGCTTTGGCTTCTTTTCCATAAGCATCCACCCAATCAATGAGAGGCTTGTAAAATTCCAGTGAATTTTCAGGAATAGATCTTCCTTTTAACTCCAATGTACCATTCTCCGCAGAGAACTTTACACTCGGTGTTTTAGGGGAATCTTGAAGAGTAATATTATCCATGGCATGGTTAGTTAACGGTACGCAATATGCACAAACACTTGACGTGTAAAAATACTATTCTTACCACTTTTCACAACATCACAGTTCATATCTTCGCTTTTTCAAAAAAACAACTCTACACTAGGCGAAAACACTAGTAATTAGAGCAAAACTCATTCAATGGAACAGGTCAAAGATTGGTTTTCTTCGTGGTTTGACTCGCCTTACTACACACTTTTGTATCGCGATCGCAACGATTCAGAAGCGGAGCACTTCATCCGTTTGCTAATTGACCATCTTCAATTGGATGACCGAGCCCGAATGTTAGACCTAGCCTGCGGTAAGGGAAGGCATAGTGTTCAGCTTCAGAAAATGGGCTTTCGTGTTGTAGGGGTAGACTTAAGTGCCAATAGCATCGCTGCTGCGAAAAAGCATGAAAACGCAGACCTCCATTTTTTGCGCGATGATATGCGTCATTTTGATCTCGGTATGCAGTTCGATTGTATCGTTAACCTTTTCACGAGCTTCGGATACTTCAGTGATCCCTTAGATAATGAACTGGTGCTTGCCAATGTGAAACGACATCTTAAGCCAAACGGACTGTTTGTTATGGATTTTTTTAACGAACAAAAGGTGAGGAGTACATTAGTTCCCCACATGGAGAAAGTGTTAGACGGCGTTCGTTTCGAGTTGAGTAAACGCATTGAAGACGGCTTTGTGAAAAAACACATTCGGATTCATGCTGATACTCAAGTGCTTGATTTTGAAGAAAAAGTGCAACTGCTCGCCCCTGACCAAATCAATCAATGGATCGAAAAAGCAGGACTTCGAGTTCTGCGTACCTTTGGCAGCTACGATTTGGAACCCTTTAACAGGGAAACATCAGATCGATATATTTTGATCGCTCAATAATTATGGAACATTCAGTTTATTTCTATGCCGTTGTTCTTTTTGCAGTTGCCCTTGTGGGTGGAGCTGCATTTTTTGCCACGCAAAAAACAACAGGCGCAGGACTTAAGCTCTTACTTTCCTACAGCGCTGCTTATTTGCTTGGGCTAACCCTTTTGCATTTGTTTCCAGAGCTTTTTGAATCC
This sequence comes from Bacteroidota bacterium, assembly GCA_039798265.1. Lineage (GTDB taxonomy): Bacteria > Bacteroidota > Bacteroidia > Flavobacteriales_D > Sanyastnellaceae > JBDKGH01. The sequence continues at coordinate 51,515 of JBDKGH010000138.1, read as the reverse complement.
GGAATTGAATATGCGGGTTGGTATGTGATGGCTGGATTTTTACTTCAAGTTATACTCGACTTTTTCTCGCATGGTGTTGAACATGGCCATGCCCATACACATAAGCATCAAGGCTTTGGATTTCTCTTTACCATAATGGTTTCACTTTGGATCCACGCCTTTATTGAAGGAATGCCATTTGGAGGAAGCGGGGAGATGATGCATCATCATCATCACGGACATGATCATGGCGCTCATGCGATGGATGATCACCGCGGATCACTATTAATCGGCATTTCGCTTCATAAAATTACCGAGGCCATGGTATTTACCGCATTACTAGTAGGTTCTGGAATGGCCAAGCGAAAAGCAGCGTTTTGGTTAGTGATCTTTGCTCTAGTGGCGCCATTAGGAGCATTAACGCACGCCTTTTTGGGATCACAACAAATTGAAGGAATCGAAACCCTTACACCCAAAGTAACGGGAGTTTTGATTGGTATTCTCCTTCATGTGTCCACCACAATCATTTTTGAAAGTGAAGAAGGACATCAATTCAATTGGATGAAATTTCTTTCTATTCTATTAGGAATAGCATCGGCCGCCATTTTTTCTATAATGGTCTAATGACCGGCCCAATCGAGAAATTAGCTTTTTAATCCCAAAGCACGGATACCGTTTTCTTTTCGCCACCGCGTATGAATTGTAGCTCAGAGGTTTCACCTTTTTGGAACTTGCCTAGCGCTTCCATGTAAGACATCATGTCTTTCACTTCAAAATCGCCGATTTTAATGACAACATCACCCTGAACTAACCCAGCTTTAGCGGCTGGACGACCTTCTCTGGTGCCATCTATGCGCATGCCTTCACCATCATACAGATAGTCAGGAACTACGCCGAGAGTCACTTTAAAATCAGCGGCAGCCGTTTGACTTTCATCTTTTGTTTTAGTAAACGTGAGCTTCGGAGCAGAAGCAATCGATAATAGCAATTGATCAATGTAATTGGAAACAGAAGTTACGCCCTCAAAATTGATCAATGAAGCATCGTCCGTAGGCTTGTGATAATCGCCATGCTGCCCTGTAAAGAAGTGCAAAGCGGGAATACCCGTATTGTAAAAAGACGTATGATCGCTAGGGCCAACGCCGCTTTCACTGGTTACGATTTTTATTCCATCCACTTGAATAGCTGGTAATTTTTCCATCCAAATAGGAGAGGTACCCACACCGTTAATGGCCAACACTTTTTCCGCATTCAGGCGCCCTACCATATCCATATTGATCATACAGCTAATGGATTCCGCAGGAATGGTGGGGTGTTTACAGAAGTAGTTACTTCCCCAAAGTCCTTTTTCTTCGCCGCTAAAAGCAATGAACAAAAAGTTATTGTCGCCATATTTCTTCGGATTCAACTGAATTCTTCTTGCCAACTCAAGCATTGCGGCTACCCCACTAGCATTATCATCTGCTCCATTATGAATAGCTTTTTCTCCGCTCCAAAGAGAATTTTCGTCACCAAAACCCAAGTGATCATAGTGGGCGCCAATGACAATCGTTTTGGATGCTTTACGATCGATATAACCGATTACATTATGTCCTGTAATTTCTTTCACCAAGGCCATTCCCATTTTAACGGAGTCGCCCACTTGGTGCATTTGCACAGGAGGATGTGGCTTAAAAGAAAAAGCTTGTTTCCATGATCCGTTTTCACCCATGGCCTTCATACCCATTGCTGTCATACGACGAATAAGATAATCAGCAGCTTTTTTTTCTCCGACCGATCCAGTAGCGCGCCCTTCGAGCGAATCACTAGAAAGCACTTCAATATCGCCTTTCAAACGAGAGACCTTGTTGTATTTCTTCTGAGAAAAAAGCGAAGTGTGGTTGAAAATGATGAAAGCCACACTTAGGCTGATGATCTTAAAAATGGACTTGATGTTCATGTTGGCGAAATTAATGGAGATTATCATGAAATTATGTGACCTAAGTAATGTTTATTTGCAGGCGCATTAGCGAATTTTGATCTTATGAAGAAACTGTTTTATACCACTTTGGGCATTGCCCTTATTGCTACAGCTTGTTACAAGCAAAAACCGGTAACAGCCTCAGTTATGGCTAAGCCCGTTTCTGATTCATTAGCTGGGCCAATGACTTATGAGCAAGAAAAGCACTTGACCAATATTCGCCAGTTGACTCATGGCGGCAATAATGCAGAGGCTTATTGGAATTTCAAGGGTGATCGCCTCATCTTTCAGAGCGATTACTCTGGTTGGGGAGTTGGATGCGATCAGATTTTTGTCCTCAACCCTTTTGCTCCCGGCGATAGCTTAAAACGTCAAATGATCTCAACTGGTCAAGGTCGAACCACCTGCAGTTGGTTTATGCCGGGTGATAGTACTATTGTTTATGCTTCGACACACCTCGGTGGTGAGTCATGCCCGCCACCTGTGCCCCATGGTCCAAAATATGTGTGGGCACTCTACAATACCTACGATATTTTTGAAGCGAACCTCAATGGTAAGCTCAAGAAGCAACTCACCAACACACCTCGTTACGATGCCGAGGCTACTATTAGTCCAAAAGGAGATAAGATCATTTTTACGAGTCTTCGCAGCGGAGATTTAGAGCTTTACACCATGAACATTGATGGAACGGATGTAAAACAAATCACGAATACCCTCGGCTATGATGGTGGTGCATGTTTTTCGCCCGATGGAACAAAAATCGTTTGGCGTGCATCTCGTCCAAAAACGGAAGAAGAAATAAAAAACTACAAATCACTATTAGATCAAGACCTCGTAGAACCAACGAATTTAGAAATTTACGTAGCCAATGCAGATGGAAGTAATGTGCAAAAGGTAACTTCTCTGGGAAAGGCTAACTGGGCTCCCACGTTTACCCCAAAAGGAGATAAAATAATCTTCTGCAGCAATCATAAAAGCGAGCGCGGATTTCCGTTCAACTTGTTTATGATCAACATCGATGGGACAAATTTGGAGCAATTGACCTACGATACAGAGTTTGATTCATTCCCGATGTTTTCGCCAGACGGCAAAAAATTCGTGTGGTGCTCAAACCGTCACAATGGCCGCACACGTGACACCAACGTATTTATTGCGGATTGGAAGGAATAATGAAAATGATCAATAAAAAAAAGCCTCTCGGAATTTCCAAGAGGCTTTTTTTATTCAATTAATCAATGAATTACCGATTGATCATCATCAATTTTGAATCACCATTAGGCAATTGCACTACGTATTGACCGTTGGCCAAAGTAGTCACATCTAACTTTATGTTGGATACTCCATTGGTTGTCACGCGCATTATTTCACGTCCCATCAAATCGATCACCTTTACATAAGTGAAGTTGCCATTCACGTTAGCAACAAATACCTCGTTGGTGGCTGGAATAGGGAACAAGCTCCAAGAGGTTGCCCCTAATTCTGTTGTATTGATGATACAATCCGCACAGCTACCGAAGCATACGATGTTCGTTTGAACATCTAAATTATCAACGGTCAATGTTCGATTAAAGCCTCCAAATCCATCATCTACGCCGCATTCAAAAGGAACCGTTTCAACGAAAGGCCAGTCATTTCCATTAAGGAATTTATAGGTGATCTGTGCATTTTCAGGAACGTTTACAGTGGCCGAGTAAATGTTTGGCGCAACGAGGGTCATTTCGGTGGCTGAAGGAGAAAAATTATTAAATGAACCAGCCACATGCACACCATTTGCGCTAACCGTCACATCACTCATATTGACTCTAAAGGTCACATTCACCGATGGAATCACTACACATTCGCCGCAAGAACTAAAACATACTACGGGAACCGTATTTGAGCCTGACACCGCCGTTACAGAGCGATTGAAACCACCAAATCCATTTGAAACACCGCAATCTGCAGGAACAGTTTCTTCACCTGAAAAGTCAGGGCCATTTAGGAATTTATATTGACTTGTTTGTCCGGTATTCATTACCACTACAGCTTCATATTGACCGGGCGCATAAAGAGACATAGCAGTGGCAGTAGGGTCCCAGTTATTAAATTCTCCAGCAACATAAATACCATCGGGGCTTACCGTTTCATTAGTCATGTCCACACGAAGGGTAACTAGCACAGGCTCTACAGGAAGGCAGTCAGCGCATTCGTTGAAGCAAACTGGGCCAAATATGGTATCAATAGCGAACACCTGAAGGTTTCGGTTATATGAGCCAAATTCATCCAGCACTCCGCACAAGGCAGGGATCGTTTCGGCTTCCTCCCAGGTAGTACCATTGATGAAGCGGAAACGGGTTTCTGTATTAATCGGAATTTCGAAAGATGTTTCATAAACACCATTTCCCATAGCGGTCATAGGACTGCTCGAGGTGTTCCAACCATTAAAATCGCCGGCAATGTGCACTCCATCAGGGCTTACTGTTTGGTTGCTCATATTCACTTGAAAAGCCACGGTAACTAAAGTGGGTTCTTGAATGATGGTGCATGGATAACAAGATGCGAAGCAAACCGGATTCATCTCCAAATCTTCAGAGCCCAAAGCATAGTGGCGGTTGTAACCACCAAAACCATCGCCTTCACCGCAACTCATCGGCACTGCTTCTTGAAACGGCCAATCGTTGCCATTAATAAACTTATAATTGATACCGATTCCTTCTTGAATTTGGAAGGTGCCCGTATATATGCCATCATTATCGGTGTCTGTTAACTCGCTCGTAGCAGGATTCCAGTTTTGAAAAGATCCTGCGATGTGCACACCATTAGCCGATACCGTCTCCTGCGACATATCCACTTTAAAGGTCACAGCAATAAAGTTAACTGGGGGAGGGCATGCAGAGCAGGAACTGAAACAAACCGTTTCTAAAACAACGGCGGTGGTGCCAGTGATTTCGAAGGAGCGATTGTAACCTCCAAAGCCATTGGGCGTCCCACAGGCAGAAGGAACACTTTCTTCACCAGGCCAATCATTACCATTAATAAACTTATAAGAAAAAACACCTACCGGTATATCTACAGTGATGCTGTAAACTCCGTTTCCATTATTGGTTAATTCAGTAGCAGCAGGATCCCAGTTTTGAAAAGATCCAGCGACATAAACTCCATTTGGACTAACCACTTGAGAGGACATGTCCACATTGAAAGTCACCTGAACAGCATTTGAAACAAGTGACAAGAGTGCTAAGCACAAAAAGGTCAGATAGCGCTTCATGAAATAGTTGGTTAATTTAGGGTAGCCACAAAAATAAGTGTAATTCATACACTTATTCATAAAAAAGCAGAATTCAGCTCAAAAGGCGCGATATTTGAAACGAGAAAAGAGAATGAAAAAAAGAGCCCATTACATATTCCTTAGCTGCCTTTTTCTGCTGATTCAGGCATTAGCATCAGCACAAAGTGTGGTTGTAAAAGGAAAAGTTTTCGAAGAAAATGGGCAGCCCATCTCTAACATTGTCATCATCAATCAGCGCACTAAATTAGGCGCGTTTGGCAAGGCAGGCGGCCAGTTCGAAATTACCTGTGAAAAAACAGATACCTTAACGCTTACTTCATTGGGCTATTTTTCGCGTTCCATTTGTATGCGTGACTCTGTATTGAAGACTTCTTATAATGTGGAACTTTTCCTTGAGCCTCGTTCATATGCTCTTCCACAAGCAGAAGTTTTTGCACCTCGTGATTTGGAATCCATCAATAAGGATATACAAAGTCTCGGCTTCAATGAAGAAGATTATATGCTCAGTGGAATCAATGCCATTCAAAGCCCAATTACATTTTTATATCAGTCCTTAAGCAGGAAGGAGCAAAGTAAGCGAATGGTCGCTGAATTGGAGAATAACGATCGGAGAGCAGAGTTATTAAAAGAGCTATTCCACCACTATGTTGATTACCAAATCATTGAGCTAAGTTCAGAGGAGTTTGACGAATTCATTCAATACATCAATGTTTCAGATGAGTTTTTGAAAAACACTTCGCAATATGATTTTCTCATCTTTGTAAAAGAACGTTTCCAGGATTATAAAATCTATCGTCGTCAACGCAAACTCACTGAAGGTGACTATAATTACGACAAGGACTAATCTATTGGCGGCTATATAAGCGTTTGAATCCTACAACTCTATCGTATCCTAAACTTCTTTCATAGTTATAGGCGATAATCAAATACTCGTTTTCTGTTTCAAAATGATTACCCTCGGTGTAGGACAAATCGCCTCCTGGGTGATATTGATCAAATAACACATAGCGATAATTGTAATAACCTTGCTTCAGCAGGATATCAGCTCTATAACCTTGTAATTGGGAATCATAGGAAAGTTGGTAAACTTCATTATCCAAAGAGTTTTGTCCAATATCAACCATCACTTTACCCTCTTTCAATTCAGGAGACTGAAAAAAGAACTGTACATAAACATATTCAGCTTCCAGATGCGAGTCTGATGCAATATCACTTTTCACTAAAAACAATCCATTGATATCCCTTTCGGATTGATACGCTTTTGCTCCCATTGGTAAATCGGGAAGAAGGGTTACAAAGTATCCTTTATTGTTTCGAATGATACTTTGAACCTCGGAGGTTTGAATTGCCAAGTTTTTGATGTCAAAAAAACGGTATTCACTTCCACCTTGAAAGTTGTTTTCACTTTGATAATCAAAGTCCAATTCATTGTTTTTCACAAACCGTGGTTTCAAGAAGTTGATGGAAGTATTCCAGCAATTATTCTGAAGCAGCGATATGTGAAAATCATTGATGGGATTGAGAATAGAATAATTGGGATGTTGAACAACAAAATCAATCTCATGATGAGTAAATCGTTGACTTACATAACTGGATGCATTGACCCGAGGAAATATTTCGACCAATTCTTCCGTTAACACAACTCGGTAAGTGAGCCACCACGAACTGCGATCTGTCCAATCGTTGCCTTCATAAACAATAATGGCATAATTACCCGACAATTTAGCCTGCATCAAATCACTAGGAAATTGAAATTGATAATGAGCATATTCAACTTGGGTAGAAAAAGAATTCTCAATCGTGTTGATCAGTTGATTCGGGAAACCTTGGATGTATTCTGTCGACTCAAGATCCGACGGCTTCCAGTTGTGATCACAATGAATAGCCGTGTAGTTTAAATCTTTCCAATCGGTATTTAAAATATCGAAATGAAATTGCCAATAATTGCCCAATGGCAAAACAAAAGATTCAAGATTGGCTCCTTGAGGAATGGATAGAGGAGTAGCGACTTCATTCCGCTTAAAATGGTGAGGAATAACTTCTTGTCCCTTCGCAGCGAAAGTGAGGGTTAAAACAAAAAGTAGTGCAATTGAACGGTTCATGAAGTCGATGGAATCAATAATCAGGCAAATTAATGAACTATTGATTGCTCAAAGCTTTCGTTTTCAACTTTCTTTTCCTTTTATACCTTCGCATTATGTTTTCTCGCAAGACTTTGATATTTGGTGGGGTAGTACTTACCGTGGGTTTAACGTGGTGGATGATAGGTTGTAAGCCAAAGCCAAAACCAATGCCCGGTAGATTCTACAGTGGATTACTATTCGGTTTTCCTTATGAAATAGATGTGGTAGGCGATAGCACAGATTATCAGCGTTCCATTGACAGCATCTTGCATGAGTTTGAAATTCACTTCAGCCTCAATAATCCAGAGAGTACGCTTTCTCGTTATAATGCTTACACTCGCACCGATAGTGCATTCAGCTTTGTTGACACCAATGGCACATTTGGAATTGTTTACGATATCATGCGAGATCTTTCTTTAAAAACCAATAAATATTACGATCCCACTACGCGCCCTGTTCAACGAGCTTGGCAATCCCTAAATATGTTTGGCCGTGACAGCGAGCCTAACCTCGATTCTCTTTACGAGTTCGTTGGTTTTGATGGCGCTAAAATGGATTTAATTGAAGGTACAGGAAAAGATGGCTACAGCTACTCTAAAAGTTACCTGAGAAAAACAGATCCCCGTTTAGAGGCGGACTTTACAGATGTAGCTTCTTCTTACGCACTCGACCAAGTTGGTGAGTTTTTGAATTCGAAAAAAGTACAACAGTTCCGTATTAAATACGAAAACCGGGTGCTGACATCTGGAGCGTATGTCGATTCCCTCAATGTAATGAGTCTCGGAATGATGGAAGCTGAAAATGATCAAAAAATCAGAGTATTTAATCGCGCTTATGCATTCGTAGCACTTCCGCAAAAACGAATGATGATTGATCCGACTTATGGATACCCGCCCGATAATGAATTAATTTTCGTTGGCGTATCAGCACCTAAACTTTACCAGGCGGTGGCTTTTTCTCAGTCATTTATGATCATGGGACTTACTCAAAGTACCACTTGGTATGAGAATGAAGACAACATGAATTCGGATATTCAGTCGTTCATGCTGATTAAACGTGGCGAAGAAATTACCAGTGCATCCACAGAAGCATTCGACACCTACTTGATTCCTGCAGATACCACACAGGTAGAAACAGAATGAACCATACTCCAATCATTTTATCCATTGAAAGCAGTTGCGATGATACATCGGCTGCAGTTATGTCGGGCAAACGCGTTCTTTCTAACGTTGTGGCCGGACAAGCCATTCATGAAAAGTTTGGTGGAGTAGTTCCTGAGTTGGCAAGCCGCGCCCATCAAAGCAATATTGTCCCCGTGGTTAGTGAAGCCCTGAGGCAGGCAGGTATTAAAAGCACAGACCTTGATGCCATAGCCTTTACCCAAGGTCCTGGACTAATGGGCTCTCTTCATGTGGGAACAGCCTTCGCGAAAAGCATGGCATTGACCTTAGCAAAGCCGCTAATTGGAGTGAACCATATGGAAGCTCATGTAATGGCTCATTTTATTGAAAACACCAACGACTCAAACGTACCAGGAACACCTTTTTTGTGCTTAACAGTAAGTGGAGGACACACGCAACTGGTTTCTGTGAATGAAGACTATCAATTAAAAATCATCGGTCAAACGCTCGATGATGCTGCAGGTGAAGCTTTCGATAAGTCCGCAAAAGTTCTGGGATTACCCTATCCTGGCGGGCCGCAAGTAGATAAATTGGCGAAAATGGGCGACCCCAAACGATTCAAATTTGCGGTGCCTCAATTAAATCACTATCAATTTAGCTTTTCAGGATTAAAAACGAGCTTACTTTATTTTCTCCAAAAGGAAGTAGCGAACGATCCCGATTTCATTCAAAAAAACATGAATGATATCTGCGCCTCTTTTCAGCACACAATTATCAGTTATTTGCTAAAAGTAACCGAAAAAGCTGCAGCAGAGAATGGATTTACTCAAATAGGATTAGCGGGTGGCGTCTCGGCCAATAGTGAATTGCGCATGCGCTTTCAAGAAATGTGTGAAAAAAACAAATGGCGGTCATTTATCCCGCCATTTGAATATTGTACTGACAACGCAGCTATGATTGGTATTTCAGCCTTCTATAAATGGGAAAGAAAAGATTTTTTACCCCTCAATGCTGCACCGCTCACGCGCTTGAATATTGATCTCTCTAATTAAATATTACTCCACCACAAATGTGGAGGATACAGTTGCCGTTTCCGACGTAACTCGACAAGTGTAAAGTCCTGATGACAACATCTCAATCGGGAGTTCTACTCGATAATTTCCACTGGCTTGATTCGCATTAAAGGGAACAGCTACACACTTGCCCGACAAATCAAAAATTTCCACTCTCACTTTTGAAGGTGTTGGGTTTGCGTATTGTACATAAGCAAAATCATTAGAGGGGTTAGGGTAGACCGATTGAATAGTAAGGTCGGCATTCACTTCTTCCGTATTCACGATATAGCCAAAGGAAATGTCATCAATGTATATGCTTGTATTTGGATGCACGCTGAAAATATCACCATCCGGACCTTGCGTGAAAAAAGTGATATTACCCAAAGTAGGCGAATTCGTATTTAACTCATCCAAGCTCAATACATACATGGTCCACACATTTGAATTAGTTGAAATTGTTGCTGTTCCTGTTAGCACGGCACCATTTGCATCATCAACTTCCGCTGCCACAGTAAACATATCACCCTGATCGAAACTGGCTTTATACCAGAATATGAAGGTGACTGGTTCAATCGTAATAGGGAAGTTAGTTGCAGTCATAGCTCCGCCAATAACCAAACCTTGAAAAGAAGAAACCGTCAAGTTAGCTGAACTCGTTCCTGCTTGTGCATCTGTTGATTGACTCACTGTAACTAGGAGAGGAGCTTGATTCGAAACTTCCCAGCCATTCGGGTTGCCGGCGGTCCAATCTTCGAAGGACGCATTTGGAATTTGAGCAATGGCAGAACAGGTAAGCCCAAACGACACAACAAATAAGTAAAATTTAGTCATGGTGGTAATTTGCTGCAAATAAAAAAAGGGACTTCCGTCCCTGAAAAAAAATAATGTTATTTTTTTAGTGAGTCACTTTCTCTTCTAGGAATTCCTTCAGAGGATTCCAATAAATTCTTTTCCATCCTTCAGTAAGCCATCCGCTGTGTTGCTCAGGAACACCAATATGATTAAAGTTGATGCGCGTGCCTGTTTCCGTTTCTTCGAGATCGATGTCTACGATGGTGTATGTTCCAGGATCAAATTGTTTGTGCGACCATGCCTGAACGATTTTTTTGTTTTCCATAAGGTGAACAAAATAACCATAACTTTCACCATCTGTAGTATCAAAATGACCACCTACTTGAGCGTCAATTTTAGCGGTCATCCCCGTGAATTTAGCATGAAGTTTTTCATCAACTAAAGCCTTGTATACTTCTGAAATCGAAGCTTCTACTTCCGTGATTTGAAAAATGTTGTCCGTCTTGATTTTCATTTCTTTCCCTATTTTTCTTGCGTGGTTGTTGATACGAATGTATCCTAAAACACAGAACGAAAAAAACTAATTTTTAGTCGTACAGTGCTCTAACTTCCATTCTTAATTTTCGAGTGTACTCCTCCCTGAGCCACTCCAAATAGCTATCCGTGCTTTTGGAAATGCAATAGCTATATTCCTTTAGACGACTTTTGATGTCTGGTTCTAAGATTTTCATCAAATCAAGTGCATCAAAGAAGTCATCCGCATTCTCTCGGATGATCATCGCGTGCTGTTTGATAGACTTATTCAGCACTTCTTTTGCCTTTAGACCTTGGCGCATCATATTGACATACTCATCCTTAATGTTGAAATCGATAACAGGTGAGTTTTTAAACTTTTCCCTTACCTCATCAGGCATTTCGTACTTCATCTCACGCTCCATCTGCTCATCGCTGATGATCGTTTCAATGTAGGCATTCGGGTGAGCAAATATGTCTTGCCAATCAATGTAGCTTTCCCACAATCCAAATCGGCGTGCGTTGTTTCCTAAATCGATAACGTTGAACTCTGTTTTTCCAGGAATAACGCGCGATCCACGACCAATCATCTGATGGTATAGCGTCAATGATTTGGTCGCTCTGTTCAATATGATGGTTTCTACCGTAGGTTCATCGAAGCCAGTTGTAAGAATGGAAACCGAACTGAGAATGGCATCCTTCTTTTTTCTAAACCATTCCAAAATATCTTTTCGCTCCTGCTCATTGTGCGTATTGTCCAAGTGCTTGCACTCATAGCCAGCTTCTTGAAACATCGCTTGCACTTGCTTGGAGGTATTAATACCATTATTGAAAATCAACGTTTTGGTTCCTTTCGCTTTCTGCTCATAGGCATACAAAAGCTTTTCTTGCATGAAAAAATTTCCATACAATTTTTCGGAACTACTAACGGTGTAATCACCATTGATACCAATCTTCAACGAATGCAAACTCACATCGTAACTGTAAGTAGTAGCTCGCGACAAGAATTTCTTATCTACAAGATTGGAAATACTTTCTCCCACAATCAATTCGTGGTAGTTTTCATTGAGCGGTAATCGAATGTTGCTGCTGAGTGGAGTAGCGGTCACCCCCAAAATGATATGGTTATCAAACCACTTGAATAACTTACGGAAAGAGTTGTAGTGAGCTTCATCGACAATGATCAGCCCAAGATTATCAAACTCAATTTTATCGTCACGCAGACGGTTATTGAGTGTTTCGACCATGGCCACAAAACAATCATAATCGGCCTCATCGGGCAAGGTTTTTACCTTGCTAACAATCACTTTATTTTTCACCTTGAAGTCATCAAGCATACGGCTTGTTTGAGCTAACAACTCCACACGGTGGGTTAAGATCAAAACCTTTTTGCCCGTTTCTTTAATGAATCGGCGTGATATCTCTGAGAAAATTACCGTTTTACCTCCGCCAGTTGGCAATTGAAAGCACAGATTGTACTTCACCGGGTACTTCCGGATACGCTCGAAGATTTTTTCCAGGGCATCTACTTGGTAATCGTAGAGCTTCTTCCCTTCATTAAAATCCAAATACTCTGCGGTTTCAAGCGTCATGAGGCTGCGTGTAAAAACGGGCAAAAATAGCCTCTCTTTTGTGCTTTTAGGCCAAAAGAATGTCAACTCTTATTAACACCTGTGCATTCTTAACACTCAAGGTGTAAAAACAAAGGGCTCCATTTTTTCTAATTCCTTCATATCCATAGTCTGACGTCTGAACTCGCGATTTCTATAACGTTCTACTTGATCATCGTAATGCTCACTCATCAAATGACCACTTTGCCCAGAAGGGGCTATGTTCCATCCTTTTCGTACTTCTGCAAAGTCAACTATAATTCTCATCTGAGAACCAAAGTAAACTTTCAAAGGAGGCACGCTATCCATTTTGTAACCCGCTTGCAGTATGGTTTCATTTCCACCATAAACACCTTTTGGTCCGTCATTGAAAAATGGACGAAACAATGCCACTTCACCTAATGGATGCTTCAGCTCCAATTGACAAGCTTTTTCCCAAAACCACACTTTGGGGTTTTCGCCATATTCGTTGGATAAGATCTGATTGACCTTCAAAAAGGCGCGTTCAATGATATCCCGTCTTGTTTCTCTTACGGGCGTGTGCACATCATCCCACCATTTGCTGTTGTAGTTTAGAACCAGCTTATTAGCAGCGCGCTGAATTTGATGTGTACCCAAAAATAATTCGAATCGTTTTTCTCCCATTTCATCGGCACAAGCTTCGCGCATAACATGATAAAGCATGAAGTTATAAATAGTTGGACCAGCAGATTTGGTATCGTATGTGCCATCCCAATTCATCACTTCTTCCCATTTGTAAGTGTTTTTAGCCTCTTCAAACACTTTGCTTTCTTTTAGTTCCGCTAAAAATGTTTGCATATTATTCGAGTCGGATGAATTGACTATATCAATCATCACCGATTGAATATTCTCTGCATCCCAATCTGATCTGCTTTCGATAAGTTGTCTAATCCGGTCGGCTCTGCATTGTGGCTTATAATACCCCGGATACCAAATGCTATCAAACTGTTGTGGCCAATCGTTAGCACTGTAGATATAGCCCCATGATGGATTAATGCAACGTGGATTTTCTTCAAAAGAATAAAACCCTAAAGGATCATCATTACCTGATGCACCGTCGAGTATGGTCCATGAATTCACATGCCTTGGTCGCTTCACCAATTGACCGGTTGCCCACCAAGCTATATTGCCCTTTTCATCACCGTAGTTTAAATTTAAACCAGGCGAATGCACTTGCGCGAGCTGACTTTCGAATTGCTCCATCGTCACCGCGTTGTTCATGCCATAAAATGCATCAACAGTATAGTTGTCTTTTTGAGTATAAGTCCACCAGATTGAAATAGGAGCAGAGCCTGACATTCCGTCAAAAGCACCATTAATAATAGGACCATGCGGACCTTCTGAAATGATCAAGGTGGTATCTTCTTGACCTTTAACATGGATTATTTCCTGGCGTGTTCGCAAAGTCTTCCATTCTCCTTTATGAAGAATTTTATTGTCTTTGATGGTTTCGGCAAAAAAGTCCATGTCATCATTTTCGAGCATGGTAACTCCCCATGACAAGTGCTGGTTTCTTCCTACTAATGCGAACGGAACCCCTCCTAAGAAATGCCCATACAATTCAAATCCGGGACAATTCAAATGGGCCTCATACCACGTTTGCGGGAGCATGTAGCCAATATGTGTGTCATTACAAAAAATGACTTTTCCACTTTTTGTTTTCTTTCCACTTACTACCCAACTATTGCTACCTTCTAACGGGGCAAACGGCAACTCATGTTCTATCGCCGCCATGAATTCAGTCATGGCTACTAGAGATTCATTGAATTTATTAGCATTGGCGGTAACTGTAGGAGTAAGGGGAATGGCCACCGAGTCGAAAGAGCGCATGAAGCTTTCGTTTGGATCGTGGTACAAGGCCAAGTCTTCGAGATAGTTTTGTCCCCATTGTTTCGCCACAAAATCGATTACCGGCTCTGTTTTTTGCGCCTGGGAAAAACTAAAACTCATGGCTCCTGTGATGTAGAACATATCTACAATCGTAAAATCTTTTTTAGGAATTCCAATGATGGAAAATTCGGGAGGAGTAGGGCCGTTATTCAAAAAATAGTTGACACCTTTCAAATAAGCTTCTAGGTCGTTGATTAATTCAGGCGAGGCGTGTTCTCTCAGTTGTTGTTCGCTTTTGATCGCATATTCTGGAAGGCCCATGGTTCGGAACATGCGATCCACTTTGATCATTTTTTGTCCTATGATTTCCGCTAAGGTTCCCGATCCTGCTCTTCGCATCATTTCCATTTGAAACAAGCGGTCTTGCGCATGCAGGTAACCAAAAGTCAGATACAAGTCGTGTTTATTTTGCGCTTGAATGTGTGGCACACCATATTCGTCAAAACGAGCTTCAACCTTATCGGTCAATCCCGGAAGTTGCAAATTGCCTGCGTATTCCGGTGCGGAAGACTTCAACCACATATAACTTCCGACACTTACTAATACCAAGATTATCAGTAAGGCAATCACAATGCGCTTCAACCACTTCATAGACAACAGTATTTAAGTAACAATTTTAGGTTAAAACATTGGAATAAACGAGTGAACAACAAAAATTGGCCAATACAACATTCACCTTTATATTTGTGCCCCAATGCAACCGCATATCCTCATCGATGAAAAATGGCTCGGTTTAATTTTAAACCGACTCTGCCATCAACTCATCGAAAATCATGAGCAATTTGAGAATACTGTGATCCTAGGTTTACAGCCGAGAGGAGTTTTTTTGGCGGAAAAAATCGTCGAGAAATTATCACAGATTCAACCCAAGTGCCTCATCCAATACGGCGTAATTGACCCTACATTTTATCGCGACGACTTCCGTATTCCCGGAAAACAACTGATTGCCCAACCCACTTCCATCCCCGTATCACTAGATAATAAGCGAGTGGTGTTAGTAGATGATGTTCTTTATACAGGACGCACCATCAGAGCTGGCTTGGAATGCATGATGGAGCACGGACGTCCATCGAACGTAGAATTGTTGGTGCTTATCGACCGTCGTTTCTCACGCGAGTTGCCCATTGAACCTAACTATATCGGAAAAAGCGTAGATAGCTATGACGATCAGAAGGTAAAAGTGATGTGGAAAAAAGACGGCGGAAAAGCCGATCAAGTATTATTGGTAAAAGACACCGGAAAATGACAGAACCACAATTGAGTACACGCCATCTTCTAGGCATTCGTCACCTGACCCCTCAGGATATTGAGCTTATTTTTTCTCAAGCCGACGAATTCAAAGAAGTATTGCGCCGTCCGATTAAAAAGGTTCCATCGCTTAGAGATATTACCGTTGCTAATTTATTTTTTGAAAACTCAACTCGCACCAGACTAAGCTTCGAATTGGCGGAAAAGAGATTGAGCGCTGATGTAGTCAACTTTTCGGCCGCTGCATCTTCGGTAAAAAAGGGCGAGACCCTTGTAGATACCGTGAACAACATCTTATCCATGAAAGTGGATATGGTGGTAATGCGCCACGCTTCGCCCGGAGCCGCTGAGTTTTTAAGTAAAAAAGTGACTGCCGCCATCATCAATGCTGGTGACGGCACCCACGAGCATCCCACTCAAGCTCTGTTAGATGCTTATTCCATTCGTGAGCGGCTGGGATCTGTGAAGGGTAAGAAAATTGCCATCGTGGGCGATATTACGCATAGCCGAGTAGCTTTATCCAATATCTATTGCCTACAAAAATTGGGTGCAGAGGTGATGGTATGTGGTCCAACTACCTTAATACCTCGCCACATTCGCTCGCTAGGAGTAAAAGTAGAGCACGACCTCATGAAAGCATTAGAGTGGTGCGATGTGGCCAATATGCTTCGCATACAGCTCGAACGTCAGGATAGTAACGTGCGTTATTTTCCAAGTCTAAGAGAATATGCTATGCTGTTTGGCCTTGATAAAGAACGTTTAGAAGCGTTGTCTCATAAGATCGTAATTATGCACCCAGGTCCTATCAACCGTGGGGTAGAGATTACCAGTGATGTGGCCGACAGCGATCAAAGCATCATTTTGGATCAGGTAGAAAATGGGGTAGCGGTGCGTATGGCAGTGATCTATCTTTTGGCCCAAATGATACCAGGCCGCAGAGCCGTTTAGGTCCATTTCACATTTCAATGTTGACACTTCCTCTCTTTTCGGCCTGAATTGCCGAAAATTTCATTACTTTTGACCAAAACCGACCACTCATGAAGTTCGAAGTTGAACAAAAAGATAAAGTAGTAGCGATCAAATCGAAAATCGAGAAATTGGACGCTATTCACGCACCTGAATTGAAAAGTGAGATTGTTATGCTCAACAAATCAGGTCAAAAAAACATGATCCTGGACTTATCTGAAACCAGATACATCGACTCGTCTGGTTTGTCCGCTATCCTTGTTGCCAATCGCCTTTGCCGCGACTCTAATGGCAGTTTTGTGATTTGTGGACTTCAAGAAACGGTTATGAAATTGATCAAAATTTCTCAACTAGAATCTGTACTTAAAATCACCCCAACCTTGAACGAGGCGGTTGATTTGGTGTACATGGAAGAAGTAGAACGCGAACTTTAATTATCATATGAAAAAATCACTACTCACTCTCGCCAGTTTCGCTATTCTCGGAGGAGCCATGGCTCAATGTAATCCTGCTGATTACGATTGGGGAACGCTCACTTATGGTGTAAGCCCAAATCCTGCTCTAGGTGAAACCTTTGAAACCGCCTACCTCGGTGTTTATTTCGCCGACGTTATTTATGTGAAAGCTCCTACCAACGCGCAGGACATCAATGCCACGTTGCCTTCAGCGAATATCGATTCACTAGCATTGGACAGTATCACCGTATTCAACGGAGTAGCTGACATCAACGTATCTTCAATCGGTTTATCTGTTTCGTGCAACAATAGTGGTGTTTCTCCAAATCCTTGTGTTTTCCTCGGAGGAGGCAATTACTGCGGAGATATTACTGGTGTTCCTACAGTTGCGGGTTCTTTTCCTGCTAAAATTTATGTACGCGTTTTCACCACCATATTTGGTCAAACCATTGCTTACCCTTACCAATTCACCAATTTCACATTTGATGTATTGGATCCGAATAGCGTAGAAGAAGCTGAAGTTAATTATGAGTTTGGTGTTTCTCAAAACTACCCAAACCCAGCAAGTGAATACACTCAAATCGAGTATAGCTTACCTTCAAATGGTGATGTGCAGCTGACCATCTTCAATCTTGTAGGTGAGAAAAAAATCGATCGTAAGTTGAGCGCCAAAAAAGGTATCAACACGCACAAAATCAACACCAACGAATTATCAAATGGTATCTATTTGTATACCATCCAATCGGGTGATCGTAAGTTGACTAAAAGATTGATCGTTCAACACTAATCGTTGACCAAAAAGAATAGAAGCCTTCTCCCACGAGAAGGCTTTTTCTTTTATTGCCTATATTTATCCCACTCATGACATTTGATGTAACCATACTCGGTTGCGGAGCCGCAACTCCCACCACAAAGCACAATCCCACTGCTCAAGTGGTAAATGTTCATGATAAGTTGTTTTTAGTTGACTGTGGTGAAGGAACACAAATTCAATTGCGCAAATTCAAAATCAAATTTCAGCGCATCAATCACATCTTCATTTCACATCTTCACGGCGATCACTACTTAGGGCTTGTAGGCCTCATCAGTAGTTTTCATTTATTGGGTAGAAAATCGGAATTACATGTTTATGGTCCTGCGGATTTACAAACGCTAATCGACATCAATTTAAAGCTGTCGGATACGTACCTGAATTTCCCAATTGTTTTTCATGCTACAAATCCCAAAGAACAGCAGCTTCTTTTTGAAGATGGAACTTTAACTATAGAAAGTTTACCGCTCAAGCATCGCATCGAATGCACCGGTTTTTTATTTCGAGAAAAACCCTTTCCGCTTCGAGTAAAAAAGGATAAAATAAAAGAGTACAAATTACTGCCCTCTCATATCATCAAACTGAAAAAAGGAGAAGAGGCCGAACTCGAAAATGGAAAGATCATCAGCGCCGAAGAAGCGTGCTGGCCTCCAATCAAGTCGCGGGCATATGCTTATTGCTCAGACACGGCCTACAAAGAAGATTTGATAGAGCGTGTAAAAGAGGTGGACCTGCTTTATCACGAATCCACTTTTTTGGAAACCGAGTTAGAACGAGCGAAAGTCACTTTTCACAGCACGGCAAAACAAGCGGCATCGATCGCCCAAAAAGCGCAAGTATTGGAATTATTGCTGGGGCATTATAGTAGTCGATACAAAGAGGAGGAATCCTTCAAGCGAGAAGCGGAAGAAATATTTCCACGGGTATTGCTTGCCGACGAAGGATTAAACTTCCAAGTAGGCGAGGTGATTGAAATAAAAGATTAGATAATTTCTACCTGACGAGCTACTTTTTGGAGAATCTCAAATACAGTCTCGGCCATTACGTTTTCGCTATCCAAGGTTGGATTCACCTCCGTAAACTCAAGACAGCACACGCGTTCATTTTGAATTAACTCCAAAATTAAATCAGCTGCTTCACGCTCATTGATTCCGCCTTTAACAGGCGTACCAGTTCCGCGGGAGATACTTGGATCCATAGAGTCCACATCAAAACTGATGTAGATTTTATCACAACCAGAAAGATACTTTAAAATCTCGCGAGAAAGTTTGGTAACACCCGTCTTTCTCAATTCGTTGGTGCTAACAACCTTTACTTTGTTTTGCTTGATAATAGCCGCTTCTTGTTCTTCAAAATCGCGGAGTGTAACGTAAACCAAATCGCGGTATTCGGCTTTTGGAACAATGTCACCTACACTCTTGAGCATTTCCCACAATTCGATGGTTTCGTAATCGAGGTCATTTACTTTTTCTTCAATGTTATCCTCGTTTAAGGCCGCAGCCAATGGCATACCATGCATGTTTCCACTAGGAGTGGTGTAAGGGGAATGAAGATCTGCGTGAGCATCGATCCAGATTATGCCTAGGCGAGACTCCGGATAAGCCATTTTAATACCAGCGATAGTACCGCCAGCACTGCTATGATCACCAGAGATTAGAAGCGGGAACTTCTGATCGCGCAAGGTATCACGAACAGCTGCACCGATACGTTCGTACATTTTGAGAACACTTCGAATGTATTTCGCGTAGCGGTTGCCCGGATTTCCGAAGAGTGCTGCATTATCATTTGGAATAACAATGCTGCGATATTTCTTAAAAAAGTCAGATCTAAAGTCCAATGCGGCAATTTTCACAGCTTCTACACCGAGGCTTGCACCTCGGGTACCAGCACCAACCTCAGAAGGAACTTCGATCAAACGAATATTTTTAGCTTTCTTGACTGACATAGGTCGCAAAGATATGGTATCGGTATCAAAGGCCCTTATTGATCCACGATTCAACTAATTTTTTAGCATTAGTCGAGAGCATTCGATAAACATGCTCAAATTCTTCTTCGCCGCCATAATAAGGATCGGGAACAGACTCATTGGTTCTTTCTACCGCATTCATCCACAGGCATACTTTGTTTCGCTGCTCCTCAGACTCGGCCAATTTTTGAATGTCTTCTAAATTGGTTTTGTCCATGACATAGATATAATCAAATTGATCAAAATCGTTCGTGGAAAATTGGCGCGCTTGAAGATGCTCGATAGAGATTCCTTTTTTACTCAAGCAGGCAATTGCTCTTTTATCTGGATTTTCTCCAACATGAAATCGCGATGTTCCACACGAATCAACTTGAATTGGAAAGTTGGCTTCTTGAGCCACATGCCGCAAAACACCCTCCGCCATTGGAGAGCGGCAAATATTCCCTAGGCAAACCATTAATACCTTCATTGTGCCAATTTAAAGTGATTTGAACCAAGAATCGAATAAATTTCCAAATACAGGAACACCATTCAGTTTATTGGACAACGAACTCGATATTCCAAGTACGGCAAATACCAAATAAATACCCACTACAATCAATCGAAATCGGACTACAAAAAACAATATGAAGGTAAGTAGTAACAAGCCCAAACCCTGCCTCAAATGGAAGATTCCGAATTCTGAATGCTTGTTTTGATTGATCAAGGCCGCTATAATCCAGCCGGGAATCCAGCAGTAAGAAAGCAGTGCAACCCATTGCCCTTGGCTTAAATTTTGATGTTCTTTTTCCATAACTACTTTCAACTAAACGCGAAGTTAATATTTCTTTGATTCTAAATCAGAAGGTTACCCCTTTGATTTAATTCTGTTTTAGATTTTAGACTACTAAACCACACTGCGATGCAAAGTTCATGTGAGCTCATTTATGTCCATCAAGGTCTGTGCGGATGGACATATGCCTTTAACGACTCTTTGAAGAAATTACTTTCAAAACTCGAGTCCAATATCCCGTTGCAACTGCTTACTGCCGATGTACCGCCCCATCAACTCGAACAGCAGCACCAAGCATTTATAGATTTGTGTAAAGAAGTTCATAAACAAGGAGACCAACTTTCTGACATCAAAATAGGAGAGAAGTTCAGCCAAAACATATTATCAGACTCGTTTAAAGGTTGTGATGGTGTTGAACTCAGCAAAGCCATTGTTGCTATTCAAAAGTACTATCCGTCTCGCGCTCTGGAGTCGCTGATTTTTTTCCAGCATAAATTCTTCGTGGAGGGAAAAAACCTTTCAGACAATAGTGCTTACCTCGGATGGTTCTATGAATTGGGAATGGATGGTGAGTATCTATTCTATTTCATGAATAGCACCTTGGTGGAAATGACCCAAAAAAAAAATCAAGATTTTATTTTATCCTTGGGCATCACTTCTTACCCGATGCTTTTGCTCAAAAACAATAATCGACTGCACATTATTTCAAAAGGTTATATGCCCTTTGAAATAATGGAGCAGTCGATCAAAGAAATTTTAGGAAAAGTAGAAGCCTAATTACTTCTTGGGGGTTGTTTTAACCTTTTTAGAAGTCTCCTTTTTTTCTTTCTTTTTATCTACTTTTTCAGCTTTTTCTTTTTTTGCTTCTTTTTCCGGCTCCATAAGCATTTTGCATTCTTCGTCAGATAACTCGCTGAAGCCCATTCCTAACTTTTCTGCAAAGGCCAAAAGAAGATAGATATCCTCTTGATTGTAACTCACAATAAAGGCTCCGCTTAAGGCGTCCTTCTTTGATTCTTTCTTTTTCACTTTTTTGTCTTTAGACATAACTACACGTGTTTCGTTATTCAAATTTGAAGTAAAGGTAGAGATGGATAGGGCATATAGCCTCTCATCTCCAAAAACTTAACATTGGAAACAGGTAACAAGTAAAAGTTAAAATCTTCCACGCAGGCATGGTTTTTAGAGTGGCGCACATGTTATTTTGCAAACTTGGAAAAATTGCATGCGTAAACTCTGGAAAATACTGCGATGGACTCTGGTGATACTGGTACTTTTTACCGGCACCTTGTTTTTTGCTGTCCGAATTCCAGCTGTGCAAACGTGGTTAGGTCAACGTGTTGCCGATTATCTCACCTCCGAATTGGGCGCCGAAGTAGAGGTAGGAGGAGTTTCCATCGATCTATGGGCTCGTCTTGTTTTGAATAATGTATATGTAGAAGATCAAAAGGGAGATACCCTTGTTTTTATACCCGCCATCCATATTCGCACTTACACGATTGATAAAGAAACCGGGCTTTTATCCATTGGTGAAGCCGAGTTAGACAATCCCGATATTCAAATTATTCGACATAAAGGAGAGAAAAACCTGAATTACGTTTTCATTGTTGACTATTTCAGCCAAGGCGCGGATACCACTGACACCAGTGCTCATACTCTAGTTGATCTCGCGCATTTGCGCATTAATGAAGGACGTGTACGGTATATCAATGAAAATCGTCCCGTTCAAACTGAATTCGGTATTGATTGGAACCATCTCGACTTTAAAGATGTTCAACTGGATATTCGCGATTTTCATTTATACGGCGATACGATTATTGGCAACCTGTCACACCTGGCAGCAAAAGAAAAGTCAGGTTTCAACCTACACGACTTTGATGCTGATGTTTCGATTATTGGTGGCGATGTTCAATTCAAAGATGCCCTTATCTGCACTGATCAATCTGAAATCGTTGGCAATTTAGGCTTCAAGTTAAATTCAATCGACGACTTCGACTTCTTTGAGGATCGGGTAAAAATGAATCATCAGCTGCAACATTCCTTTTTGCAGTTAGGAGAACTGGCCTATTTCACTCCCGAATTCAAGGGACTCAACAAGCGAATTGAAATATCGGGAAAAGTGCGCGGAACAGTTGCTAGTTTGAAAGGAAAAGATATTCGTATCGACTTCGATGAAAACAGTTACTTCGATGGCGATTTCTCTATGGATGGTCTTCCATATATCAATGAAACATTCATTTCGTTAGACATAAACAGGCTAACTTCAAATAAATACGAATTAGAGCAAATTCCGCTTCCTCCGTTCGATACGCTTCAATATTTAAAAACTCCTGAGAACTTCGCAACCTTGGGGCAAATTAATTTCTCTGGAAATTTTACTGGATTCATCAATGACTTCGTTGCGTATGGAAATTTAAGCACCGAGATCGGAGAGGTGTCGAGTGATATTTCCCTTCGTTTTGATTCCATCGCAAATGACTATTTCTACAAAGGAAACCTAGCTACCACCGCTTTCAACCTCGGACAATTTTACAGCGATGCTACTCTCGGTCCGCTTACTTCTAATTTGGAAATTGAGGGAAAAGGGTTAAATCTTAAAAAAGTAGATGCCCAGTTTAGTGGCGACATTCCGGCTATTTATCTCAATGGCTACAACTATTCAAATATTACTGCCCAAGGAACATTCAGAAAGGAGTTCTTCAACGGATACATTCAAGTAAATGATCCTAATATGGTGATGGACTTCGATGGTCAAGTGGACTTTAATGGCGCTGAGCCCATGCTCAGTTTCAATTCGCATATCGATCACTTGGACTTAAAAAGAGTGCACATCTTACCCGACTACGAATACAGTGCGATAAGTGGCGATGTAACTGTCGATTGTAAAGGATTTGACTTAGCGAAAATTGAAGGCAGCGTAATTCTCGATGACATCTCTTATTGTTCAGCAGATCAAGAATATTTTTTAGATCACCTCGAACTGTATGCCGAACGGAAAGGCGAATTGGTGATTACGTTGAACTCGGATATCGCGCAGGGAAGGCTAGAGGGTGATTTTGATTTTCGAAACATGTCGAATACGCTCTTAGATATCAGTTCCAAAATAGTTCCCAGCTTCAAGCCGCCATTAAAAACACATGCTCCGCAAAAATTCCTTCTGAATTTGGAAATACTCGATTTTTCTGAAATTCAGGGCATCTTTATTCCTGACCTCTCTATTGCTCCAAATACCACACTTTCCCTCAATGTAGATGAAACTCAAAGCTTTTTTGAAATAACCATTAGCTCTGATAGTATAGAATACTTGGATAATCGATTAGATGGATTAGTCGTAGATGCTAGCCGACCTGACCAATCACTGTACATGAACTTAAGCAGCGACTCGCTAACGGTTGGTGAAAATCTGGTATTCAAATCATTTGCACTCGATACACGAACAGATGTGGACACTATTTATTCTGCATTGGTATGGGGCGATTCGACTACTGTGCACCGAGGTGATGTAAACGGTGTGTTTACTATCCGAGGATTTGAAAATTTCGATTACAAATCAGGACGCGGATTCATAGAGGTCAACAAACAACAATGGAATTTTATTCCGGGTGGTATTGTTTCTGTGGATAGCACCACCATAGCCGTGAGTGATTTTGTTATTCAAAATAAGTATCAAAGTTTAGCCGTTGAAGGTGCCATTTCTGAAGATGAAAATCAGGAGCTCAACATTTTGCTCAGTGCGTTTGATCTAGACAATATCAATCCTTTAATGGACGATGACACCCAACTTCACGGTTCACTCAACGGAATTGCATCCGTTAGAAACGTGTACCATAACACGATTCTTACTTCCGATTTGACATTGCTTAATTTTAAATTAAATGATTATTCCATTGGCGATTTATGCTTGGAAACAGGTTGGAACAATCAAATAAAAAGTTTGCGCATAGATGGTGAGCTAGAAAAGGCCAATCAAATTCCACTTTCTTTTGGTGGCTATTATACGCCCTCCAATGAAGAATCGCCTATTGATATTATGGCCAAAGTAAACAACCTCGATTTGGCCTTTATCAATTCATTCATTGGTGAAGATGTTCTTTCCATTTTCGGACAAGCAACAGGACTCATACATATTACTGGTTTACCCGAAGCTCCCGAGCTAACAGGGGATGCTTATCTCAATAACGCCAGCATTTACGTGGACTATTTGAATTGCAGTTATAAAATCAAAAATAAAATTGGTATCCGTCCTGATATGTTCACCTTCGACTATGTACCTATACTCGATAAAGAAGGACATGAGGGAAGTGTAACAGGGCAGATTATGCATAAAGCATTTGGCGATTGGAACTTCGACTTTATCATCGACCTGCCGCAGCCCATGCTCACCATGAACACCAACGAAGATCAGAATCCGTTGTATTACGGAAAAGCATATACAACTGGATATGTTGGAATATTCGGATTTGAAGATCAATTGGAGTTTGACATGGCTCTTCGCACCGAAGCAGGCACCAGCTTTGCCATGCCGATGAATACAACAGAAGAACAAACCTTCGAGAACTTCATTCGCTTTGTAGATGCAGATACCACCGTAGTTGATAGACCACTCGATTTAACGGGCATTCGATTAAATATGCAGTTAGAAATAACACCAGATGCTCAAATGGAAGTCATATTTGACAAAGCTGTTGGAGACGTCATGCGCGGACGTGGAAGAGGGAACATCACTATGGAGATCAACAACCTTTCGACCTTCAATATGTACGGGGTGGTTGAACTTCAGCAAGGCGATTACCTTTTCACGCTGAAGAATCTTGTAAACAAAGAATTTACAGTAAAACAAGGCGGAACCATATCGTGGTACGGCGATCCTTACGGCGGCGAACTGAATCTTGATGCTGTGTACAAGGTTAGTGCATCTCTTTATGATATCATTCCTGACGTTACCCAATCATCAGGACAGCGCACTCCCGTAGATCTCGTTATGAATTTGACGGGAAAAATGTTTAATCCAGCTGTGGGTTTTGAAATAAGCCTACCAACCGTGGATGAAATTACCAGAAGTAGAGTAGGCGCCGTCATTAGCACGGACCAAGAAAAAAACCGTCAAGCCTTTGCCTTGCTAGTACTCCGTCGATTTGTTAGCCCGCTTACACCTACTATTACAAAGGATAGAAATACTAATAGTGCCTTTACGGAGAATAGTACGGAATTGCTGAGCAATCAAATCTCCAATTGGTTGAGTCAAATCAGTGATGACTTTAACCTCGGATTTAATTACCGTCCAGGCGATGATATCAGTAATGAAGAAATTGCGTTGGCCTTGAGCACTCAGTTGTTCAACGAAAGACTATCCCTGAGTGGTAATTTCGGCGTATCGCGGGGAACAAGTGCCAATCAAAAGCCATCTAACGTTATCGGTGATGTTCGCATTGAGTACAAAATCAACGATGACGGACGCATACGACTTGTGGTGTACAATGAAAGTAATGACTACCGCGGTATAACAACTCAACAATCACCCTATACTCAAGGGGTGGGTATTCTATACCAGCAGGAATTTGACAACTGGGACCAATTTACTTGTGGATTCCGACAACTCTTTGTTGACCGGAAAAGAAGAACAATGTGTCCTTAACGCTTACCAGCAAATGCCGTTGAAGCTGAAGATATTGCTAAGAGATATTTTATTGCCGCAAGAGGTGTACAAAAACTCTTGGTTTTTCTCCATTTTCAATTTTTGAATTTGAGCGCGGACTTCTTTTAATTCACCATTTTCGAAAAAATGGATAATAGCTTGAGTTGGGTTCATGTTTTTTTTTACAAAATACCGATTGCACTTTTACGATCATACGAACTCAGTATGAACAAATTGTAATCAAAGCCCACTAAAAACCTAGAAAGGGTCAATCGATATTTTATTCAGTTCAATTTCCTTCGTTTTGTTTACTCAAAAAGGCCTTATCTTCGTCATATGCTAGTTCAAGCAGCGCCCATTGCAGGATTAACACCCGATCAGTATGATGCTTTTTTGGAATCAGGATGGTTCCGTGGCTCATCCATGATCTATCGCAGTGAGTTTGTCTGCCTCGATAAACAAGTACTTTCGATTATCAATATCCGATTGCCCTTGGGCGGATACCATTTTCGTAAAAGTCAGCGCCGGGTGATGCGCAAAGCAGAGTCAAGATTTCGTGTAGAGGTAACAGATCCCATCATTACTCCAGAGAAAGAAGTCCTGTATCAAAGCAACTTCGATCGTTTTAAGGCTTTCATTCATTCTTCTTTGGAAGAAATCGTACTCGGACAATTTGTGCCTATTCGCTTAAATACAAAAGAAATCGCAGTATATGATGGCGACCGACTAATTGCCCTGAGCTACTTCGATGTTGGAGCAAGAAGTGCTGCTGGAATTTTGGGCGTTTTTGATCACGAATATGCTTCTTATAGTCTTGGCTACTTTACCATGCTGAAGGAAGTAGAGTGGTGCGTAGCCCATGACATTAAGTGGTATTACCCCGGCTACATCATGGATCAGTCAGCCGAATTTGACTACAAACTTCGGCTAGGCGAAATGGAGTGGATGGTAGGTCCAAAACAATGGACCTCTTTTGAAAACGACGTCAGAAACCGCAGTAAAGCCAATGTTTTGAGAAAAAAACTAGCCCAACTCGGTGTTTACTTCAGAGAAAGAGGAGTTCCATACAAAGAGAAAATATATCCTTATTTCACCACAGGTCATTTGATCCAAACGGATGACTTGCTTTTACGCGTACCCAATTATTTAGAAATCAAGGATGAGGTGAATACCTACGCTGCCACTTATGACATTGAGAAAGGTGGTTTTGTGCTTTTTACAATTGAGGCTACCACTACCTACGATCACTTTCTTAACCTTAATGTTTCTGAAGATTACAAAGACACGGAGTGTTATGAAATGCGATTAATGCGAGTAATAGCCGCCTCACCCATTCCTTTTCACTAATCGATTGTTATTCCAACAGGGCAGTGGTCGCTGCCTTCAATTTCATTTAGAATAAACGCTTCTTTTACTCGGCTGCTTAAAACAGCACTAGCTAAAACATAGTCTATTCTCCAACCAACATTTTTAGCGCGAGCCCCAAAACGCAAGCTCCACCAGCTGTACTTAATGGTATCGGGATTAATCAAGCGGAAGGTGTCCACGAGACCTGCATTCACATAATTCGTAATACCATCAATTTCGCGTTGGGTATATCCACTGGTTTTATTGTAGTTCTCTTTTGGACGAGCCAAGTCAATAGGCTGATGAGCTACATTTAAGTCTCCCATTAGAATAACGGGCTTTTTCTTTTCGAGCCCTTTCAAATAAGTGAGCATGGCTTTATCCCATTGTTCGCGATAATCTAATCGCACCATCGCTTCACCACTGTTGGGAACATAGGTATTGACGATATAAAAATCATTCATTTCTACCGTAATCGCGCGGCCTTCCGTATCATGTTCAGCCACACCTATGCCATAACTTACTGAAACGGGCTTTGTCTTGGTAATTACAGTAGTTCCACTGTAACCCGCTCTTTCAGCACTGTAAGCATAAATCTCATATCCCTTTAAATCAGCCAATGCTTCTCTCACTTGCTCGGGCGTAGCTTTCGTTTCTTGAAAACCCAATACATCCGGATTCATTTGATAAATAGAATCGAGTAGACCCTTTTTCACGGAAGCTCGAATACCGTTGATATTAAAAGAAATGATTTTCATGATTTACTTATTTAAAGATCCGAATACGCGCATCAATAACTCTGTTGTACGCGCTGCTGGATTAGCCCGAATATTTTTTTCCTCTTGGGCCACATAGGTAAACAAACCATCTAACGCCTTTTGAGTAACGTAAGCTTGCAAATCCGGGTTGATCTGTTGACCACCCGTTAGCAAGGTGGAGGTGTTGTATGCTTTTGCGAGAGGCTCCCAGTAGGAGGTAAGATTCACCTCGTCTATTTTCGACTGAACAATATCGCCGAACTTTTCACGCAATTCATTCTCTGTGTTTTTGCGCAAAAACGCAGTAGCGGCATTCTCTTCGCCTCTTAGAATAGCAAATCCATCAGCCACCGACATGTGAGTAATGGCATTTACAAGAACAGAAGTAGCTTCTTTAGAAGCCAGCTCTGCTGAACGATTCAGGTTGTCCTCAAACTTGGCTACCTGATTAGTGAGTCCCAATTTTAAAGCAGCTTCTTTTACCTTAATCGCCTCTTCCGGGAAAGGAATGCGAATCAATGCATTGTTATTAAAGCCACCATCAACTGAAACGGTATTCACCGCGAGCTGAGCACCTTTCTCAAGAGCCTGCTTGAGTCCACGAATCACTTCATCATTGGTCAATGGAGCAGGAGTAGAGCTAGGAGTTTCAAGAATAGCCTGAAGCGTTTTTGGATCACACGACTGAATCGTAGGAACCAATAAGGCTGCGAATAAAATGACTTTTTTCATTGGTTAATTTTCAAAATCCCTAGCTATAATCAGGCCATTACATGTTCCTGCGGTACTGCCCACCCACTTGGAAAAGAGCGCTGGTAAGTTGACCCAACGAGCAAACTTTGGTAGCCTCCATTAGGTGAACAAACATATTTTTGTTTTGAACCGCCGCATGCTGAATTTCATGAATCAAATCGCCCGATTTTGCTCCATAACTTTGGTGCAACTGATGAAGCATTGAGATCTGGTATTCTTTTTCTTCGGTAGTAGCGCGTATCACTTCTTTGGGCAAAACCGTAGGCGAACCTTTGGAAGACAAGAAGGTGTTAACTCCAATAATCGGGAAATCACCATTGTGCTTTAACGTTTCGTAATACAAGCTTTCTTCTTGTATTTTGCTTCGTTGGTACATGGTTTCCATGGCACCTAGCACGCCACCTCGTTCGGTAATACGATCAAACTCAGATAAAACAGCTTCTTCTACTAAGTCCGTCAATTCTTCAATAATAAAGGACCCTTGGAGAGGGTTTTCATTTTTAGCCAAGCCCAATTCTTTGTTGATGATCAACTGAATGGCCATGGCACGGCGAACACTTTCCTCGGTAGGAGTGGTTATTGCTTCGTCATAAGCATTAGTATGCAATGAATTACAGTTGTCATAAATGGCATACAGCGCTTGAAGAGTGGTGCGGATATCGTTGAAGTCAATTTCCTGTGCGTGTAAAGATCGACCGCTGGTTTGAATATGGTACTTGAGCATTTGAGCACGGGCATTAGCACCATACTTTTTAGCCAAAGCCTTTGACCAAATGCGGCGAGCAACACGACCAATCACCGCATATTCTGGGTCGATACCGTTACTGAAGAAGAAAGACAAGTTAGGACCAAAATCATTGATGTCCATTCCACGGCTGAGGTAATATTCCACATAGGTAAAACCGTTTGCCAAGGTAAAGGCCAGCTGAGTAATAGGGTTGGCGCCAGCTTCAGCAATGTGATAGCCGCTAATAGAAACTGAATAGAAGTTTCTTACTTTATTCTGAATAAAATACTCTTGCACGTCGCCCATTAAACGGAGGGCAAACTCGGTAGAGAAAATACAGGTGTTTTGAGCCTGATCTTCTTTCAAAATATCGGCTTGCACCGTTCCGCGCACTACTGCAATCGTCTCTATCTTGATTTTTTCATACACTTCTTTCGGCAATACTTCATCACCGGTAACACCAAGGAGTAAAAGACCAAGACCATTATTTCCTTCTGGCAATTCTCCTTGATATTTTGGGCGCGAAAGTCCCTTTTTATCCCATTTTTCTACCAATACTTTTTCAACCTCAGCTTCAAGACCATTGGCCTTAATATACTTTTCGCAAGCTTGATCTATGGCCGCATTCATGAAGAAGCCTAACAACATGGGAGCCGGACCATTAATGGTCATGGATACCGAGGTCATTGGATCAGCCAAGTCGAAGCCACTGTAGAGCTTTTTAGCATCATCTAAACAACAAATGCTAACGCCCGAGTTACCAACTTTCCCATAAATATCGGGACGGCGATCGGGGTCATTACCATAGAGCGTTACACTATCAAAAGCGGTAGACAAGCGTTTCGCAGGCATACCTAAACTCACATAGTGGAAGCGTCGATTGGTACGCTCAGGGCCACCTTCACCAGCAAACATGCGGGTAGGATCTTCGCCTTCGCGCTTGAATGGATAAATACCTGCGGTGTAAGGAAACTCACCTGGTACGTTTTCTTGAAGACTCCAACGAAGCACGTCGCCCCAACCATTGTAGCGTGGCATCGATACTTTTGGAATCATGGTATGCGACAAAGACTCACTTTGAGCCTTCACACGCACATCATTTCCGCGTACTTTAAATACGTAATCCGCGTGACGGTAAGAGTCCTTTTTAGCAGACCATTCCTCAATCATTCGCCAGTTATGCGGATCAAGATCCAACTTAATGCGGTCGAAAGAAGCATTTAAAACTTCCAACGCAATCTTTTGATTCTCTTTATGCGCATCCCCAGAGGCCTCAAGGGTTTCGATACTTCCCTTTAAAGCAAAAAGCTTGTCAGCAACTATCACTTGTTTATTCACCCACTCGTCATATGCGCGATTGTTTTCAGAGATCTCGCTCAAATAGCGTGTGCGGTGGGGAGGAATGATATAAATCTTTTCGCTCATCTCAGCAGTTATGGCAAACTGACTGTTCAAGTCAGCACCAGTTTTCTGCTGAATTTTGTCCATGATCATTTTGTACAATTGATTTGTACCAGGATCATTGAACTGAGAAGCTATAGTGCCTACTACAGGAAGGGAATCATCATCCGCATCCCATAATTGGTGATTGCGTTTGTATTGTTTTTTTACATCGCGAATGGCATCTAATGCTCCGCGCTTATCGAATTTGTTGATGGCAACTACGTCGGCGAAATCGAGCATGTCAATTTTTTCCAATTGAGTAGCTGCACCAAATTCAGGTGTCATGATGTATAAGGCCACATCACTATGGTCCATTATTTCCGTGTCACTTTGACCAATACCCGATGTTTCGAGAATGATCAAATCATACTGCGCCGCTTTTAAAATCTCTACAGCTTCGGCCACGTGTTTACTCAAGGCTAGATTGCTTTGGCGGGTAGCTAAAGAGCGCATATAAACCCGGGCATGTCGAATAGCATTCATACGAATGCGATCGCCTAAAAGTGCTCCACCTGTTTTGCGTTTTGAAGGATCAACAGAAACAAGAGCAATTTGCTTATCTGGAAAATCGAGCAGAAAGCGACGCACAATTTCATCGACCATAGATGATTTACCCGCTCCACCTGTTCCGGTAATTCCGAGGACAGGAGTTTTTTGGGCCTTGGCGAGTTCGTGCACTTTCGCCAATACGTCTTTATGATTGTCAGGATAGTTTTCCGCCGCCGAAATAAGTCGAGCAATATTCATGGCGTTTTTTGCAGGAAGATTTTCCATTTCATTGGTCAACTCCTTTCCTGTTGGGAAGTCGCTTTTTTGAACCAAATCATTAATCATTCCTTGCAATCCCATCGCTCGCCCATCATCTGGGTGATATATACGGGTAATGCCATAATCATGAAGTTCTTTTATTTCTTCTGGAAGAATTGTTCCACCACCACCGCCAAAAATGCGAATATGGCCAGCGCCTTTTTCTTTCAGTAAATCATGCATGTACTTAAAGTACTCCGTATGACCACCTTGATATGAGGTCATGGCAATAGCTTGAGCATCTTCTTGAATGGCGCAATTCACTACTTCTTCTACAGATCTGTCGTGTCCGAGGTGAATCACTTCGCATCCAGTTGACTGAATGATGCGTCGCATGATATTAATAGCCGCATCGTGCCCATCAAAAAGAGAGGCCGCTGTTACAATGCGAATTTTATTCTGTGGGGTATATGGTGTCTGGTCTTGCATAGGTCATTGCTATGAGCGAGCAAAGGTAAGCGGAGAAAGGGCATTAAAAAAGGCCAAACAAGGAATTATCCGATTGGAAAAAACCTTGTTTGACCCTTTGTTTTTCAGTCACTTAATAGCGACTATCTCATGTTCTGAAGATAATCTTGCATTACTTGTGGATTGCTCAATGCTTCAAACCCGAAAATTGAAAGCATGAAGAGGAACATGAGGAAATAAATACCGCTCAAACAGATACCAACGATGGCACAGATTCGACCAGCTTTTAAATTGCTGAAAGAAGAAGGCAAATAGGCATTTGGATTTTCTTGATAAAGAGCCATGTCTTTTTTCGCCAAAATCAAAGCGATGATGCTGAGCGCAAGACCTACCAATCCTCCAATGCAACAACACATGGGGATAGAGGCAATGCCTAAAGCGAGCACTGCTGTGGCGTTGGGCAATTTTTTCTGAATAATAGAGTCGAGATTTTCCATAGGGGGTAAGAGTTATAGATTTAGTGAAGCGTGCACAGTTGGTGATGATATATTTTCCAAACATAGTGAGCCAAAACGATAATACCAGTAAGTATGTATAAAAATACTAGTGTTTTAGGAGCCCACTTAAAGTCGAATTTGAGGTGTAAAAAGAAAAGGGAGATAACCATTAATAATGGAATGGTAGCTGGATACATGGATACACAGCCGTAAACATCGCCCCGAAGCAGTAGCAGTATTGATCGTTGCAAACCACAACCTGGGCAATCAATACCATAAAAAGATTTTATTGGACAAGAGAGCAGGTGTTGTTCTAACCAATCGAGCATGATGCAATGTTAATCATTGCGGCACTTTTTTGCAACCATTCTTTTATTTATCCTTAACATTCTCGTAAGGCCTGTAAAGAATACAAAAACTTCATTTGCACTGAAAGTTAATAGAAGTGGAAAAGAAAGAACTGTATACAGATAACGAAATTAAGCTAGCGCATTTTGCCCGAAGTATGGGTCACCCCGCTAGAGCTTCAATTTTACTTGCAATAGCCACCCACGGCGGCGAAGTTGATGGTAAAATCGTGGAAGTTCCGGCTTTATCGCAAGCTACAGTCATTCAACACCTGCGCGAGCTGAAGAGAGCGGGACTTATAACCGGAAGAATATTTGGAGCAAAGGCAAAGTATGGAATCGATTGGGAGGCCATCACTTCTTTTAATGACAATGTTAGTCACTTTACCGAAATGTTAAGAAACGGTAAAGAGAACAATGCGTAAACTCATCTCAACTTAACCTTTACATAACACCCTCTTCACTTAACGATAGGATTGTAACTAGAATTTTGCGCCACTAAAACAAACCAAGTAATGCGAATTCTAATTGTTGCACTTTTCGCTTTAATCCAAACCACCCTTTGGTCGCAAAACAGCGGAATTACAGGAAAAGTAGTTGATGCTAAGACAGGTGAAGACATCATTGGCGCAGTAGTAACTGTTCAAGGCACAACCTCTGGTGGCGTAAGTGATGTGTTTGGTGAATTTAAAATCGGCTCACTTAGCGCAGGAACATACACTATTGAGTGTAAAATGACCTCCTATCAAACGAAAGCCATCAATGGCGTAGTGGTGAAAGACAATCAATTTACCACTGTTTCTATAGCACTCGATGAAGAAGCATTTGAAGGTCAAACAATTGAAATCGTTGATTTTGTAAAGACGAATACCGAAACTGCCGTTCTAATCGAAATGAAAGAAGCAAAGTCGGTAGTTAGCGGAATGTCCAATGCACAAATTGCTAAGAGTCAAGACAGAAATGCTTCAGAAGTAGCTCGTCGTATTCCTGGTGTTACGATAGTTGACAACCGTTTTGTAATGGTTCGTGGATTGAGTGAACGCTATAATGCCGTTTTGCTCAATGGTACGCTCGCGCCATCGTTAGAAAGCGATGCAAAATCTTTTTCATTCGATGTAATTCCAAGTCAGGCTATTGATCGCTTCCTCATTTATAAGTCACCTGCACCAGATCTTCCTGGTGAATTTGCTGGTGGTGCCATTCAAGTGTACACACGCAACTACCCAGATGCACGAATGACTCTTGATGTTAGCATCGGAACTGGTTACAGAAATGGAACTACCGGTAAGGATTTCAAAACCAGCGTTAATTCGGGAACCGATTGGCTTGGCTATGATGATGGAAGCAGAGCTCTTCCAGATGATTTCCCAACCAATGTCAGAGAAGTTCAAGACGCCAATGAGTTGCAACGTCTAGGTAAATCATTACCCAATACATGGCAGTACAATGAAGATAAAGCTCCTCTTGATACGCGTGTTTCCACTTTAATTGGAAATCGTTGGAAGAATGGAAATTTGATTGTTGGTAATTACACCGGAATCAACTACAGCCAAACCTACACGCGCTATATCTCTGAGCGTAATGATTACAACGTTTACGATGAGATTACACAGAGCAGCGATACCGTTTTTGCCTATAACGACGAAATGAACCAAAAAAACAATAACGTCGGTTTGATGCACAACTGGGGAATGCGCTACAAAGACCATTCAATCGAATGGAATAACTTCATGAATCAAAATGGTCAACAATCTAACACTTACCGTGAAGGAAAGGCTTTTGAAGAAGGGAACTTCCGCAAAGAATATTCATTCCGTTATACGCAACGCCTCATTTTCGCTACTCAATTAACAGGTACTCATCCTGTATTGGGTAACAAAGGAAAGTTGAATTGGACCTTGGGATATTCTACTACACGTAAACAAGATCCAGACTGGAGACGTATACGTTACACCAAGCCTTTGGATGGAAGCGATGATCAATACCATGCTTATGTTCCTTTCAGTGCTCAGCCGTTCTTCTTAGGTCGTCTGTTTATGAATTTGAAAGAAGAAGTGAGAACATATGCAGGCAATTACGAACACAAACTTTTCAAAACAGATCAGAAAAAAGATCAAGACCGATTTGCTACCATTAAAGTAGGAACCTACTTCGAAAACAAAGACCGTGTATTCTCTAGCCGAAACATTGGTTATGCTCCAGCGAGTATTTTCCAGTTCGATTACTCACTTGATACCTTAGGTCTTGGCGATATTTTGAATGAAAACAATATCAACACTACAAACGGTTTCCGTATTGATGAAGATACCCGCGGTGCGGATACCTATCATTCATCGAGCAACCTTTGGGCTAATTATGCCATGGTGGTAATTCCATTTAAAGCATTCACATTCTCGGGTGGTATTCGTTTTGAGCGTTATAATCAGCGATTGAATAGTGCCGATATCACAGGTGTTCCATTGCAAGCTAATTTGGATTCCACTTTTGCCTTGCCATCTGCTAATATTTCTTACCAGTTCACTGAAAAGACTTTGATCAGAGCTGCTTATGGAAAAACGGTTAACAAACCTGAATTCCGTGAAATGGCTCCATTCTCATTCTATGATTTCGAAAACAACTTCATCGTTTCGGGTAATCCAAACGTTCAATTCTGTACAGTTAAAAATGCAGACTTACGTTTAGAACACTATCCGAATCCAAAAGAATTGCTCAGTTTTGGTGTTTTCTACAAAGAATTCAAAAGCCCAATCGAGCAATACTTTGTGCCAGGCGTAGGATCCGGTGGAACACGTAGTTTCTCTCCAGGTAATGCACTGTCAGCTTTGAGCTATGGTATTGAAATTGATCTTCGTAAATCGTTGGCTGACATTACTTCAATCCCAGTGCTGAACAAAATCGCTCTAGTGGCCAACGCCTCATTAATCAAGAGTGACATTAAGTTAAGCCCAGAAGGATTAGAAACAGGCTTAAACCCTAACAGAACAATGGTTGGTCAGTCTCCATACATTGTGAATGCCGGTGTTTACTACGAAAATGACAGTCTTGGTCTTCAGATTAGTGCACTTTATAACATCATTGGACCAAGGGTTGTGATCGTAGGTATTCCTGATGTTCCTGAAGTATACGAAATGCCAAGAAGTCTTGTGGATGTTGCCATTACAAAGAACTTTAAAAATGGATTTGGAGTAAGATTTGGTGTTCAGGATATCTTCAACCAATACAATACCTTCTTACAAGATGCCAATGCCGATGGCAAACTTTCAAGATCATCTGATCAGATCTTACAACAGTATAGAAAAGGTTCTTATTATACCTTGAGTTTGATCTATAAATTCAAGAAAAACTAGAAAAAAACGAACTTTAAAAAGGGTCAATTTCAACACAGAAATTGACCCTTTTTCTTTTTTAGGTAAACTCTTGTTTACATCTGCTTCACATTGGGAGTGGTTTCATAACATGGATATAAAATCAAACTAATACAGAGAGAACACTTCCGGAAGTAATTCGCATCAGATTTAAATGCTAAACAAAACAAACATGAAACGAATTTTATTCGGCCTTTTCTTAGCTCTATTTGCAACTGTCTCTGCAAATGCGCAGCTCGTAGTAAGTGGTAATATCGACATCAATGGAACTACCACTTGGACAAACAACAACATTTACATCCTCCAAGGATTTGTAAAATTGACCGCAGGTGACACCTTGGTTATTCAACCAGGAACGGTGATCAAAGGTGACTTTACCACAAAAGGATCGTTAATCATTGAACGTGACGCTTACATTGTTGCCGAAGGAACAATGCAACAGCCCATTGTATTTACTTCTCAAAAGGCAGTTGGACAGCGTGCTTATGGTGACTGGGGTGGATTGATCATTTGTGGTCGTGGTGCTGTGAACCAGCCTGCAAACGCTACTAATGGCACTGAGGCTGGTGAAGCGATTGTTGAAGGTGGAGTTGGTTCTATCTACGGTGGTGGTGCTAGCCCAGAAGAAAACGATAACTCAGGTATTTTACGTTTCGTTCGTATCGAGTTTGGAGGTATTCCCTTCCAACCTAACAGTGAGATCAACGGTCTTACACTTTGCGGTGTTGGCGCTGGTACTACTATTGATCACGTTCAAGTATCTTTCTGCGGTGATGATGCTTTCGAATGGTTCGGTGGATCTGTAAACGCAAAAAATCTTGTTTCTTATCGCAACTGGGACGATGATTTCGACACTGATTTCGGATATCATGGTCATGTTCAATATGGTCTAGTGGTGCGCGATCCTCAAATCGCTGACCAATCAGGTTCAAATGGCTTTGAATCAGATAACGACGCTCAAGGAACAACCAACACTCCTAATACTCAACCCGTTTTCTCTAACATCACTGTAGTTGGTCCATTGACTTTCAATAGTACTATCAACTCTAACTATAAGCGTGCATTGCACTTACGTCGTAACACTCGTTGCAGCGTTTTCAATTCAATCTTTGTAGGTTACCCAATCGGTTTGATGATTGAATCTACTTCTACTCAAGGCAATGCAACCAACGATCTTCTTCGTTTCCGCAACAACACCTTGGTTCAGATGAGCGATACTCTTTTCGCTAATACTACCTCTGGTTTATCTTCTGTTGAAAATAACGTAAACGGTAGCTTTAATCTTACCAACTGGTTTGGTTCATTTAATAATGGAATCGCTAATAGCTCAGCTGATGTATTATTCAATTCTATCAGCTTAACCAACCCAGAATTTACCTTAAACGCAGCATCAGCATTTAATACTGGAGCAAGTTTTACAGACAGCTACTTGCAAAATGAACATTTCAACACCGTAGATTTCCGTGGTGCTTTTGGTTCAGAAGATTGGACTTCATGTTGGACCAACTACGATCCTCAAAACACTCCTTACAATGCTGCTACTGATAACGCATTTAATACTACGATCTCTTCAACAGATGATCTTTCTATGTGTGAGGGAAGTTCAGCTACTTTAGTTGCTAGCTCTCAGTCTACTGACGTAACACACGTTTGGTCAAATGGTTCTTCTGCCTCTGAAATTACTGTAAATGCAGCTGGCGATTACTCTGTAATCGCAACGAACGGTATGGGTTGTACTTCTGTTTCTAATACCTTATCAATCGTTGTAAACGAACTTCCTTCTGTATCTATTACTGCAGATGGTCCTACTTCATTCTGCACAGGTGGTTCAGTTGTCATCAGCTCAAGTCAAAGTGAAGGTAACATTTGGAGCAATGATCAAACGAGCTCTTCTATTACAGTAAGCCAATCTGGTACTTACTCTGTTGACTATACTGATGCCAACGGTTGTGAGGCTACGTCAAACATTATTTCTGTTAATGTGAGCGATTCTCCAGTACCTACCATCAGCGCTTCAGGAAGCACTACTATTTGTGACGGAAGCTCAGTTACCCTTACTTCTTCTGTAGGTGAAAGCTACGAGTGGAGATTTAACAATAACGTAATTGGAAATAATTCGAACAGCATTGATGCTACCTCTGAAGGTTTGTATACCGTTACAGTAACGAACTCAAACGCTTGCGATGGTGTTGGTGAATCAGATGCCATCTTGGTTTCTGTTAACCCAAGTCCAACAGCTGATGCGAGTTATAACCAAACTTTTGGTAGCTATTCAGTTCAATTCTTGAACAACTCTATCAATGCTACTTCTTACTCATGGGATTTTGGTGATGGTCAAACATCAACCCAAGCAAACCCAGTTCACACCTATGCTAACGGTGGCGATTATGTCGTAACACTTACTGCTATTAACGGTGACTGTGAAGATGTAATGACTATTGAATTGGGTAGCGTAAGCGTTCAAGAAATGGATAACTCGGCAGTTTTGAATGTTTATCCAAATCCTGCAAATGAGCAATTAACTATTGCCGCTTCTAATGTAGAAGGTAACATCACTGTACGTTTCTTCAGCCTAACTGGCCAATTGGTGAAAAACGAAGTAATCAACCACACCAATGGTTCTTTCCTTCAATCCATTAATTTGAATGATGTGAGCGAAGGCATGTACTTGGTTGAAGTACTTGGTGAAAAAGGTCTATTGCAAGCAACTCGCGTAGTTGTGAGAAAATAAAAGTGGTTTTCTGATATTGGTTAATAAAAACGGCTCCCTTGGGAGCCGTTTTTATTTCTTAAAACTGTTACTTCTCATCCTTTATCGGAACAGCTAAATAAGGTATTTAGAGTTGAACTTTAAAAATAACGTTCAATCACAGCTTTTAACTCCTCATAAATAAGGGGATTGGTGCATATCAAATCTTCGCCAAAAATAGGGTCGTCACCACCGTGAAACGTAGTAACAATCCCTTTGGCTTCCCTAATGATAACTGCTCCAGCAGCTATATCCCATGGATTTAAGCCGTATTCATAAAATCCTTCCAACCTGCCGCATGCCGTCCAAGCCATATCCAACGCAGCGCTTCCTAGTCGTCGCATACCGCGGGTTTCGTGGGTAAGGTCCTTCAGTAATTGAAAATACTTGTCTTCTCTGCCAAAATCATCATAAGGAAATCCGGTGGCGAGTAAAGCCTTTTCTAATGGACTCACGGTAGAAACCGTAATTGGTTTACCATTGAGAGTAGCCCCATTTCCAATAGAAGCCACATAAAGCTCATTGATATTGGGGTCAAAAATCACGCCTACTAATGGAATATGATCTTGACACAAAGCAACACTGGTGCACCAAATGGGTACGCCATGTACAAAATTAGTGGTTCCATCCAAAGGGTCAATCACCCAATTTAAACCACTAGCGGAAGGTTGTCCTGTCCCTTCTTCGGCTATAAAGCCAGCTTGGGGAACAATTAGTTTCAAGCCCTCTACAAATCGAGCCTCACTTTCTTTGTCCACAAAGGTTACTAGATTGTTGTAAGTCTTCATATCGGCCTGCTCTTCGTGAATCGTTTGGATTTTCATCCAAGCGCCAATCGACTGGCTTAGAGTAGCTACTTGCTCAGCAATCTGCTGTAGCTCAAGAGTAGTAAAGGGAGAATTCATGATACAAAGGTAATCCCGAACATCTCAGTGTAAAAAACTCCTTCTTTGAATAGTGGTAATTTGATGGAAGAGCACTTTCTTTGATTGTTCCAAAAATTGATACCATGTCCCAACCACGCCAAGTGACTATTACACCGCCCGCTGAATTGACGGGGTTAAAGCGCACTCCTCTCAAAGGTCATGCTGCTGGTGTACCCGCTGTTACCGTTGCTCTTCAGCATATCTCTGAGGAAGTAGGTTTGTGGAAAGGGCTTAAAGTATTATCGAAGCTAAACCAAAAACATGGTGTTGATTGCCCTGGATGTGCTTGGCCTGAGCCGGACGATCATCGAAGCGCAGTAGCGGAATATTGTGAAAATGGGGCCAAAGCAATTGCCGAGGAAGCAACCCACAAACGGTGTGACATCGATTTCTTCAGCGCTTATAGCGTGGAA
Source organism: Bacteroidota bacterium (assembly GCA_039798265.1). GTDB lineage: Bacteria > Bacteroidota > Bacteroidia > Flavobacteriales_D > Sanyastnellaceae > JBDKGH01. The sequence goes on along the minus strand of JBDKGH010000138.1, from coordinate 10,790 downwards.
GAAATGAGCAATTGGAGCGATTATAAAATCGGGAAATCGGGCAGAGTAGTGCATCCGATGTATTTGCCAAAAGGAAAATCGCACTATGAACCTGTTTCTTGGGAACGCGCTTTTCAAATAATTGCAGCCGAATTGAAATCATGCAGCCATCCCGATGAGGCTGTTTTCTATACTTCTGGAAGAACATCCAATGAAGCTGCTTTTTTATATCAGCTTTTTATACGTCAGTTTGGCACCAATAACTTGCCCGACTGTAGTAACATGTGCCATGAAAGTTCTGGTGTAGCTCTAAACGAAACCATTGGAATAGGTAAGGGCACTGTTACATTGGATGATATTCATAATGCGGAACTGGTGATGGTCGTGGGGCAAAACCCAGGCACTAATCACCCACGTATGCTTTCTGCACTTACCAAGTGTAAGAAAAATGGAGGTACCATTATTCATATTAATCCGCTTCCTGAAGCCGGCACTACTAAATTTATCAATCCTCAAAGCCCCGTTGAGGTGCTCATGGGAGGCACAAAACTGGCGGACCTTTTTCTCCAAATCAGAATAGGTGGGGACTTGGCGCTCCTAAAACTTATAGCCTTTGAGTTAGTCCAATTAGACGAAAAACAAGGTGGGGGTATCATCGATCGTGATTTCATCCAAGCAAAAACACAAGGTTTTGATGCTTGGATCGCTGATGTTAAAACATTAGACACCAAACAAGCTCTCATCGATTGCGGTTTGGATCACAGCCAAATTATGCAAGCAGTAGAACTCATTGCTGCCAAGAAAAAAATGATCACTTGCTGGGCAATGGGCATTACCCAACAAAAACATGCGGTAAACAATATTCGTGAAATTGTTAATCTTCATCTTTTGCGAGGTGCGATAGGTAAGCCTGGTGCAGGTGTATGTCCTGTGCGCGGACATAGCAATGTACAAGGTGACCGCACCATGGGCATCTATGAAAAACCAAAACCAGAGTTTTTAGATGCGATGGACAAACATTTCAATATGTCCTGTCCACGTGAACATGGTTACGATACAGTAGAAGCCATCGAGGCCATGAACGAAGGAAAAGTGCGTGTGTTTATGGCCATGGGCGGCAATTTTATTTCCGCTACTCCCGATAGCGAATTTACGGGCAAGGCTATGCAAAAGGTAGGATTAACCGTTCAAGTATCCACTAAGCTCAATCGAGCTCACTTAGTCACAGGTGAACATGCGTTGATTTTACCTTGTCTCGGACGAACAGAATACGACCATCAAAAAGCAGGGGAACAATTTGTAACGGTAGAAAACTCAATGGGAGTGGTTTCTCTTTCGAAAGGCGCGGTAGACCCTGTATCCACTCACTTGATGTCAGAACCAGCAATTGTTGCTGAAATGGCATTGGCCTATTTCGGATCAGATCATTACATCAATTGGGAGGAGATGAAAAATAATTACGACGAAATTCGTAAACACATTGAAGGTGTTGTCCCCGGATTTACTGATTATAATAAAAAGGCTAGGTCAAAAGACGGATTTTATTTACCGAACGGTCCACGTGAAGGGCGATTCACTACGAAAAGTGGATTTGCTCAATTCTCTGTAAATGAGCTTCCGAATGTAGCCATTCCAGCAGATCATTTTATCATGATGACCATACGTAGTCATGATCAATACAATACCACCATTTATGGTTTAAATGATCGTTATCGCGGAGTGGCCAATGAGCGTCGAATTATAATGATGAACGCCCAAGATATGCAGGCTCAAGGCTTGGAAGAACATGAATTAGTTGACCTAGTGAGTGTATTTGAAGGTGTAGAAAGGAAAGCTGAAAAATTCCATGTGATTGCATTTGATATCGCAAAAGGATGCACGGCCACCTACTTCCCAGAAACGAACTGCCTAGTTCCCATCAATAGTTTTGCTGACCGCAGTAAAACGCCCGTAAGTAAATTCATTGTGATTAGAATAGAGAAAAGAAAATAATGTTCGACTCTCACCAAATGAAATGGCTAATTGGTTTTGCGTTAACTGCATTGACTACCGTGCTAGTGGCCATCAATTTTGGTGATCTTTTTTTTCACCCCAATCAATACCTTGTTAATGGCAGCGGTGACGCCATCAAAAACTATTTCACCTTTGCTTGGCACATTCAACACGATGAAAATTGGTTAGCTTTTGAAGGGTCCAATTATCCATATGGCGAACATGTGGGATACACCGATGGGCATCCCTTATTTTCATTGCTCTTTTCCAAATTTGATTTCATTAAAAATAATCCTATTGGCTTTTTAAATTATTGGATTATTTTATCTCCCATTCTTAGCGTTCTAGTCTTGTTTGCTCTTTTTATACGTTTAAAAATCAACTCTTTGACGGCGGCTTTGGGCGCGCTTTCCATCACTTGGCTCAACCCGCAAGTGTACCGAATGGTTGGGCATTTTTCATTGTCCTATTCTTGGATGATCCCACTTTATTTATTGCTTTTTTTCAGGGCAAAAGAAAAAAACAAATGGTATGGTTTAACCTTATATAATCTAGCAATATTCTTTATTCATCCCTATATGGGAATGGGAATGACGCTTTTCACCGTCTTGTTTATCATCATTGATAGTTATACCCTAAAATTCAAAAAGCAATGGAATACGAGAGTAAATGGTCTCGCGTGGATTCTTGCTTTTGTGCCGCCGTTGTTTTTTGTTTTTTTCTCCAAATGGACAGACACGCATACCAATAGACCGGCAAATGCAAAAGGTTTTTTAGCTTATACCTCATCACCCGAATCTATTGTCCTTCCCAACAGCGGACCCATTCGCGAAGTTTTACCCGATTATTTGACGCAAACAACTACTCAGTGGGAGGGATGGAGTTATATAGGATTCGCAACCATTGTTGTTTGGTTGATTTGGGTGGGATTACGTTTTAAAAACAAGGAAGCTTTTCAGTTACCTCAATGGTTGGGCAGATCTCTTATCATTAGCACACTTATATTGTTTTTTGCCTTTGGCTGGCCATTTTCATGGAAGTTAGAGGTGCTACTAGAAAAAATCCCGTTCATTCAACAGTTTCGTTCACCCGGAAGATTTGCCTGGTTTTTCTATTTCATTATTACAATCGGAGCAGTTTGGGTAATCAACCAAATGTTGAATTGGAAAAAAAGTTGGGGATATATCACTCTGGTTTTTTTCACCGTAATGATGGTTTGGGAAGGTCAAGCTGCATTTTTATCTATTCGCCCACAAATTGGACAAGAACCCAATTATTTCAATGCCGCTTTTTTACCCGAACAATGGAGGAAAGATATTGCTGAAATCAAAACACAACAGGCTGTAGAGGCCATAGTGCCTCTGCCATTCTTTCATTATGGTTCAGATTATTTCGCTTACCTAACCAACGAGAGCACCAAACAAAAAGCTTATATAATCGCCTATCATACGGCAAAACCCTTGGTCGCTTCTTCAAACCCTCGGGTTTCATTGACGGAGTCTCGTGAACAATTGGCCCTGTTCGCCCTTAATAATTATTGGCCCAATAACAGAATAGAAGAGAAGTGGTTCCTCGTTCGCGATGATCGCTCGAAAGATCAACTCACTATTTTGGAGAATGTTCTTTGGCAAAATGGTCAGTCCAGTGCAAGCGAAGAAGTTAAAACCATCTCTGCTGAAAAATGGCATGGTGTAACCGATCGCGTTGCTCTTGTTCACAAAACCTATAACGATTCGCTTATCGCAGAATCGCCCACCAATTGGAAGTATAACTCGACGTTGGCTAAAGGAAATTTTGACATCGTGAGCACTTTAGATAATAGAGTGCTCAAGGAAAATGCAACCTATTATGTCGAATATGAAATAGAATGCCACCAAGAAGAAGGAATTCCGCACCTTTTATTGATCCTTCAACAAAAGAGCACTGATGGAGCTGGTTCATGGCCTTCAGTAGTGACGATGAATAGTGTGAGCGGGCTTCCCGATGACCATTATCATGGCATATTTGAGGTCAATGGCTTGATGCCAGGACATTCTTTGGAGTTGGTCACCCATCACAACGAACCATCGCCGATTTCCTACGTTTTTCATTCTTGGAAGCTTTTCGTAAAAAAGTAATGCCTTTTTGATTTTTTTAAAACAACAAATCAGCGACAAAACCGTCATATTTGCATCAGAGAACAAGCCATGCCCATTAACATCGATAGAAAACAACTCCAAGGATTAAGCAACCTAGAACTTCTAGCCAAGCAAGCTGTGGAAGGATTCATTACTGGTTTGCATAAAAGCCCATTCCATGGCTTTTCTGTCGAGTTTGCCGAACATCGTTTGTACAACACGGGAGAAAGTACCCGACATCTTGACTGGAAGTTATTGGCGAGGACTGATAAATGGTTCGTAAAACGCTATGAGGAAGAAACCAATCTACGCAGTCACATATTGATCGACTGCTCATCTTCCATGTATTTCCCTTCGGGTGTGAGTCCAACTGGGCCTGAGCAAAATAAATTAAAGTTCTCCATTTATGGTGCTGCAGCGCTCATTGAGTTGCTCAAACACCAGCGAGATGCCGTTGGCCTTACTTTGTTTTCGGATAAAATAAACCTTCATACACGAGCAGGAAGTAGTGGTACACACATGAATTACTTGTTTCATGAGTTAGAAAAACTCCTAGAAACTGTAAAAGAAAATAATGGTACCAAGTCTTTTGTAACCAATACACTTCATGAGATTGCTGAAAGTATTCATCGAAGAAGCTTAGTGATTATTTTTAGTGATATGCTCGATCATAGCAGTAAGGCTGATGAGCTATTTGCTGCACTTCAGCATCTTCGCCACAATAAGCACGAAGTGGTTCTTTTTCATGTTACCGATAAGGAAAAGGAAATCGATTTCAATTTTGAAAACCGTCCTTATACTTTCACCGATTTAGAGTCAGGTGAAGAAATCAAAGTGAATCCCGCTGATGTGCGAGATATTTACTTGGAACGAATGTCCACATTCAAAACAGATCTCAAACTGCGCTGCGGGCAATACCGAATCGACTTTGTTGAGGCAGACATCAAAGAAGGTTTTAATTCGATTTTGTTGCAGTATTTGATTAAGCGACAAAAAATGCTGTAATCATCGCGAAACGATGATCTTTTGAACGGTAGTTCCGTTCGACACATAATACACACCTACTCCTATATCAGAAAGATCTATTTCTTTTTGATTTGTCCAATTCTTCACCATTCTACCTTCATTGGAATACAAGCGCCCCGATGTAAGCTGAGAGAAGTACAAAACATCCGCTGTTGGATTGGGGAAAACAGTCCACTTTTCTTCCGAATCATTTACCGCGCTGATACCATTGCTCGCATCCGGAGTTGATTGGGTAAAAACAATCCAATTCGCATTTCCGTCCGTTTGCCTGCCGAAAGACACATCACTTCCTAAAGCAGGAAAGGTGATCGAATCTATGAGCATTGGAGCGTTATTGAGTTGGCGCCAAAGAACCACTGTTTCACCGGTGGCATCAAGCTTAAACTCGGCATGATTAAAACCATCTGTTGGTTCATTATCTGCCCAAATCAACAAATAATCGCCAGCATTTAAGGTCATTTGAGGTAATGGCCACTTATTCCAATTATCCGGATCATCGGTTAAATAACGATTGCCCAAATTGATCGGTAAAAGCGAAGAGTTATATACTTCTATCCAATCATCCGCATCGCCTTGCTGATCTGTTATAGCCGAACTATTCGCAGGCATGAGTTCATTGATGACTAATCCGCTTGCATCCGTGCCCGTATGAACCCATTGACTAACGCAAGGAAGAGTAGGATTTGTAAGTGAAAAATCAGCTTCGGGCATAACCGACACTTCGTAGGAAACATTAGAGGGCAGGTCGGTAACCAATATCGTGAACAAGTGTTCATCAAGAGCATAAAAAAGTGTGCTCTCCTGCAAAAGATAACTAGAGAAGACACCCGAGGTATTGTTTCTAAAAACAACCACCCAATTTTCCCCATTATTCCGAATAACTGCATTGATGCGAATGGAATGGTCGGTGTATTGTTTTATTTCAAATTGTATCAATCCATCGACGATCGAAGGATTTTGAAGTTGGTTCAATGCGGCATTAGAGCGCGCTTGTACATAATCAGAAATACTGTAATCCACTTGTGCACCCAACGCTTGATCAATAGCTTCAAGAAAATCTGTGTGCGTATAACCATTGTCTAATGAATAATAACTATCCAAAGCGATGGCATCAGAAATAAGGCTTTGAATTTCTTGCGCATGGTTGACTATGCCTGATGAATTAAAATAATTCGAAATAAATAATTGAACATAATAAGAAAAACGCGCTCGATATTCGGGCACATTCATCACCAAACTGTACAACGGACGATCTTGCCCTGATGGTTTCCAATTGTAGATATTTCGGGTAGTCCAATCTGTTCCCACCCAGTCAATGCCCAAGGTATTGTCCAAATCATAAGGAAGGAATTCCATTAGACCAGAGTGCTCGTTATGGTAGAGATAAAAATTGTTTTTATTAAAAGCATATCCGTCCCAATTGCCCGTGAGCACATCTATGGCTAAGTATTTAATATAATTTTCGATATTAAATATCTGCTCAAGTTCGCAAGGCATATTCGCCACAGAAGTGTTATTGATCACTTGAACAATCTGAGCGAGTTGAGCATAGTTATCCTGAAAAGTATTCGTATGAAGATCGTAGGTACGAATCCCAAATTGCTCGATTTTATAGGCATCCGGATTGCTTCCCAAATAATCAAGGTCAGCAGGGTAGAGGCATTTCCACAGGTTGCCCGATCCATCATCATAAAATCGGTCAGCAAATTCTTCGTCGATATGTTCTACATTGAGATATACTCCCCGGTATTCATCATTGATAAATACCTTTACATGGGAAGTTCTCGAAGCAGGCAAGCCTTCAAACAGCATAAAATCCCAAACAAGTTTAGCCCGCATCAATGTCGGATCGTTGGTATTGGCGTTGAGGTTCATTTTCTCCAGTCCTTGCCATTGTTGGTTATTTACAAAGGAATTAAACGAAACTTTAAATGATTTTTTTTGAGCATTCAGAGACGTATTTCCACGGAGTCGAACACCAACACTAGCAACCGATTCAGAGAGTACGGAAGATGAATAGCTGAACTGCGCAGGATATTCATGTGTGTTGTCAGGATCGTTGTCAACCAACATAAGCGCTAGGCTATCCGGGTGCATGGTCAACCGAATTTCGGCTACTTCATTTTGCAAAAAAGCGGGCGAATAATCAGGATAAACCGACTGAGCAAAAAAGGAGCAGGGCAGTAATAATAAAATAGCGACGATTATTCGCATTATTTCTTCAGCGATTTATGAGCACTAAAGAGCTGCGCTGGTTTGTGTAATACACCTTTCTGCTTTTCTTCGAGCGGAGTCACAGTATTGGTTCGAAGAATGTTCTTTCTAAAGTTGCGCTTGTCAAGCTTTTTGTCCAAAATAATCTCATAGAGTTTTTGCAACTGGGTAAGGGTAAATTTATCTGGCAACAACTCAAATCCAATATGATCGGCCATCAATTCATGGCGGAGTATCTGAAGTGCTGAGTCAACAATGAGGTTATGGTCAAAAGCCAGAGATGGCACTTTATATACATCCACCCAATGTGTTTTACTGGCAAATGAAGCCGCCCGAGGATTGTATTCATCCATTTTCACAAGACTATAATAACCTACGGTCATTACTCGGCGTTCTGGGTGCACCCGGAAGCTACGAAGCCACTCCTGGTCTTTTAATCCCCTAACGCGGTTGGGGTCTCCAAAAGAATAAAACTGCTTGAGGTAAATGCCCTCAAGCGATGTTAATTCATGCAATACTCGAGCAGCGGCGGCGTCCAAGCTTTCTTCATCACCTACCAAATCTCCTGGAATAGCTTTTTGAAGCTTGATGGTTTTCTGCCCTTCTGGTTGTTTTTGCTCAATGAGAAGCACTTTCAGCTTGTCGTCATCAAATCCAAAAATCACGCAATCAACAGAAACATCCATAGGTTGTGGTTCAGTCTTGGCCATACTTGTCCGAATTAGTGTAATATTGACACCAAAGGAACAAAAAATATTGGGATTTTTTGCTTAGTGTGCAAAATACACTAAGTTAGCACCCAGAACACGAACAATTATCATCTGACCAACTATGAATGGAACGTCCATTAAACGTATAGGTGTGTTAACCAGTGGGGGCGACGCGCCGGGTATGAATGCAGCAATTCGTGCTGTAGTGCGCGCATGTGTATATCATAATGTAGAGGTGGAAGGTATATTCCAAGGCTACACCGGAATGATCGAGGGAGATTTCAAACGCCTTAACGAACGTTCTGTTGCCCGTATTCTCGGCAGAGGGGGCACCATTCTGAAAAGTTCTCGCAGTAAGGAGTTCATGACTGCTGAAGGTCGTAAAAAGGCTTATGAGGAACTAAAAAAGCATGGAATTGACGCTCTGATCACCATTGGTGGTAATGGTACATTTACAGGTGCGCATGTGTTCTTTCAAGAGTTTGGTATTCCTGTAATGGGCATTCCGGGTTCCATTGACAACGATTTATTTGGATCTGATCACAGCATAGGTTTTGACACAGCCACAAATACAGTGGTAGATGCTGTAGATAAAATACGCGACACGGCGACCTCTCACAACCGCATTTTCTTTGTAGAAGTGATGGGACGCAACAGTGGCTTTATAGCATTAAAAGCAGGAATTGCTGCGGGTGCTATAGCGATCATTCTGCCAGAAGACGAAATGAGCGTCGAGGAACTGGTAGAAACTCTCAAATCAACAGAAGAAAGCGGAAAGTCAAGTAGTATCGTTATTGTTGCAGAAGGCAGCAAGAGCGGTGGTGCTTACGAAATTGCCAAAAAAGTAGCTGAAAAGTACAGCGAATACGAAACCCGCGTTTCTGTTTTGGGTCACTTGCAACGTGGAGGTGCTCCTAGTTGCTACGACCGTGTAATGGCTAGCCGCATGGGCGTAGCCGCAGTTGAAGGTCTTTTACAAGGCCGAAAAGATGTAATGATTGGAATAATCAACGATCGTGAATCTTACACTCCTCTGGAAGATGCGATTACTCGCTATCACCTTCCCAATCGCGATGAGTTGAGAATCGCTAGAATTCTCGCCATCTAATCACTCATTAATTGAAAAAAAAGAATGAAAAAAGTAGCAATTAACGGTTTTGGTCGCATCGGTCGCATGTGCTTCCGTAGCCTCATCCAAGCCGAAAATGTAGAAGTAGTAGCCATCAACGATTTGACAGATGTGCCAACATTGGCTCACTTGTTAAAGTATGACAGCGTTCATGGAAAATTGGCCGCAAAGATTGAAGTTAATGGCGATTCTATTGTTATCAATGGAAAATCGGTACGCGTGTACGCTCAAAAAGACCCAGCATCATTGCCTTGGGGCGATTTAGGAGTAGATGTAGTTATCGAATCAACCGGTATTTTCACCGATAAAGATGGTGCTGCTAAGCACATTACCGCTGGCGCAAAAAAGGTGGTGATTTCAGCTCCCGCCTCGGGTGGTGTAAAAACAGTAGTGTTGGGAGTAAACGACGATCAAATCGTTGAATCAGATACCATCCTTTCCAATGCATCATGTACTACTAACTGTTTAGCTCCAATGGCTAAAGTGCTTCATGAAAAGTTTGGTATTGAAAAAGGATACATAACTACTGTACACGCCTATACTGCCGATCAGCGTTTGCAAGATGCTCCTCACAAAGATCTTCGCCGCGCCCGCGCAGCAGCTCTCAGCATGGTTCCCACCTCTACTGGTGCAGCCAAAGCGGTAGGAGAGGTGCTTCCTGAATTAAAAGGAAAGCTTGATGGTGTGGCCGTACGCGTACCAACTCCTGACGGCTCATTGACTGACCTTGTGGCCATCTTGAAAAGAGATGTTACTAAAGCTGAAGTAAACGCTGCAATCAAAGAAGCTTCTGAAACTTACATGAAAGGTATCATTGAATATTGCACTGATCCTATTGTCTCTATCGATATAGTGGGCAATCGTCATTCTTGTATTTTCGATGCAGACCTCACCAGTGCCAATGGCAATCTTGTAAAAGTAATGGGCTGGTACGATAATGAAGCTGGCTATTCCGAGCGCGTTTGCGATTTGGTTAAGCAACTTTCTTAATCAAAAAAATAGAACACACTAACTACCTCCACATACCTTAACTCAAACTATGATTCTGATAGCTGATAGCGGTTCCACTAAATGCGATTGGGCCCTCATCGACGAAAAAGGAACCCGATTGGGCAATTTCGAAACTATGGGTTTAAACCCCTATTTTCATAATGAAGAAATAATTGCCAATGCCATTAAAGGCAATGCTCCGCTTGCTCTTTATGCCAATAAAATCGAACGAATCTATTTTTACGGTGCCGGTTCCAGCACAGAAATCATGTGCGCAATTGTTGAGCGTGGACTAAGATCCGTTTTTCCAACGGCAGAAATAATCGTGGATCACGACCTCGTAGGTTCGGCATATGCTACTTACGACGGTCGCCCATGTATTTCTTGTATTCTAGGCACAGGAAGTAATTCTTGTTTCTTCGATGGAAAAGAAATTTCCGAAGCTGTACCTTCACTGGCTTACATCCTTGGCGACGAAGCTAGTGGAAGCTACTTTGGTAAAATCTTACTTCGTGAGTATTTCTACAAAAAACTTCCTGCCGATCTCCGAACTTCTTTTGAAGAGAGTTTTAATCTAACAAAAGATGAATTTATTTCTCGCATCTATCGCGAACCCAATGCAAACGTTTATCT
>JBDKGH010000137.1:0-14762 GCA_039798265.1 Bacteroidota bacterium | reverse complement strand
GTGGCCAATGAGTGGTTTACCTTCAATCACTGGGAAACTAATCATGCCATCATTGATCCGGATGATGCAGCCACAACAATTACACTTCAGCCTTGCGTGCCAGACACCATTATAGCTGTTTTTGATTTTACTCCCAATGCTCAATTGACCGTAATGGTAGAACCCGCTGGCGCAGGAACGGTTCAAATGAACGCCACAGTATTGGATCCACTTCCTTTTACTGATCAATTGGAAGCCGACTTAGATTATACTTTCATTACCAATCCTACAGACCTTTGGAGTGTGTTTGATCACTGGGAATTGAATCATCACGTCCTTACACCGGATGAGTTCTCCACCAATGTAACCCTTCATTTTATGGAAGATGATACCTTGGTAGCGGTTTACACTATTATTCCTCACCACGATGTTACCATAATGGTAGAACCTGCCTATTCAGGCCGAGTGGTGTATGGCAACAATTGGAGCACCGATGTGTACGAAGAACGAACCATAGAAGGTGAAGTGGCCACTCCGTTTAAAGCATTCCCCGATGAGTTTTGGAACTTTGTAGAATACCGTTCTACTCAAGGCAATGTCATTTCTCCCAATAGTGCAAGCGAAGAAGTGAACATCACCTTCTTTAGCGCAGATACAATCATTGCCGTTTTTGAAAAAGAACCATTTACCTGGTATTTCCCCAATTCATTTACGCCAAATGATGATGGACTAAACGACGTGTTTATTCCGCAAGGCAATGCCATCGATCCTGACAGTTATGAAATGTATATCTTCAATCGTTGGGGTGAAGTAGTATTCCAAACCAACGATATCAACCAGCCTTGGGATGGTTCACATCAGAATGGTGACTACTATGTCAATGATCAAGTTTACGTTTACCGTGTGAAGTTGAAATCTGTCTTCGACAATGATTTCAAAGAGTATTCGGGTACCATAACGGTCTTTAGATAGTTTAAAATCAAACGAATTATAGTGGAGGGCTGATTCATTGAATCAGCCCTTTTTCTAGGATAGCGTCAACTATTCGAATGGCCGCAAAACCATCACCGAATACGTAGTTCTGTGCGCTCTTTTTGTTGGCAGATAGCGATCGAATGACCTGCTCTAAATCATCATCATTTTGGTCCCAGTATTTAGCAATGCCTTGAACGATGGATTCCTCGCGCTCAGTTTTTTGACGGAAAATAAGGGTAGGGATTTGCAAAAATGTTGATTCCTCTTGAATGCCTCCTGAGTCCGTTATGATAAGTTCAGTTCTTTTATAGAGATGAATCATTTCCCTATAACTTAAAGGAGGGATGACCTCTAGGTTAGAGATGTTTGCTGGTATTTTATCTTTAAGTTTATAACCGGGATTATCAATCCATAGAAACTTCTTGTGCGGGTGTCGTTTGGCATAGTCCGTAATTCTGTTGATGAACATAGCAAGACGCCCATTTACATTTTCTCTTCTGTGCAGGGTAACGAGTACCGTATTTCTCTTCTCAAAATCGACATCTCCACCTCCAAGAGCAAACATTCGAAGATTGTCGATTGCGGTATTACCAGTAACATAAATGCTATCTTCTTGGTACCCTTCACGGATTAATTGTTGCTGGCTATTTTGATTGGGAGCACAATGGATACTTGCTATCTGAGAAATGGAAAAACGAAAATACTCTTCTGGAAAAGGTTCGTTATAATCACCAGTTCGAAGGCCTGCTTCAATATGAATGAGGGGGATTTTTTCATAAAAGGCGAATTGACTTGCCGAAAACGTAGTACAAGTATCTCCTTGTGCAATTAGCGCTACGGCATGCACTCCCTTAGACTTGAGGTGCTTTTTTAGATGAGCAAATTGGATCAATAATAATCCATGAAGCAAAGTAAGACTGTCGTTTTCTCTATCAAGGTGAAATTGATAATCGATGTCTATTTTAAATAAATCCAGGTCACTGATATGGATGTCGGGATGTTGATGGGTAAATACAATAAATAGTCGTTCTCTCAAACCACGTTTGCGAAATTCTTGCACAATGGGGGCGAGTTTGATGAGTTCGGGTCGAGTGCCAAAAACAAGTAATAATTTATTCATACTTTGATTTAAATATAAAATTTTTTCCTGAATAATTACTTCCCGAATATTCGGTTAGTAATTTTCCTTGTCTAAAATATATTCGATATTCTAACGATTGAATAAAGCTCAAAACAGCTGATCTATGCTCGTTTTGCCAAAGTTCACAGTAAATAAGTGGACGGTTTTTGAGAATTATTTCCTTGGCACCCAATAGTATTGGAAGTTCGTAGTTTTCGGCGACCAGTTTGATAGCGTTGATTTTTTTTTCTGCCAACTCAGGTCTTGTATCGGCTTTCCGAAGCTCTGTTGAATAGGATATTCCTTCTCTGTATTCCTGAATGAAATCTGCATCGATATGAGCCATTCCATGTTTTTTTACGCCATTTACGACGGGTAGAATCATTTGAGTAGCACTGTCCTTATCGCTCAAACCGAATGAAAAGAGCTGGATATTATTACATTTAAAAAAACCGACAATTTTAGTCAAAATCCGAAAGTTGTCGGGCAATGGTTCGTATGCCAATACGTTACGTTGCTTAAACCCCTGCGCAAAGGGAATGGTAGTTATGCCAGTACAAGCTCCAATCACTAGGATGGTAGCATCGAATGGCAGGAGTTTATTGAAAAATATAAAATCTGATTTTCGACGATCCAATCCTAGGGTTTTTACTTTGAGAAGAGTAAAAAGGAAAAGATATCTTTCGTAGCCTAATACCGATTGCAGGAGATGTATGGTTTTATTTTTCAATGGGAGAAGTAAATAATTGAATCATTAAATCATTTTGCTTTTGCCAGGAGTAATAGCGATGTACAAATTCGTATCCCTCGTTCGCTATATGTTCATAAACCATTTTGTCTTCAAGCAAACTCACTATGGCATTCGCATATTCAAAGGGCTCTTCAGCTTCGATCAACGCCTCTCCATTAGGCGCTTGAATGGCTTTATTCGATGAACGACTTACAACACACGGAACTTTCATGGCCATTGATTGTATAATTTTATTCTGAAGGCCTATGCTTATTTGCATGGGAGCCACCATAACTTTAGATTGGGCTATCGAATGGCTGATGTTCGAAAAATTTTCAATAAGAACGATGTTTCCTTTAGCTAGTTCTTTGATTTTTCGCGGGGCATCAATTCCCGCAAGTAGGAGTGTTATGTTTTTATTCTTTTTCCATACTAAAGGCATGATTTTGTAAATAAGAAAAAACATGGCTTCTACATTTGGCGGATAGCCTAGGTTTCCCATAAAAACGAGATCATATTTTTTCGGTTCTTCACGAGGGTAAAACATGTCAAAGTCCACCCCGTTAGGAATGATACTGATTTCGTTTGATCGATTACTTTTTATGTGGTTTTTATCTTGTTCTGAAATGATACAAAAGCGATCAATGAACTGAAAAACAGATGCCTCATACGCATAAAGTTGACGTTTTTCATAGTTGAAAAGCCAGCGATGAAAAAACGTGGGGGCTATTCGGGCTCTTTTTTCCATACCTACTCCAAAGGCGTCCATAAAGTCAACTGAGGTGCTTATGTTATTTACTCCCCGAACGTACTGTGTTGTGCGTATCAAGTGGCAATGAATGTGCTGTGGACTGCAGTTGGTTATTTTTTGAAGTATCTGCCTATGAATTGATTTGTTGTAAAAAAAAGCAACTTGTAAGGGAATAGATCTAAATGGACTCAGCAGGAGACTAATGATGCGTTTGTAAAGCGGTAATACATATATTTCAATGGAAGCGCAATATGGACGAAGCGCTTCTATATCAGTGGGGTTTATTTTTGTTTCACTTATGGCTATAAGGTGAATGTCATAGGTTTCGGAGAGGTATTTTAATTGAAAATATACACGAAGTTTATCCCCTTTATTCAGAGGATATGGAAAACGAGAGGTTATAAAAACAAGTTTATTCAATGCTAATCCCTCTGTCCTTTAAAATGAATGCACTGAGTTGGCTTGCAAATCGCTCTATTCCTTTTCTGTTGAGATGAACGCCATCTACAAAGTCATCGGCGCTGTGTTCAAAAGCAATGGTGCGCACTTGGTGCTTTTTTGCCAACATTGCTATTCCAGTATTGAATTCACGTATTTGATCGTTCATCTCAATGGAGTATGGATACATTATACCCGGATGAAAGTGAGGAATAGCTATCAAAACTACATTTTTGCTCGTTGTTATTAATTTTACTTTAATAATAACTTGTTCCAATGCAATTAAATAATCATTCAGTGGGACGGCCGCTTTAACGTCATTGGTACCTATGAGTATAGTAGAAATAGCTGATTGGTGAGATCGAAGAGTGTCAAAGTGGAGGTCTATATATCGAGCAAGGTCTATGGCTTTATAGCCGCTAACAGCGTGATTGATGACATTCCATTGTTTCTTGAGTTGCTCACTCAGCTGATGGCCAGTGAGTTCAGGGTAGCCGAAATAAGTTCGTGCACCAATGGTGATACTATCTCCAAATGCAGTATATGTTTCCCAATTCATATTGGTTTTAGGTATCATTAATTTAGTAAGGTGAATGTAGTACTAAATATCCTTTAGTTTTATCCAAGTACAAGAATATACAGATTGGTTTTTTTGAGTTTTATGCGTTAAACACCTAGAAAATATATGCTGCGGATCAATGATCTTGCGGCGCACAACTGAAAGCAACGATTTGATTGTTGCTTTTTTTGTTTGGATTTAGGTAACTAATTAGATACATTTGAAACGTGAAAAATGACACCACTGCTAGATGAAAAGGAAGGAGTCAGAATTTGCATTTATAGCCGAGAACATTTGCCACCGCATGTTCACCTGTATTATGGAGATGATGAAGCCGTTTTAGAAATTCGCACAGGCAAGTTGTTAAAAGGCTATTTACCAGCCAAGAATGTAAGATTTGTTCAGGATTGGCTGCGAATAGAAGAAAATAGAGTTGCAGTAGAAAAGTTCTTTTTTCAATTGAATACAAGTCTTCAAGAATAAGATCAAAACTTAAATCTTTGCACAATGAAACACCGACTACCGAAAATACTAAAGATCAATCGCATCGAAAGAGGGCAGTTGAGAGTTTCCGTATTGTTCTCCAATGGACAAAACAGACTTTTGGATTTTGATGATATTTTTCGAAACAAATGGAAGGTAAAAAAGAAGGATCCAGAGAGTTTGCTTCTAGATCCCAAAGAATTCGCAAAGGTTCAGCTGAATAATTATACCCTGTCGTGGAGTAATGTTCCAATCCATGTGACATCGAATAAGGGAAAAATGATACCGGTAGCGTTTGAGGTAGGAGCAGACACCCTTTTAGAATTGAGTATTCCCGATGAGAATAATCACTTTTCAATAGGTTCTATATTCAGAAAGGCGCGCCTTTCTGCTAATCTCTCGCAAGAAGAGGTAGCAGCAAGATCCGGCACCTCTCGCACCTACATCACAAAGTTAGAAAGTGGAAAAAGCGATGTAGAGTTGATGACATTGAAAAAACTAGTGGAAGCTGGCTTAAATATGAAGTTGCAATTGGAGATCAAATGAGCCCAACGGCCTTTTTTCTGAAAAATCCCTTATATTAGAGGTACTTAAACCAGGACCAATCCAATATGCGCTTTTTTTTCCTTATCCTTTTCTTCGTGCTCTTGCAAAGTGATGGAATGGCGCAAGCAACAAATGGTTCGTGTCAAACAGCTCTTGAAGTTGTGTTTAACGAAATGCAAGTGGTCGTGTTAGAAGGAGCCCCTTCTAATGGTAATATGAATGAAGTAGGAGTGTATTTTCATTTTGAGGGGAATGGACAAGTGATTCATTTTTCAACGATGAATTCTCCGCGTAATGCATGGATCACCGTAAAGCAAAGTACAACGCCTTGCTCACAACTCACAGGGCTTTATGGCTTTTATGTCAATCAACCCTATGAAGAATGCCTTGCCACCAGCGGTTATTGCGGCAACCGAAGCATTGTGTTTGAAACAGTTCCTGGTAAGCATTATTACTTTATAATCAACGCCTATGCAGCTGGTGATGGCAATGCCAGCTATTCGGCTACAATTGAAGATCCTGTGGTGGGTTGCTTAAATCCGACTGCGTGTAATTATAACCCCGAAGCCAACCTTTATCAAGCATGCGAATGGTCGAGCTGCAGGCCTTTGCAGGAAGGAGAGACGGTTATCTCGTTGCATTTTGTAAATCCCGCTCCGCTCGATGCCAATGGCTGGAGTTTTTGTCCTACCAATTTTGAATTGACCAACTCCGATAGTTCATTCACGTGGTCGCAAGTGGATTTGACTTACTTGAATTACTACAATCTATCTACTAGCCACATGGACATTCTAGATACGATTAATGACCCTGATATTATTTATTCGGTGGATGATTACAATATCATTACTCGGGTAATTCCAACGGGATGTTATACCATTCACTTTCCATCTTATTGTTATTACAATTCTCACGTCCAAATCAGAAATAGGCAGGGCGAAGTTTTATATACCATTAACCCAGTGAATGAAAATGGCACCTTCGTTTGCTTCGACGCTATTCCTGGCTGCACCAATCCACAAGCCATGAACTTCAACGAGCAGGCTACTTACGAAGATGCAAGCTGTGTATTTTTTGCCGATATCAACAGCGATCAAGTGGTGGATATAAATGATTTACAGCTGATGATCGATGCTATGGGCTGCGAAGGGTGCGATCAAATAGATCTCAATGATAATGGAGTAGTGGATGTTAATGATCTAATCCTCCTGATTGAAAACATGCAATAGGAAAGTATATAAAATCGAAAACCCGTTCACTTGCGTAAACGGGTCTCCGACTTTTGACCAAGTAAATTGGTCTCCACCCTATATCTTAGCGCACAATAAATTTCTCCTCACGTTCTTGACCAATGGTTACGTACTTCAAGAAGTACACACCGCTTGCCAGTGGGTGATCGAATCTGTGCTCAACAGTTGAGTCAGTTCCGGGTGTAAGTGTAAGTTTAATGTTTTCAACGAGGCTACCGCTTGCGCTGTAGACTACAACGTCTTTAACGTCACTTACTCCAGAAAGGTTACCAAATTGTAGTTGAATGATGTCACCATTGCATGGATTAGGATAAACCAACAAGGTAGTTTCCTGCATATCAGTGGCTTCAACGGATACAATTTCTTCAAACGAGATGCTGCAGCTTGCGCCCCAGTCAGTGCTGATGCCTGCACCCATGTTGCAGCGAACAGCTACTTCATAGCTTTCTCCCATCACCAACTGCATGGTGCTGGCCAGTGTCAACTCTGGTTCTACAGTATAAGTGGTCCAATCGTAAGATGTGGTAGTGCCTACGATGTGCCACTCATATGTATTCGCACCTTGAACAGGTGATACGTAAAGTGTAGTGTCTAAGCTATTGAAGGTCGCTCCGCATGAAATGTCATTCAATGATGTTGTTGGTAATACGTCATCAAGGCTGATAACGCAATCGCTTCCGTAAGGTCCCCACGCGCTATTGTACAATACGCGCACCGCTACACGAAGGGTAGTGCCGGGCTCAAGCGCCGTGGCTTGACCAATCATAAATTGATTGCCCAATGAATACTCCTGAGCAAGCACTTGTCCTGCTACGCTGGTGAAGCGCCATTGATACATTTCGGCATCGGCTACAGCTTCACATGCAATCACGGATTGAGCTGAAAGGGCGCTTGCTCCGCAATCGCTATCGATCAATTGAGTAGTAGGAATGATTACTGCACAATCGTAAGGAATTTCTATTTCAGTACTGAGGGTACATCCATTGCTATCGGTAGCATCTACAGAGTAAATTCCTGCCGCTACATTGTCGAGTACTGTAGTAGTAGCACCTGTGCTCCACACAATGGCTACATCGCCAGTGCCTCCCATGATATTAACCACGGCTGAACCATCATTTCCATTACAACCTTCAGGTGTGAGCACAAAGGTGTTTAAGGTGAGCATGGATGGCTCCACAATGATGATGTTTTCTGTTGCGGTGCATCCGTTGGCGTCGGTTACGGTAGCGGTATACGCAGCGCTCGAAAGGTCTGTGATCGATGCGGTGCTAGCTCCGTTGCTCCAGCTAATGTTCAATGGCGCGGTTCCACCATTGAAAGTGGCATTAGCAGTACCATCGCTCATTCCAAAACAGGTGATATCTGTTTTGAAGATGGCCAATGTAAGTGGGGCAGGCTGGGTAATGGTTACACTGGCGTTGCCTGAACATCCATTGGCATCCGATACGTTTACAGTGTAGGTGCCAGGTGCCAGGTTACTTGCAGTGGCTCCAGTAGCACCATTGCTCCAAGTAATGGTGTATGGCATTACTCCTCCGCTTATGCTAGCTGTGGCAGAGCCATTGTTCAATCCATTGCAACTTACAGCTTGAGCTGTTGCTGTAACATTTAAACCAGCTTGCTGGGTTATGGCGAAGGTTACTTCTACTGAACAACCGTTGTTATCGCTCACGGTGGCAGTGTAATTACCTACTGCAAGGTTGCTAATGGAAGATGTAGAAGCTCCTGTGCTCCATTCGTACGTATAAGGTGCAGTTCCTCCCGTAGCATTAATACTCGCATTGCCAGCAGTCATGCCGCAAGCAATGTCGTTATCGACTACTGTTGCTTGCACTGCAGAAGGTTCGGTTACGGTAAAGGCTTGGTTACGCTGACATCCGTTAGCGTCTGTTACGGTTACCGTGAATGTTCCTCCGTCAAGACCTGTAATGTTGGCTGTAGTAGCACCATTGCTCCAGAGGTAGGTTTTGTTGCCAGTTCCTCCTGTTACTGATACGCTAATGCTACCATCATTCGCACCGTTACATGAAGGGGCGATGACATTACCTGTTATGGCAATTTGTGTTGGTGCTGTGAGTGTGGCATTTGCCGTGCGGCCGCAGCCTTGCGCATTGGTAACCGTAACACTGTATGCGCCAGCTGCTACGTTGTTCAAGTTGGCTGTAGTGCTGTTATTGCTCCATAAGTAAACGTATGGTGAATAACCGCCAGTAACAGTACTAGTGATGCTTCCTGTATTGGTATTGAAACAGCTAGGATTGCTGCTAGATAGGCTTACGGTAGGTCCTGTAATAACCGTAACACAACCGGTGCAGGTGTAGGTATGCGAACCAAATGCATTCGTAGCTGTGAGGGTTACGTCGTAGGTTCCGGCAGCTGCATAGGTAATGTTACCAGGTGTTGCTGAGGTAGAACTTACCGGACTTCCACCAGGGAATGACCATGCGTATGAAGTAGGAGTGTTCGTGCTCGTGTTGGTAAAACTAACAGTACCGTTGGTACAGATAATATCATCCGAACGAGTGAAAGAGGCTACAGGTGCAGTGCCTGCTGGTGGTGCCAAGTCGAGGCAGAACGGTGTGCTGCGCACTGCTCCCCAGTTACCACTGGCTGTAGCTAAAATGGTATTGTTTTGATCGCGAAGGGTGAAGCTACCATTGGTAAATCCTTGACCATCGCCATAGGCATCTTGGAAAATAAGGGTGTAACAACCGTTCGGCAAACAAGTGGTTTCCACGATGTTCAATCCTTGCTGATTGTTGACATAAGGTCCACCAAAATCCATTACGGCATTATTACTATCGGTGATCTGCCATGAGGTTTCTGCACCGAAGTAGTCCAATACAACTGTTAATGTAGTAGTGGAGCCTGTTGTTACTGTAAAGCTAGAAGTGTGTTGGTTGTTCGATGCATTTTGATCTGAACTACCATTGATGCTTCCTGTCCAAGCATAAAAGGTATGACTTCCCATTGCTGCAGTGATGCTTGGAAGCGATACAGTTGCGGTCATACCTGAGGCAAGGCTTCCTGTCCAGTTAAAGGTAGAAGAGCCCACACCATCAATGTTGTATAGTATAGAAGCAGAAGTGAGTGTAGTGCTACCAAAATTGGTGAGCGCTACTTGTGGAGTATAAGTGGTGTTGCAACTTGTGCCCGATGGTGCAGTAATATTGGTGATACCAGCATCCATGGTGAAAACGGGCATACAACCTAAGCTGTTTAGCAAAGAGGCACGTTGCGTTTCAAGCGTAGTGCGCATGCGAAGTTTTTGTCCTTCGGTGAACATGTCTTGGCAAGTCTGCGGAGTATAATCCATGTAGTTTTCTACTTGCTGTCCAGGACAAGCAAAAGTGGTACAGCTAGAAGAAACCATAGTTGCAGGAGTATCGCAAACGTGGTCACCTTGGTTTACGCAATCTGTTTCTGTACAAGAATTCGTTTCGTGGAAAGTATGATAAAGACCGAGGTAGTGACCCATTTCGTGCGTAAACACGCGGCCCATATTGGTATAACTTTTCAAGTTACCAGTAGTACCAAAAGCATTAAAAAGAAGAACAATACCATCCGTAGCGGCTGTAGTGGGGAAGGTAGCAAAACCTTGCACACCGCTTCCACCATCGTTGTTTTCAATTTCTGAAACAATCCATATATTAACGTAGCTAGAACCAGGCCATGTGCTCAATCCTTTCACCGCGGCGGCATCAGCGCCTACTGTTCCATAAACGGTGATACCCTCGGTTGCGTAATCGGTTACTGTACTACCGTTAATACGGTTGATACCTGTAGTAGGATTACCTTGAGGGTTGCGAGAGGCTAAACAAAATTCGATATTGATATCAGGACCCGCACCGTATCCATTTGTTCCGGGCATGTGACGAAAATCTTCGTTGAGGGCTGCTATCGCCGAGTAAATCTGTTCATCAGTGATGTTCGAACCTTGACCATAAGCTTCACCGAGGTGAATAACGTGCACCACTACCGGAAGGGTATAAAGGTCGTTAGTACGTTGTTCGGTAGGTTGGTTTTCACGTTCACGAAGTACGCGTTCCATATTGAAAAAACTACGCGCAAATTGCGGGTTGTGTTCAATAAGGCTGTCAGTGATGTGGTCACTGGGGCAGTCGTGAGCGGGAATGCTTTGAGCGGAAACGTTCCCTGTTGTTACCAGCAGGAGTGCTGCTGCCAAGAATTTCAATAGTGTTTTCATCTTTCCTTGCTTGCTTGGTGGGGAGGCAAACAGGAGTGTTATACTACAACTAGAAATAAAAGGTTACAGCACCATTGCGACGAGTCGGTAAAATGAGATTTTGAGCAATAAAAAACCCCGACTGAGCAGTCGGGGTTTTTAGTATGGTTAGAAGATCAGAGCTGATTATTCAGCGCTGTCTGATTTACCTTCCATTTTCTCTTTCAATGCAGCAAGAGCGTCGATATCACCTAGAGTAGATTTCTCTACTTGAGCGTTAACGGCTTTCACAGCGCTTGAATCTTCACCTGGTTTCTTAGCAGCAGGACGAGCAGCTTTTGGTTTAGCACCTTCAGCATTTGGCTCATCTTCTTTCCAAGTATTGGTGTGAGAAACGTTGATTTTGCGTTGGTTTTTGTTGAATTCCAACACCACGAACTCAAGGATTTCTTCTGCTTTAGCAGTAGAACCGTCAGCTTTCTTCAAGTTTTTGTTCATGCAGAAACCTTCCAAACCATAAGGAAGACCGATGATAGCATGGCTACCTTCTTTCTTCACTACAGTACCTTGGTGACGTGAACCTTCAGCGAATACAGTTTCGAATACATCCCATGGGTTTTCTTCGAGTTGTTTGTGGCCGAGGCTGATACGACGGTTTTCTTTATCCAATTCCAATACTACCACTTCGATTTCATCACCGATTTGGCAGAATTCGCTAGGATGCTTGATTTTCTTGCTCCAAGAAAGATCAGAGATGTGGATCAAACCATCGATACCGTCAGAAAGCTCACAGAATACACCGAAGTTAGTGAAGGCACGAACTTTCGCTTTGTGCTTGCTTTCTACAGAGAAGCGAGCTTCGATGCCTTCCCATGGGTCTTGCATCAATTGCTTCATACCGAGGCTCAATTTGCGCTCGTCTTTATCTACATTCAATACTACACATTCTACATCTTGACCAACTTTCAAGAAGTCTTGAGCAGAACGCAAGTGTGAACTCCATGACATTTCTGACACGTGGATCAAACCTTCAACACCAGGAGCAACTTCTACAAATGCACCGTAATCAGCCAATACCACTACTTTACCAGTAACTTTTTGACCTACTTGCAATTGATCTTGAAGAGCATCCCATGGGTGAGATGAAAGTTGTTTCAAGCCCAAAGCGATACGTTTCTTCTCATCATCGAAGTCAAGAATAACTACGTTGATTTTAGAATCCAACTGAACCACTTCTTCTGGGTGATTGATACGACCCCATGACAAGTCTGTAATGTGGATCAATCCATCTACACCACCAAGGTCTACGAATACACCATAGCTGGTAATGTTTTTCACCACACCTTCCAATACCTGACCTTTTTCGAGACCAGACATGATTTGTTTCTTTTGTTCTTCGAGTTCTGCCTCGATCAAAGCTTTGTGAGATACAACTACGTTTTTGAATTCGTTGTTGATTTTCACCACCTTCAATTCCATCACTTTGCCTACGTATACATCGTAGTCACGGATTGGCTTAACATCGATCTGAGAACCTGGCAAGAACGCCTCGATACCGAATACATCCACGATAAGACCACCTTTGGTGCGACATTTAACGTCACCTTTGATAATCTCGCCGCTTTCCAATGCACGGTTAACGTTGCTCCATGCGCTGAATACACGCGCAGTCTTGTGAGAAACGTTCAATTGACCGTTCTTGTCCTCTTGTTGCTCAATGTATACTGGAACTACGTCACCAGCTTTCAAATCTGGGTTGTAACGGAACTCTGTTACTGGGATAACACCCTCTGATTTGTAACCGATGTTAACTACAACTTCTTTTTTGTTTACTGATACTACGGTACCTTCTACTACTTCTTTCTCAACGATAGTTGACAAAGTTCTGCCGTAGATGTCATCGTATTTCTCACGCTCGGTGTTGTTGTATCCGCCTGCTGTTTCGTAAGCGTTCCAATCAAATTCACCTTTTTCGTTCAAGAACGCTGCATCGTCAGCTGTGCTGTACAATTCAAGCGGTTCTTCAATCGCTACTTCTTCTTCAGTAGTAGCAGCTGCTGCAGTAGCCTCTGTTTCTTCTCCAATTTTAGCAATCGGATCGATGTTTTCAGCTTCTTCAGCTTTTACTCTTTTTTTCTCTGCCATGTGGCTAAATCTTGTATCCGAATCACACTTGTTTATTCGCGTGCGCTCTGTCAATTCGGAGGGTTATGTTGTTTAGTTCAATAACCGAACGCTTCGTTATTGCTTCTCAGGTATTTACCTCCCTGAAAATGAGGGGTGCAAATATACGACTTTTTTCACATCCTACGAAGTTTTTACGCCGTTCATTCAATCTTTTTGGTGGGGTGAAAAAATCGAATTAAGTATTTGTAATTCAGTTTTTTATTGGTTGGGCTATAGCTACAGGGGAACTCCAAAATTCCCTCACCAGCTTGCGGTGCTTCAAAAGTGGGGTCACAAAAAAGAACTGATACAACTCCCAAATCCAAACTCTACGGCCTATGCGCGTGTACCACCACATAGCATGTCGAAGCTTTTTTTCGGGGTGAAAAAATAACCTCAACAATGCCTTTGGCCTGGTCTGTAGTATTATCTCAATCATCTTCACATACAGTATGACAATCCAAGCAGGTAAATGCTTGGTTTTTAAAACTTGATGCTTGTAATCCCACTTCCGCTGATCATCGAGTATGATCTCTTGATCTTTCACCTCATCAAAATAGGGTGTCCATTGATGCGGCGTTGCATACAAAAGCTGCACTTGATCGGGATCATAAGTCAGTAATTGTTTCAAACTGTTGACGAAATCAATGGTGCGCTCTTCGCCAAAGCCTACCACATAGGTGGCCATCGACAATATGCCATGCTGGCGAAGGAGGGAGATAGCTTCTTTGTCCTTACTTATTTCGCCTGCTTTTTTTATCCGCTCCAGTACAACTTCGTCATAATTCTCTATGCCCAATAAAAAGCGCTCAAATCCAGCTTTTTTATAAAGATGTAAAAAGTCTTTATCCCGTACAATGTTGTCTGCACGAATAGACCCAACCAAGATGAGATCAAGGTTTTTGGCGCATAAGGCCTCGAGAAATTTTCGCCACTCCCTCGGGTTCGACGATGGATTTTCATCAGCAAAATTGAACACTTTTACCCCGAGAGAAAGGTGGAGCCATTCCATTTCATCGGCTAATTTTTGCGGATCGCGATGCCGCCATTTTTTCCAAAAAAGACTTTGCCCACAATAAGTACAAGGATACGGACAGCCGCGAGAAAATTGAATGACCACGGCTTTCTTTTTTCCCCAATAGGTATAATTGTATCCTTCCATCAATTCCCACGCTATTCTATATTGGTCGAGATCTGCAAGTACCGACGCAGCCTTGGTCTTGTATACTTTTCCCTTTTCTAAAAAAGCTATACCTCGCACTTCTTTTAATTCACTTTTATTCTTTAGTGCATTCACTAAATGAAGTATGGTTTCTTCTCCTTCCCCAATCACACAAAAGTCGATGGATCGCTGGTTTTCTAGTATTTCTTGGTAGTGATAGGTGGGGAAAACACCACCAACAATTGTGGTGATATGGGGGTGAATGTTCTTAATTCCTTCAGTGAGCTGTGCAATGATGGGTTGTGCTGATGTAGATCCAGAATGTCCGAGCAAAATGATGTCCGGAGAGTAGAGTGGTATACGATCAATAATTTCCTTGATAGTGTGGTTGAAATAATCGGCGTCGAGCAAGTTTAC
>JBDKGH010000136.1:0-21117 GCA_039798265.1 Bacteroidota bacterium | reverse complement strand
AACACCGGTTCAAAATATGCGCGTGACAGTACCGGCGTTTTGAGAGACGAAAATCAAAACTTCAAACCGTACGTGGGTTACTTCATTCATGGTGGATTTGCGATCACATTAGGTCTGTAATCCTTTTCTTATCCAGAAAAACAATGAACATGAAAAAATCTTTCACTCTCCTTCTTGCTATGGTGTTGATGGCTCCATTGGTGATGCGCAGTCAACATAAGGATAACTTCAAAATTGATGCGTTAGGCTTCTTTCGCAAGACAACTAAAATAAGTTGGGAGCATTTTACCGCACCTACGAATAGCATTACACTCTCCACTCAGCTCAGCGATAATATGCTGTGGGACGATGCCGATCAGAAGTTGGTTCGCCTTGGTCTTAGCGCTGAGTATCGCTATTACGTTGGGAAAAAAATCAATTATTCAGGTCTATACATTGGTGTTCAATTGCGCTATCAGCATCTGAAATACCAAGGCAACCGATCGGTTTACAACTACAACTTACTTGAATCCACTAATTTCCCTCTTAATCAGACCATCAATACAGCAGGTTATGGGTTGGTTTTCGGATTTCAAGAGTTGACGGGAAAAGACAAAAAAACCGCTATTGACATGAATTTTGGTTTTGTATGGAATACGGGCTCTAGCTCTATTCGCAAAACCAAATTACAAAATGACGGAATAGCTTACGAGTTCACTGGACTGGTAGGCGTATTTCCTCAAGCCAGTTTTGCTTACAGCTTTGGTCTGTAAGCAAAACTTCTTTTGATGCTAACCCTCTCCCCAATATGAATCGCTATTGTCTTTTGCTCTGTGCTTTTCTCTGCTTAAGCTTATCGAGCTTTGCTCAATTCAAAAATGCTCTTCGTATGGATGTCCCGAGTTTGGCGAGAAAAACCATACGCCTCAGCTATGAACACTTTCTCAGCCCAAACTATTCAGTAGGTATAACCGGATCTTATACAGAAAGCCTTTATTGGTATGACCAAGACCGACTTTTAAGTAGAATGGCTGTTTTCCCTGAAGCTCGTGTTTACTTAAGTGCTAAAAAAACCTATTCGGGGCTTTTCGCTTCTCTGCAATTGCGCTATCAGCATATCATTTATGAATCTTACTATTGGGGCTACGATGAAAACAATGATCCCCTGTATGTTCCCATCCATCAAAACTTCGAATCATACGGCTATGCCGTATCTCTCGGCTATAGAGATTCTTTTTCACCCCAATCGCGCTTTGGCTATGATGCCTACATGGGTTATCAGATGAATACAGGTCTGAATAAAGCGAAGATAGACGCACCAAAAATTCAGAAACAAGTTGTGGATACAGAAGAATTTGTTGGGTTGCGACCTCAAATTAGCTTTTCCATTTCCTACGCTTGGTAGTACCCAAAAACTATTTATAGGCCTCCTGCATAAAGAATAAACAGGCCAACTACCACCTCAAAACCCTGTAAATCGGTTACTTAACCCTACCTCGGGAGTTTTCACCCTCGCTTTTTTCATAACTCTCGCATAAGAAGTTTTGGTGTCGAACGAAATGTTTGCTTTTATTTGCGCTATAAATTTTAGCATTTCTCGAAATGACAAAACGTTTCACCACCATTTATCTCGCACTCGCACCTGTGCTATTTGGCCTTAGCTGGTACATTTCTCATCGTTTGTATTTGCGCTTCATGGCATTTGGAAGTGGCACCTTTGAGTACAAAGGAGATGATCGTTCCTTGATCTATGCCTCCATGTTCACCGGTGTTTATTTGGCGGCTTACTTGGTCATTCGAGATTTGTACAAACCGCAATCAAAAGAAAAATAAAAAATTTTCGCCTTTTTGAGGAGGTTGTAAATAGGTTACAATCCGCCGTCAAAATCTTTGGCCCATAAACAATATAAAAAACAAACGTCATGGCAGAAGTAAACAAAGAAAAGATGAAAGCATTGCAGCTTACAATGGATAAGTTGGAAAAAACTTATGGTAAAGGCGCTGTAATGAAATTGGGTGATGACGCCATTGAGAAAATGGAAGTCATCCCAAGCGGTTCTATCGGACTCGATCTTGCCTTAGGTATAGGCGGATATCCGAAAGGCCGTATCGTCGAAATCTACGGTCCTGAATCGTCAGGTAAAACCACTTTGGCCATCCACGCAATTGCCCAAAGTCAAAAGCAAGGTGGTATCTGCGCAATCATTGACGCTGAACATGCATTTGATAAATTTTATGCTGAGAATCTTGGTGTAGATACAGAAAACCTTCTCATTGCTCAGCCAGACAATGGTGAACAAGCCTTAGAAATTGCCGATAATCTTATCCGCTCCGGCGCAATCGACTTGATCGTAATCGACTCGGTTGCGGCTCTTACACCTCGTTCTGAGATTGAAGGTGAAATGGGCGACTCTAACGTAGGTGTGCAAGCTCGATTGATGTCTAAAGCCCTCCGTAAACTCACCGGCTCTATCAGCAAAACAAACTGCTGCTGCATTTTCATCAACCAATTGCGCGAGAAAATCGGGGTGATGTTCGGTAACCCTGAAACAACCACTGGTGGTAACGCTCTTAAGTTTTATGCATCTGTTCGCTTAGATATCCGCCGTTCACAGCAAATTAAAGATGGCGAAAACGCCATCGGTAATCACGCCAAAGTGAAAGTGGTAAAAAATAAAGTAGCACCTCCTTTCCGTCATGCTGAATTCGACATCATCTTCGGTCAAGGTATCAGCCGCACAGGTGAGTTGATCGACTTGGGTGTAGATATGAATGTAATCAAGAAAAGTGGCAGCTGGTTTAGCTACGGTGAAACCAAACTCGGACAAGGTCGCGATGCCGTTAAGGTTTTGCTTGAAGACAACCCAGAACTCATGAGCGAAATTGAAGCAAAAGTGCTTGAATGTGTCGAAGCTAAAGCCAACCCAAAGGCTTAATTAATAACGGTTGATTTGTTTCCTCTTACCGCTCGTTAGTTAACCTCACTATAGGCTTTTCTCTTGTTTATGCATTTTGTGCATCGAACAAGTAAAAAAATGACTCATTTTTGCGCCCGCTATCTACTGCAGATAGCGGGCTTTTTGCTATTATGCACCCTATTATGAAAATGTATCGATTCATCCTTCTTGTATGTCTTGCCTGCGCCGCTAGCTTTTTCTCTGCCTGTGGCAATGGAAGTGGCGACAATACTATCGCTGCTGCAGACTCTACCGGTACCGACTCTGTTCTCGCTGCCCTCAATAAAAAGATCGCTGATGAACCCGATAATTTCGCGAACTATCTCGCAAGGGCTCAATACTATGGCAAAACCGAACGGTATGATCTAGCCATGAAAGACATTGCTCGCGCTATTGAAACCGACAGTTTGCAAAGCACCATTTATCTCTACCGCGGTGAAATTCATTGGGCTCAAGAAAACGTAAACAAAGCTTACGACGATTACAAACAATGCCTTGCTTTAGAAGCTACCAATACTGATTGTTTGCTAAAAAAAGCAGCCATTGATATTGTACTGAATAATTATACGATTGCGCTTCAACACATCAACGATGCTTTGCGCCAAGGTGATCAAGCTTATGCTTATTACCTGAAAGGCCGCTTGTACAAACAGCAAGGAGACACTGCTAGCGCAATC
Source organism: Bacteroidota bacterium (assembly GCA_039798265.1). Lineage (GTDB taxonomy): Bacteria > Bacteroidota > Bacteroidia > Flavobacteriales_D > Sanyastnellaceae > JBDKGH01. Next base: position 17,504 of record JBDKGH010000136.1, on the reverse strand, counting down.
TCGGCCTACCAAACTGCCGTAGAAGTGGATGCTACTTATTACGATGCGTTCATTGAAGTAGGACTACTGTTTGCTGCACAAAAAAATGATCTCGCTAAAGACTATTACAACTCAGCCATTGAAATTCGTCCGAATAGTATTGAAGCCTGGTACAATAAAGCTATGTTTTTTCAAGAAACCGGCAACAAAGATCAAAAGCGCTATCAAGAAGCGTTGACTTGCTACGATAAAATAATCAGCATAGACAGCACATTCGCTACCGCTCACTTCAACAAAGGTTTTGTTTACTTGGAATACTTGAAAGACTTAAAGTCTTCTGAAAAAGAATTTACCGAAGCTGTGCTGACCAATCCAAGTTACTTCATGGCCTACTACAACAGAGGATTGGTGTATGAGCGCATGGGTAAAAAGGATGAGGCTGAGAGGGATTTCCGCAAAGCCCTTTCCATCAAACCTGATTACACCGACGCCGCAAAAGGCGTGAGTCGCATATTGGGGGAATAGTCAATTAGTACGGCAAAAGATGAGGTAGATAAATCAATTCATGCGAATTGCTTTCTCCATCAATGGTCTCAACCGGTATGTTGAGCATACTTCTTTTGAAGATTGTTCGCTCCGGAAACGCATCGCTCCGCAATGTGAGATATACCTCAAATTGCACATAGGGTTCTTCTTCTTTTACTCTAAACTTAGCGGTAAATGAATCGTCCGTAATAGTGTTTGATTCTAACCGTGTGGTAGAAGATTCATCGATATACACTTCGTTTTTACCTCCGCTGAGGAGCGTATATCCAGGAACTTCAATTTTCACGGTAATACTATTTTGACCTTTACCACAAATAATGGATTCGAAGTAAACGATTTCACCAGCGTTCAAAGCGTCACCGGTTTGCTGCAATCGTTCATCTGGTGCTATCGTTAAGGTGCGGACCGTTCCTTTTTTCGGAGATACTGATCTTATCAGGTGATTACTCCAATCAGCCACCATCAATCGGCTTTGGAAATAACACAACCCGATGGGATGAGAAAACAAGGCTGTCTTTTTAGTTCCATTTAAAAAACCCATGTTCTCTTGACCAGTCAACACCTTGTACTTTCCTTGAGAGATCATCACCAATTGATTGCGCTCGCTCATGGTGGCATAGAGTTTTTTTCCCTTCTCTACTACTTCTGAAACGGCCTCGAAACTATTTTTTGGTTCGAACACCCATGACCATTTGCCCTCTTTGATGATGCCCACCTTGCCATTACTCAACACACAGTAAACCCCATCTTTTCCAGCGGACATGGAACAAACATAGATAGGAGCATAGGACTGAAGCGGCATGGAAGGAAGAGTGAGTACCTTTTTTCCTTCACCATTTTTAGGATCAATTTCAAAAATTTCATTTCGCAGGGCGCTTGCAGCAAAAACTTTGTTTTTAAAAAAGGTCACTGCACTAGGATATGGAAATGAGCTATTCATTCCATGCAGAGAATCGGATAATGCTGCCTCCGCTTTTCCATTGCCCACGAGAGTATAAACGAGATCAGAATTAGGGTCGGCCACACGTATGCGATGATTGTTCATATCGGCTATGAACAGCTGATTCGTATAAGAATCATACTCTAGATCGACAATATTTCTAAAGCGCGCGGCATAAAATTGCCCATCGGCATACCCATACTGTCCACTTCCAATGGTATGATGCACCGATCCATCGCCATTTAAAACGATTACTCTTCCATGCGCATTTTCGCTCAGGTATAAATGATCGCTGCTACATGTTAATCGCGCTACTTCTTCAGGCAGCGGATCCGCCCACGATCCCAGTTCGATGGAATCCTTAATCGTCCACGCAGAAATGCCCTTTAGCAGCTCAGTGTCGCTTAATACTTTATCAAGCTCTTGATAAAACTCTCGGTCACTTCCATTGAGGGTTTGAGAAGCAGCAATATTACTTTTCTTGTACAGTGCGAGATGAGGGAAAGTTCGGACACTTAAATTTTTAAGATCATCGAGACTATTGGTTACACCAATGGGGTGATGAAGTTTATTCATTTGCACAAAGCAATTCACTTCATTTCTACTCCAGTGATGCATCGAATCCAAGAGCATCACGCTTATCAGTTGTACTTGAGGAACACGAGCCAATCGTTCTTCTAATGCTACAAGGGTTTCGATGGCATTATAGGTTTCGGGTGACCAAACGGCAAGCACTACCACCTTATCGCGACAGGCATCGAAGGACACTTGAAAATCGGCATTAAACCAAAGTGCATTACTGGGTAATTTATCGCCTTGCGCGTAGATAATACCTGGTTGTCCGAAAGAAGAAAGGGAGATCCAACATAAGAGGATCGAGAGTAGAAAACGCTTCATCATACCGTTAACGCAGCGCTTGGCCGCGAATTGTAAAGGTAAAGGAGAAGTTTTCACCAAACAAAAAGCCCACGAGATAAATCGTGGGCTTTTGTAACATCAGAAGAATAAACTTCCGGAATGCTTATTTGATTCTTTCCGCAACTGCTTTGAATGCGTCTGGATGATTCATAGCGAGGTCAGCAAGAACTTTACGGTTCAATTCGATACCATTCTTGTGAATTTTGCCCATGAATTCAGAGTACGACATTCCGTGTTGGCGAGCACCAGCGTTGATACGGGTGATCCACAAAGCGCGGAAATTACGCTTACGTTGTTTACGGCCGATGTATGCGTAGGTTAACGCTTTTTCAACCGAGTTTTTCGCTACTGTCCACACGTTTTTGCGTGAACCGAAGTAGCCTTTGGCGAGCTTAAGGACCTTTTTTCTTCTAGCCCTTGATGCTACTGCATTTTTACTTCTTGGCATTTCTTTTTTGTTTTTAGACTTCGGTGCCTTTTTTACGAGGACTTTTTACCGTTAGTCGGGTTAAACATTACCGTGCTCGTTAAGTAACGGATTACTTTGCGTAGGTGAGCAACTGAGCCTTGATCGATTTAACGTCTGAAGGGTGTACAAGACCACTTGCTGTAAGGGCGCGCTTGCGCTTAGTCGCCTTTTTAGTCAAAATGTGTCTTTTGAACGCCTTCTTACGCTTAATCTTACCGCTACCGGTCACTAGGAAACGCTTCTTAGCTCCGGATTTGGTTTTTGCTTTTGGCATTTTGATTTGAATTATTGAGTTAACTATTTTTTCTTAGGTGCAATTAGAACGAACATCTTCTTCCCTTCTAGTTTAGGCAACTGTTCAGGAATGCCGAGTTCGGCTAATTCTTGTATAAACTTCAACAGAAGGATTTCGCCACGTTCTTTGAACACAATCGAGCGTCCTTTGAAAAACACGTAAGCTCTCACTTTGCTGCCTTCACCCAAAAAGGTTTTTGCATGCTTGAGTTTGAACTCAAAATCGTGCTCATCGGTGTTGGGGCCGAAACGAATTTCTTTTACGGTAACGTTTACCTGTTTTGCCTTGATCTCTTTCTGTTTCTTCTTTTGATCATAAAGAAACTTCTTGTAATCGATCACACGGCAAACCGGAGGTACGGCATTACCAGAAATCTCTACGAGGTCTACCTCTTGTTCGGCAGCCATTCGAAGTGCTTCTTCGCGAGAGTAAACGCCCTGTTCAATGTTCTCACCTACCAAACGAACTTCCGGAGCGGTAATTTTTTGGTTGATGCGATGCTCAGGTTCTAAACTCCTGCGGCCTCTCATTTCACGCTGATTGCTAATAGCCAAATCTTTCTTTTTAGTTTATAAATGCGGGCTTATGCCAACATTTGTTTTATCTCGTTGTTCACGTACTCTGCAAAATCGGCCATGCTGAATTTGCCTAAATCGCCTTCTCCTCCACGCTTGCGTGCTGAAACAGTTCCAGCAGCTTGCTCATCTTCACCAACGATCAGCATATACGGCACTTTCTCCAATTCGGCTTCCCGAATTTTCTTGCCCACTTTTTCGTTACGCTCGTCAACGAGGGCGCGAATATCGTAATTTTCTAGTTCCGATGATACCTTTTTTGCATAATCGTTATATTTTTCACTCACTGGAAGGATTCTAACCTGCTCAGGAGTAAGCCACAATGGGAATTGACCGGCACAGTGCTCAATCAAAATGGCCACAAATCGCTCCATAGAGCCAAATGGGGCGCGGTGAATCATCACTGGACGGTGCTTTTGGTTGTCAGCACCAGTATATTCTAACTCAAAGCGCTCTGGCAAGTTGTAGTCGATCTGAACGGTACCGAGCTGCCACTTACGACCTATAGCATCGCGAACCATGAAGTCGAGCTTCGGACCATAAAAGGCTGCTTCGCCCAATTCTACTACGGTTTTCAACCCCTTCTCTGCTGCTACTTCCTTGATGGCGGTCTCCGCTTTGTCCCAGTTTTCATCCGATCCGATGTATTTCGATGGATTCGCCGGATCGCGAAGAGAAACTTGAGCCAAGAAATCAGTGAAATCAAGGGTTTTGAAGATATACAACACCAAATCGATCACTTTACCTACTTCTTCTTTTACCTGATCTACGGTGCAGAATATGTGCGCATCATCTTGGGTAAAACCACGCACACGGGTTAATCCGTGCAACTCACCGGTTTGCTCAAAACGATACACCGTTCCAAATTCGGCCAATCGATAAGGGAGATCGCGATATGAACGAGGGGCAGCCTTGAAGATCTCACAGTGGTGAGGACAGTTCATCGGCTTCAACATGTATAACTCACCTTCTTGGGGTGTGGAAATTGGGCGGAAACTATCCGCACCATACTTGGCCCAGTGACCGCTCGTTTCATACAATTCCTTCGAACCAATGTGTGGAGTGATCACCTGCAAGTAACCCGCTTTCTTCTGAGCCACCTGAAGGAAGTTCTGAAGACGCATACGAAGATCGGTACCTTTTGGCAACCAAAGCGGTAAACCAGAACCTACTTTTTGAGAAAAATGGAACAAGCCCAATTCTTTACCCAACTTGCGGTGATCGCGCTTTTTCGCTTCTTCTACTTGCTTCAAATACTCATCCAATTCCGCTTGTTTCGGAAAAGTAATGGCGTAAACGCGAGTCAACATTTTGTTTTTCTCATCGCCGCGCCAATAAGCTCCAGCTACGTTTAACAACTTAGCGGCCTTTACAAAACCAGTATTGGGAATATGCGGACCACGGCACAAATCGGTGAAATTACCTTGGGTATAAAAAGTAATTTTCCCGTCTTCCAGGTCGTTGATCAATTCAATTTTATAAGGATCACCCTTTTCGGTGAAGTAGGAAAGAGCGTCCGCTTTAGATACTTCTTTTCGCACGAACTCTGATTTAGTGCGCGCCAATTCGAGCATCTTTTTCTCCACTTTATCGAAATCTTCTTGGGCAAAACTATGCGTACCAAAATCGACGTCGTAATAGAACCCATTTTCGATTGGAGGGCCAATCGCCAATTTTACCCCCGGGTATAAAGCCTCCAAGGCTTCTGCCATCAAGTGGGCAGAGGAGTGCCACATGGTGCTTTTACCCCCATCGTCGTTCCACGTAAGCAGCTTCAAAGTGCTATCCGTCGTAATAGGACGGAAGGAGTCAATGATTTCTCCATTCACTTCGGCAGCTAGCACGTTGCGCGCCAGACCTTCGCTGATCGACTGAGCGATTTGCAGAGCGGTAGTTCCGCTTTCTACTTCGCGCACCGATCCATCGGGCAGGGTAATTTTGATCATACTTAATTTTTTGAGGTTGCAAAAATAAGCGGAAATCCGCTTCGAAAAAGGCTTATTTATTCAATATAGCGGCAATATCGGGCTTGAAATAACGGTCGCTTTTCATCACTTTACCATCTTCTCGATAAATGGGCTTTCCATTTTCATCCAATTTGCTCATGTTTGATCGCTGAATCTCTTCAAAAACTGGGGCCATTTTTTCCTGCAATCCATGCGCATTAATGGTGCCGCACAGGATGTATAACATGTCACCCAAAGCATCTGCAATTTCCACGATATCTCCTCGCTGAGCGGCTTCGAGGTATTCCTCGTTTTCTTCTTTCATCAGATTAAAACGAAGGGTCAGTTCTTTTTCTGAAAGTTGGCCAGTAAGCTCTTGACGAACCGGCAAGCCAAATGCATCGTGAAAATCTTTCACATGATTGATGGCATCGGCTAAACGAAAATGTTGCGACATAGTAGAATTTGTTTGGTGGTGCAATTTAAAAGATCCATTCTTTTCTCTCGTATGGGCTGAAAAAATGTGGAGAATCTGTTAATTCACCCGCTGCCTTTTGGCAAATTGATTCCAAACTGTTAACTTCCCATCACAAACCACATAACTATGAAAAAACTATACTCGCTTCTTCTTGCTTTTAGTTTCGGCATTTCAGCAGTGCAAGCCCAATACTGCTCTCCCACTTTTTTAAATGGATGTTTCAACTGGACCAACCAACATATAGAAGTAGGTGGCATTGTTTGGGACAATGTTGATTGTTCGATCAGCGACTATACCTCAACCGTAGGCACGGTGACCAAAGGCGTGGCTACGGACATGATCGTTACCAACGGCGCATGGTGCGGTGTAGGTGTTTGGCTAGACTTTAATAACGATTACACCTTTAGCGATGATGAAAATCTTTATCACATTTACGACGCTGGAGATCCGCAGACCTACAATTTTCAAATCACCGTTCCGAGCACCGTTTCTGACGGAAGTTACCGGATGCGTGTTATTGCCGGTTGGGGAACTGATTGTTTTGATGTAACAAGCACCAATGGTTATGGCACTTGTGGCGAATATCAATACGGCAACTTCAATGATTTTACGATTAATGTCGTTAGCCCTGCATCGGTAAACACAGTAGAAGAGTCTGCATTGACCATTTATCCCAATCCATCTAACGCCATCTGTTTTGTTCAGGCAGATGCGACATTAATGGGCGAGCATTGGTGCTTGATGAACGCCATGGGGCAAGTAATCGAACAATCTAGATTCACACAAAGTGTCACAGAAATCAATACCCAAAAATTGACTGCTGGGGTTTATTGGCTGCGAGTGAAAGGACAAGGTTATGTTTTGATCAAGGAATAATCATCCTTAAAAAAAAACTCGATCTAACGATCGAGTTTTTTTTTGTGGAGATAATCGGAGTCGAACCGATGACCTCTTGCATGCCATGCAAGAGCTCTAGCCAGCTGAGCTATACCCCCGTTTTCGAGGCCGCAAATATAAACGCATTTTTGTGATAACAAATTTTTGCATTCACATTCATCATAAATACTGATTTAGCCCGTTCATCCCATAGGTTCTAGTTCTTAGAACATTTGGTTTTGGTTAAGGATAAAAAAGCCCCGGAACATCTTAACGAAGATGACGGGGCTTTTGTTTTTTATTCGCCTTTGGGCTTTCTGCCCCGCATCACCACTTTCTTTTGTGTACCGGGAAATTCACGATTGCCTTTGGTGGGCTTAAAGCTTCTTTCTTTGTCTGCTCCGAAAGTTTTCTTCGGTGCTCTGTCCGTTCGCTCTTGAGGTTTAAAGTCGGACTTTAGCGCGGGTTCGGATCGTTTTTGAGGTGCTCTTTCTGATTTTTGACTTTTATCTGAAAGTTCTTTCTTGAAATTCTCAGTGGCCACTTTGCCTTCCGCCTTTGGGCCTCGCAGATGAATAATGAGTCCATTCAAAAAATTGCGCAGCACTTGGTCGCCGGCCTCCCGATAGTTGGGATGATCTTCCTTGCGGAAAAAAGCATTCATCTCTGAAAGTGAAATGCGAAAATCGACCAACGCCATGATCTTCACCATATCCTCATCGCGCAATTGAAGCGCTACACGCAGCTTTTTCAGTACGTCATTATTATTCATCCTTAATGCTGTTTCTTTTTACAAAGGTGGTGAATATTGAGGACCGTCTATTGAACGGCCTAGTTTTATTGTGACCGCAGGATTGTTGATTCGAGTGTCAATGGTTTGATCAACCTTTTTGTCCCGAATGTTCTTTTTGAAACGGCTGGACTTAATGTCCGATCAAATATTTTATAGCGCCGCCATTTTCCGCTTGCATCAGATAGAGTCCGGATGGCCACAGATTGAGTTCTTCTTTCACTTGTTTTTCGCTACCATAGTATTGGGCCAATTTTCTTCCTGAAAGATCATATATCTGCCAATTGCCCATGAAATCGATCAGTGGTGTAGACACCATTTCTTGCACACCCACTATAAAGCACGATTGATCGTTTACGGTCTGATAGGAATATCCTTCAGCATTCACTTCAGGTAAAATGACTAGCATACCTTGTGGAAGTTGATCTGAATAACTGTTGTACTCACCGCAACTGATCACCTTTCCGCTGGAAGTAACCATGGCATCATGTAAAAAATCATTGCTTGTTCCACCAAAAGTGACACTATTCAAAAAGCCGAAATATTGGCTAAAAACTAAATAGCCACCATCACATCCACCCGCTCCGAATGTGAAGGTATTCATAACAAAAATACGGCTGTCATTGATGGGCAAAACCTTCATCACATAGAAGTCATTCGTTTGTTCATAGATGAGTTCTTCTACTAAATCTCCTTCACCTGATAAGCGTAAAACAAAGGTTGACGTGAGGTCGTTCAAATCGCGTTTACCCGTGAAATAATACACTCCATCAATCTCTGAAATACCAAGACCTTGCATGCTGTGCGTGTCATCGTTTTGAAGGTAGGTCCACAGTTCATTGCCTACGTTATCTACCTTTTTAATCAATACCTCGCTGAAATCAGCAGCTGTTTTTTGGGTGTACATGTAAAGCAGATTTCCATCTTCTGTGGTCATGATATCATTCATCCAAGCATCGCCACTGGCGCCCATGAAAGATTCTGATAACACCGTTCCGTCTTCATCTAACTCAAAGGTCCATACGGAACTTGAAGCCGCATTTAAATAAGAATATCCACCCACAACTAGCTTTCCGTTTATCCAAGCGCCACAGGTAGCAAAATCCCAATCATTCGCACCTATGGTTTTCACCCAAACTTCATCTCCTTCGCTGTTCACTTTAATGACTAAAGCATCATATTCTTGCGCACCATATCCATTGGTATAACCAATAATGTAGGCGTTTCCGAGATCATCTTTTACGATACACTCTGCTTTGTCCACACCACTACTACCAAAGGTTTTCGACTCAATACAGTCCAAAGCCTCGTTCGTGCGCTGAAGCCAAACATCTGAGTTGCCTTGTAAATTGCTTCCTGAGGCGCCTACGGCCCATATTTCTGCATTATCCATTTCTATCATATGCGTAAACAAATCGGGTTGCTCACCACCGAATGTCTTGAAAGGCAAAACGGTTTGCTGCCCCAAAGAGCACCAAACGATCAGAAATAACGCAATGGATAGAAGGAGCTTTTTCATCAGATTACAGCTTGGCGAATGCGAACTAATTTTTCAAGTAAAGCCTCCATGTATTCCAATCGAAGCATGTTGGCTCCATCGCTTTTTGCGACAGCAGGATTAGGATGTGTTTCAATGAACAATCCATCAGCACCAGTGGCAATAGCCGCGCTGGCAACAGTTGTGATCAAATCAGGTCTTCCACCGGTAACTCCACTGCTCTGATTGGGTTGTTGCAAACTATGCGTGCAGTCCATTATGGTTGGCGCATATTGTTTCATGGTTGGAATACTTCTGAAGTCAACCACCAAATCTTGATAGCCGAATGTAGTTCCGCGCTCGGTCAACCATACTTGATCATTCCCTCCTTCTTTCACCTTATTCACGGCATGAATCATCGATTCGGGTGATAAAAACTGGCCTTTTTTAATGTTCACCACTTTGCCGGTGGCCGCTGCCGCTAACAACAAATCAGTTTGGCGACACAAGAATGCAGGTATTTGTAAAACATCTACATATTGCGCAGCCATAGCGGCTTCTGGAGCACTGTGTATGTCCGTAGTTACAGGCACACCATATTTTTCGCGCACCTTTTTCAGAATCTCCAACGCCTTCTCATCGCCTATACCTGCAAAAGAATCGCTGCGCGAACGATTCGCCTTTCGATAAGAGCCTTTGAAAATATAAGGAATATGGAACTGATTGGTGAGCTCGATCATTTTCTCCGCCACTTCCATAACGAGGTCTTCACTTTCGACCACGCATGGTCCCGCGATAAGGAAAAAATTATTGGCTGTATTAGGTTTTAAACCAGGTAAATTCATGTCTTAGTTTTTTCTATTGATGAAATATGAAACGGCCATTTGCACATCTCTGCTTCTGGCATCATTAAAAATCCAACCGGGTAAGTTGTTGCTTTTTACACTCAAGAACCACTTCCCTTTGGGCATCCACTGAAGTTCAGCTCCTGCAGAAAATTTAGAATAACCACCGAAAGAAATGTATTCCGAAACAACAAAGTGATCGCCGATAAAATGTCCGAGTCCTGCGAATACTCGCGGAGTAAGCGCACGACCTGGCCAAATGCTTACACCTACATTGGCGTAATTGCTTGCGCTTATCATTTTTGCCATACGCAAATGAACCGACATCGGCATCGCTTTGATAAAATCTTTTTTGTTGACTTGATAGTGCAATGAATCTCTAAAATTCACTGATAAGGTGGTATCACCTTCGGCGTCGATCAGTTGATTGACATCAAATCCGCGCCAAGTGCTCAAACTGTCAAAGGTGTAATCCAATCCATTTTGCCATTTGATCCAACCAAAATCGCGAACAGAAACAGAAATAAATCCTTTTCCTTTTTCCAGTGGAACGTTATAATCGGCATCTAAGCACAAACCCAATCCATTTGCTGCTCCATAACCTGATCGTGATGTATCGGAACTCCAAAAAGAACCTGCATATTGCAAACTGAGACTATCTCCCAAAACAGACGTGAACAACTGTCCTTCCCGCGCATCAAGTTCTTGAAAATTCTCTCCGTTCACGAGCGAAAGTTGAACGAATGAAAGATCTCTTTTTCTAAAAAGGCCAACGCCATATTTCTGAAAAGCTTGATAGTTGAAATAGGTTTTACCAAACTCCGCAGTGTCATTATAAAAGGGCGCATTTCCTTGGAATATGGTTTGAAAAAGCTCTTTACCCATCATCATTTGGGCGGAATAATTCGCTGACGCTTGTACTTTTAAACCCAAACCTGTTTTTCCAAAAAGAGTATCTGAAAAACTCCACACTTCCATCCCTCCTGAAGCTCTTCCTCCACCATAAAGCACATCAGAGATGGCATCCACTCGATTTGCAATTTGTGCTTTGGATAAGTGACCACCAAAGGTCAATTCTTTCATAAACTGAACATCTAAGGCATTTGTCCCAATTCCAAAAGAGGCCTCTGATTTAAGCCAAGCATAGGAGTTTTTATAGGATGTGTCGTTGCTCAGCTGAAGGATCAACGGCGTTTGCGCTGCGCTCCAAAGCGCACCGAGCAGAAGAACAAGAAATGCAACTACTCTTTTCATCTCAATGAACATTTATAGGGAGATTAGCATTTCCGGACAATACAAAATCAAGTTTGTAGCCTTGATATAGACCCACCAATTCGGGATAATCGCTGGTATTAAACGTCGCTTTGACATTCATTTTACCTTCCCTTTTTAGCTTGCTCCAATTTGCAGCACTAACGGGTATTTCAATCAAGGAATAAGTAGCGACGCAACTGTTCGACGTAGGCGAAAGCACACCTGATTGCACTTGACCATTTTGTAGAATAGTCGTCGTATTTCCACCATTCACATCGGTAAAATCCACTTGTACATTCGCTGAAAAAGGAAAACCATTGTTTACCTGTAAATACAATTTACCCGAGGCATTGCCTTCCAAATCAAACCCATTCCAATCCAATGTATCGCGGAGTATCAAATTGCTCATGGCAATGTTCAACGGCAAATCAATATCGAGAAGTAAATTGAGAGGCTGATTAGTATAAATAAAGTCGTTGTTGAAGTTTACATTGCCCAATGGATTAATGTCCACGATACCTTGCACCACAAACTGATCTGGTAAATTTTCTGCAAAATTGGTGAGGTTGCTATTTTGATCATTCAGCTCAACACTTCGGATGTAGGGCGTAATCACGCCTTGATTATCTGTAGCACGCGTGACGTTGAAATTTTCATAAATCTCTCCATTGACTAATGCTACCTCACTTGCCGTATTGGTATGGACTCCCGCAATATTATTGAGGTGAATTCGTGCATCAACGCCTACATAATTTTCAATGCGAAAATTCATGCGCATGCCTTCGAGGTTAATCAAACCATCTGGCAGATGCAGATCTTCATTCGCAGCAATGGTCTGATTCAAATCGTAATGATGTTGCCCAAAATAGCCGCGTGCATAACTGATGATCGCATCTTCAAATCGCAAATCAACTACGATGCTATCGTTTTGAAAGACTTGAGCTGCAGTTGCTGCTGTATTACTCACGCGAACATTCATATTTGAAAAAAGTCGATTGTAGGAATTGCCATTGGTACCCGTTAAATCTACTTGGTATCCTGTCAAGTCAATTTCTCCCTCCAGTTCCTGATTGCCGGGTAGTGTATGTGCTTCGATAATGGTGCCCGTTCCATTGAGGGACAAACCTGGCACTGTTAGCGTTGTTTGAAGATCGCCGTTGATATAACTGCGCAGTGTGTATTTCAGTTTACCTGCGGAAAGTCGAACTTCTGTCAGTTGTGCATTGGCAATTCCAAATTGATTTTGACGATTCGAATTGATGATTTGAGTGCCCGCAGGAATATTGAATGGACCACCGCTTAAGGGCACGATAAAACGGGTGGTGAAACTTGTATCAGGAATAGCGACTAACGTGTCTAAATCAAAATCAGTCAAATTTTTGGTAAGATGCAAATGCCACAATTGATCCGCATCCGCTTGCAGTAAGCTATCAGGAACAAGATCTTCGAGACTCAAGGTGCCTCGAGCCACTGCGCCCCAGGCATCCACTTCCCATGTAGTGTCTTCTGTTCGTTTACACGAAGTGAGAAGCATTCCACTTTGAATGATCACCAAAACGTTTAGCAGCAGCTTCTTCATAGTTGTTGTACAGTTATGCAGGTTTTATCCCTAGCCAATGAGGACGAAGATAACGCACTCCGATCCAAATCATACTGAGTGCTAAGGGTAAAACAGCAAGGTGCATTTGCTGAGGTAAAAAAGGCCATCCTACTACCGCTATGATTGCTCCAATCATATACATATTCCACCAACTTTTTTTCCAAAGTCGCGAGGGTAAAAAAGCAACAATCAACAAGAGTGGATTGGCCCAAAGTATATTCAAATTCCACACGGTAGCTTGATGGTCGGTGAAAAACCACAAAAAGGTTACAAGCACTCCTACCAGTCCAATCGTAAAGAGGAGAAGTCTGTCGAGCAAATTGACACGGTATTTTTTTCGAAGAAACCAACCCAATGCTACTTGCACGAGGAGAATCACCAAAAGCAATTTGAGAGGTGTTATGCCATCCCCTTCTTCTGGCTCATATTCTTGTGGTATCACCTCTTCTATTTTGGACACCAGGGGTCCATTACCATGTGTAGCGTATTCCAATTCCTTCATCAAGCTATCGGGCAAAAACATGGCTCCTTCTGCTTCCATTACTTTATCACAGGGCAGTCCCAAAGCCACATCAATCCCAAAGTCGCTCCAAGCGTGAAAATCTAAATAATGCTGAATGGCTTCGCGGTAAGTGCTTCGATCGGGATATACGTAAGTAAAATTGACTTGATTGTTGACCGCCTTTTTAATGATGTCGCGCACACGCGTAGAGCAGTTATCATAAAAAAAATCATACCGATAGGTTCGGTTTTCAGGCAGATAATTTTCCTCTAACAAATCGAATAGCCGTTGTTTTTCTTCTGGAGTAATGAGTAGCTTTTGTTCCCAAATCCCTCTACCTGTCAGCAAATATTCGTATTGAAAATCGCCAAAAGAAGAACGCGAAAGTCGATAATCCAATTGACCCTTTGCAAACTTGAAATAAAAATCGTCGGTAAATTCAAAGGTGCCGTAATTATAAACCACATCTACCCATTTGCCATTGATAGAATCTTGAATTCGCAACGCCGTATGCCCGAAACTAGAGTACAAATCAGGACCTGGCGAACACGTTAAAACGGAAATTTCGGCTTGTGGTGATAGCTCAATTTTCTCTGCCCGTGCAGTTAAAATCAATGCCCAAAAAATCAATAAAAGTCCAATTCTTTTCATATTCAACATTCCATATTACCTTCAAACACAAATTGTGACGGACCGCATAACCAGATGTCATGAAATGCGGAGGATCCTTTCATCTCAAACAAGACTTGCAAATCGCCCCCAAGGCTGGTCACTTTTATTGGCCCTTTGAAGCCACTGCGGTGCGCATAAGCAAGCGCGCAGGCAGTAACTCCCGTTCCGCAGGAGAGCGTTTCGTTTTCAACTCCCCTTTCATAAGTTCTTACCCGAATATGCCCCTCTGCTGCTATTTCTACAAAGTTGACATTCGTGCCACCAGGCGCAAAGCGAGAATCATAACGAATGGCTCTTCCTTCTTCGAAAACGGAAACCTCATTGAGTTGATCCACGAACTCAACGTAGTGCGGGGAACCCGTATTGAGGTAATAAGCGAACTCTTCTATCTGTTTAATGCCTTGAACATCCTTCATGTGTATGCGAAAAACTTCGCTCGAAACAGAGGATTCATGCACGCCATCAATGGCCCGGAACCTGCATTTATCAAGGATAACGCCCAAATCTTGAGCAAAATGGACAGTGCATCGACTGCCATTTCCGCAAAAACTCTGCGATCCGTCTGGATTGTAAAAATTCATGAAGAAATCATGATCAGGATCATTCTGAAATAAAATCAAACCATCGGCCCCTACGCCATACTTTCGATCGCACAAGCGCACAATCTGCTGCGTAGTGAGCTGATAATCACCAGTTCTGTTATCAATTATGATAAAATCGTTTCCGGTGCCTTGATATTTGTAAAAATGAACCTTCATAGCCGACGGCGAAGGTAGTGAATACGGGTTTGAAGTCGTAACTTGCGCCACCAAACCGCATTTATGTCAACCGCCGAAAAAACAGCCTCCCTCAGTAGCGATTTGCTCTTAAAGGCATTCTCTCTTATGACCACTGCGAAAAGCATGGCCGATAAATATGAAGAAAATGCCAAGGTTACCAGCAAGTATGTGCATGCCACCTCGCGTGGGCATGAGGCTTGTCAATTGGCGCTAGGCCTGCAATTAAAACCTCAAGATTACTTGAGTGCCTATTATCGCGACGATAGTATTCTGCTTGGAATAGGATTACAGCCTTACGATCTCATGCTGCAATTGATGGCCAAACGCGACGACCCTTTTTCCGGCGGACGCACCTACTACAGCCATCCATCACTGAAGCGTGATGATATGCCCAAAATTCCTCATCAAAGCTCAGCTACAGGAATGCAAGCCATTCCATCAACTGGTATTGCTATGGGGTTAAAATACCGTGAACAACAAAAGCTTGACCCTTCAGACAAAGAGCCAGGTGTAGTGGTTTGCTCCATTGGTGATGCAGCCATGACCGAAGGTGAAGTAGCGGAAGCTTTTCACATGGCTGCTTTGAAGCAATTGCCCATTATCTATTTTGTTCAAGACAACGAATGGGACATCAGCGCCCATTCTTCTGAGATTCGTTTTGGAGATGCCGTTACTTTTTCACGCGCATTCCCTGGCATTAAGGCCAAAACGCTCGATGGCACCGACTTCATCGCTTGCTATACTGCTCTCGCAGATATTCTAGATGATGTTCGCAGCAACCGCCGTCCTTGGGTTGTTCATTGCAAAGTGCCTTTGCTTGGGCATCACACTTCAGGCGTTCGTAAAGAGTGGTATCGCGATGACTTAGAAAGCGCATCGCGCCGTGACCCTCTACCACGATTTAGAAAACAATTGAATCAATTGGGTTTTGCAGACCATTCCCTCGATGAGATCGAAGCACAATCGCGAGCACTCGTTGATGCAGACTATGACAGAGCGCTTCTCGCAGAAGATCCTCGTCCCGAAGACCTCACCACTTTTGATTATGCCCCTACACCGATAACGGAAGAAAAAGGCGAACGCGAACCAGCGGGCAAGCAAGCAACAGTAATGGTTGACTCCGCTCTTTTTGCCATGCAAGAAATACTCGCTGAAAATCCGGATGCCCTTCTTTACGGTCAGGATGTAGGCCGCAGACTCGGAGGTGTTTTTCGCGAAGCGGCAACACTCGCTGAAAAATTCGGTGATAACCGCGTATTCAATACTCCCATTCAAGAAGCCTTCATTATTGGAAGCACCGTAGGCATGAGTGCCGCTGGCTTAAAACCAATCGTTGAAGTGCAGTTTGCCGATTATATCTGGCCAGGCCTCAACCAATTGTTTACAGAAGCTAGCCGCAGTTATTACCTCAGCAATGGTAAATGGCCGGTTAGTGCTGTCATCCGCGTGCCTATTGGAGCCTATGGTTCTGGTGGTCCATATCACAGTTCAAGTGTCGAAAGTGTATTGGCCAATATTCGCGGTATAAAAGTGGCCTACCCCAGCACTGGAGCAGATTTGAAAGGCCTCTTGAAATCGGCCTTCCATGATCCTAATCCCGTAGTAATGCTCGAGCACAAAGGCCTTTATTGGAGCAAAGTAAAAGGCACCGAAGATGCTCGAACAATTGAACCTTCATCCGATTACGTCATTCCTTTTGGTAAAGGTCGTGTGGTGCTCAGCGCCAATTCGACTGGCAAAAAAGTAGCCATCATAACCTATGGTATGGGCGTTTATTGGTCAAAAACGGCGGCAGAAAATTTTGATGGTCAAATTGAAATCATCGATCTACGCACCATTGCTCCTGTCGATTATGAAATGATTTCAGCGGCAGTCCAAAAATGCAATCGTTGTTTAGTAGTTACGGAAGAACCAGCACAAAATAGTTTCGCTCAATCTTTAGCCGGATGGATCAGTGAGCACTGCTTCTCAAGCCTCGACGCTCCTGTAATGACCATTGGTTCGATCCCTACACCTGCCATTCCATTAAATTCTATTTTAGAGGCCACCCTTTTACCGAACGCAGAAAAGGTGGCAAAGAAATTGGAAACGCTCCTCGAATTTTAGAACATTAAGTAAGCAAAATGAAACCATTCCACCTCCTTGTAATCACTCTTTTCCTCTCCCTTTCTTCTACGGCTCAACAAGCCTTTGAAGGAAAAATTGTCACCAAAATTGAAGTGCTCGAATCTTCGAAAGATACCAAACGGATGGCAGCGATGATGGGTAAAGAAGTGATTACCTATATCAAAGGAGCCAAAAGTCGCATCGTTCAATCTAACGCTCTGGGACAAACGGTAATCATCTCCGATTCGATTGCCAAAGAATCAACAATACTGTTGGACCTCATGGGTAAAAAAATGGGAATCCGAACCACAGGAGAGGAAGCCCAATCCAACTCGATGATTCCACAAGTAGAAGGCACCTTTACGACGACGACTGAACACAAAATGATTCTTGGATTTGATTGTGTAAAAACCATTTTTACCCTCAAAGACAACTCTGGATCTTTCGAAATTTGGAC
>JBDKGH010000135.1:0-18278 GCA_039798265.1 Bacteroidota bacterium | reverse complement strand
CTTCCTTGTGCGGGAGAAAGTATTGATATTGAAGTAACCGCTAACGGAGGAACAGCACCTTATACGGGAGTGGGAATCTTTGAAATTACCTCTCCTGGTGTATATGAGTATTTTATTTCTGACGCAGTGGGCTGCACCAATGTGGCCTACTCTACTGTAGCAGCTATTGATGCGTTCAACTTCACTCTTGAAAACACCAACACCACTTGCGCTAACCTGTGTGATGGAAGTGTGGTATTAGATATTACCAATTTTGCAGAACCGCTTTCTATCCTTTGGAACGATGGCGCAACAGATCAAAACAGAACGAATCTGTGCACTGGGCAATACAGTTTCTCTATTACCGATGGCAGTGGCTGTACTTTACAAGGTACCACCTCCATATCTGAACCATCAGCACTTAGCGTGCAAGGCTCAGCTAGCACTATTGCCTGCTTTGGTGAAAACGCAACGGTACAATTGAATGCCATTGGAGGAACCGGCACTTATACCTTTACATGGAACAACGAAAATATTGAGAGCAATTCACTTTCATCACCCGCGGGCACTTATTCATTTGGCGTGAGTGACTCGAATGGGTGTTCGGTTTCTAGTACGTTATCCATTGCACAACCCAATCCTTTAGACTTATCCATTTCGGTAACAGCCCCGCTTTGTTTCGGTGAATCAAACGCAACAGCCGCTGCGGTGGTATCTGGAGGAACAGCCCCTTATTCTTACCAATGGTCTACTGGTGGTTTCTTGGGTGAAATATCCAACTTGAGTGCCGGCAGCATTTCACTTCAAGTAACGGATAATAACGATTGCGTTGTTTCGGCAAACACCCTCATTCAGGAACCAGCAGCGTTGATTGTAAATGTGGTGAGTTTTGACATTGAAAGCGATGGCACGGCGACCGTTGATTTATCCATCGAAGGAGGCACAGCACCTTATGACATTTTGTGGACTACTGGATCTACCTCCGAAGATGTGATACTTCCAGCGAATGCATCCAATTCTGCTCAAGTAACGGATGCCAATGGTTGTGAAGTCATCACACAACTTTTTGTAACGCCTTTGGATATCGCACAACTTCAACCTGTTGAATTTGTTCTTTACCCCAATCCATCTGCGGCCAATCCAAATGTGCAGAGTGCTATAAACGGTGAGCTTGTGATCATGGAACTCACCGGTAAAACTGTTTTTGAAGCACCGATCACTGCCGGTATAACACCGCTGTCGTTAGAACATTTACCAACGGGAATCTACCAAGTGCGATTCGAATCGGCACACGGTATTCGTTTCTCAAAATGGGTGAAGCAGTAATCCTAGCTGAACAATAATTTACGTGCGTCCATCATGGCATCGTGCATGTAAATATCATCTTTTACAAAAGGAACTACTTTGCGTATTTCGCTAAAAAGTTGTTCTACTTTCGAAGAGCTTTGAAGAGGTCGGCGCAGCTCTAATCCTTGGGCTGCTGCCATTGCCTCGATTGCCAACACGCTTTGAAGATTCATTAATACACGGTAACACTTGGTAGCGCCATTAGCACCCATGCTCACGTGATCTTCTTGACCATTGCTGCTATCAATTGTATCTACGCTAGCGGGAGTGCACAGTTGTTTGTTCTGAGACACAATACCTGCGGCAGTATATTGAGGGATCATAAAACCGCTATTTAATCCAGCATCAGTTACTAAGAAAGCGGGTAGATTGCGTGTACCACTAATGAGTTTATAGATTCGGCGTTCGCTAATGCTGGCTACTTCCGCTAAGGCAATGGCTAAAAAGTCGAGGACAATTGCCAAAGGTTGGCCATGGAAATTTCCACCTGAAATGATTCGGTTTTCGTCAGGGAAAATAATGGGATTGTCCGTTACCGAATTGATTTCTGTTTCTAGCACACTTTGCACATAGTCGATTGCATCGCGGCTTGCACCAAGTACTTGAGGAATACATCGCAAGCTGTATGGATCTTGCACATGTGCTTTTTCTTGTTGTTGAATAGCGCTGCCATGAAGAAGATTTTGAATATTCTGTGCTACGCGCAGCTGTCCCTTATGCGGGCGTACCAAATGAGTCAAATTTTCGAACGGTTCAGGTCGTCCATCGAATGCATCGATTGACATGGCTGCTATCCACTCTGCTTTATCGATGGCCTCTTGCCCTTTCCAAATGCAGGTAAGCAAATAGGCGCTCATAAATTGAGTACCATTGATCAGTGCAAGTCCCTCTTTGCTTTTGAGCGTTTGTGGGGGCAATCCCGCCGCATCCAATGCCTCTTTTGCACTTGTCTTTTTTCCTTGAAAAAAAACTTCCCCTTCGCCGAGAATAGGCAAGCACAAGTGAGATAGCGGAGCCAAATCACCTGAGGCCCCGAGCGAACCTTGCTGATACACTACAGGAAGCAAATCGAGGTTGTAAAAATCGACTAATCGCTGCACCGTTTGTAATTGCACACCACTATGACCGCGGCTGAGTCCTATTACTTTCAACAAAAGCATAGCCTTCACCACAGAAGTTGGCACTTCTTCGCCCATACCGCAGGCATGAGACATCAAGAGGTTTTTCTGAAGTGTTTCGAGTTGATCAGGAGCGATAATGGTATTGCACAAAGCACCAAAACCTGTATTGATCCCATAGATAGCCCCAAAATCGTTGCCCAGTGTTTGGTCAAGGTAATCGCGACATTTGGTAATGCGCTTTACGGCCTCATCAGACAGGGAGATCTGTTGATTGGAGTGAAGCACGTGAATTACTTCGTGAACACCGATATGTTTTGATGGATCAATAGCGTAGCTCATCCGTAGTTTTGGTTTTGGAGTCCAAATTTGCCCCTAAAAGCGGCATTTTACCAAAGTTTTTTTTAGGCCGTTCCTCCCGCCCTTTTACCGCTCATCGCATCTGCTTCACCATCAGGGCTTGAAATGGTTATTTTCGCCTCACCAAATTTATGGACTACATGAGACTTCAATCAATTTTTGCCCTTTGCGCCCTCCTCATCGGAACGATGGGTGCGCAGGCTCAGCAAATCAAGTTCGTTGAATATGATTTGCCCAATGGACTTCACGTGATTCTTCACGAAGATCACAGCACACCAATCGTAGCAGTTACTGTTCTTTACCACGTAGGTTCAAAGAACGAAGTAGTTGGCCGCACGGGTATGGC
Source organism: Bacteroidota bacterium (assembly GCA_039798265.1). Lineage (GTDB taxonomy): Bacteria > Bacteroidota > Bacteroidia > Flavobacteriales_D > Sanyastnellaceae > JBDKGH01. Next base: position 15,128 of record JBDKGH010000135.1, on the reverse strand, counting down.
TCACTTCTTTGAGCACTTGCTGTTCGAAGGTTCTGAAAACATCGGACGCGGTGAATACGCGCGTTATGTGGAAAATGCTGGCGGCGCCTTAAATGCCAACACCAGCCAGGACCGTACTTTCTACTACGAACTTTTACCCAGCAATCAGCTCGAGCTCGGCCTTTGGCTAGAGAGTGAGCGTATGATGCATGCCAAAGTAGAAATGGCGGGTATTGAAACCCAACGTGAGGTGGTTAAGGAAGAAAAACGTCAGCGTTATGACAACCAACCTTACGGAAACCTTTTCCCTGAAACACTTAAGCGCGCATATGCAAAGCATCCTTACGCTTGGGCTCCCATTGGAAGTTTAGAAGATTTGAATGCAGCGAAAGAAGAAGACTTCATCAACTTCTACAAAACTTTTTATGTACCCAACAATGCTACTTTGTGCATTGCCGGTGATCTGACTTTGGAAGAAACGAAGGCACTCGTTGCCCGTTATTTCAGCGATATACCTCGTGGTACCAATCCTATTCCCCGCCCAACTGTGGTGGAAGGATTTAATCGTGGCGAAGTGCGTGACACGGTTGGCATAAAAGATCAATTGCCGATGGTATTAGAAGCCTACCACATTCCTGCACAAGGAACCAAAGATTTTTACGCTGTGGACATGTTGAATCAATTGCTCTCTCAAGGAGAAAGTTCACGACTCAACAAAAGTGTAGTGGATGAAAAAGAACTCGCTCTCTTCTGCGGTGCCTTTACATTTAACTTAGAAGATCCAGGACTTACCTTGGCCTTTGGACTTGCCGGAATGGGCATTGATCCGAAGCAAGTGGAAGAAGCGATGAATGCAGAATTTGATCGCGTGAAAACTGAAATGATCAGTGATGAAGAGTTTCAAAAATTGCGTAACCAAATCGAAAACGACTTTGTGACGCGTAACTCTTCTATGGCCGGTATTGCAGAAAACTTGGCTAACTATCACACCTACTTTGGAAGCGCCAACTTGATCAATAACGAAATCGAGCGTTACATGGCCGTTACCAAAGAAGACTTGATGAATGCCGCCAAGAAGTACTACACAGCTGACAACCGCGTAGTGATTTACTTCATGAACGACCCAGCATTATCAAAAGAGTAATCCCTTGTTACACTTCCATTTTTCTACAGAAAACATGAAAAAAATTATTCTATATACCCTTTGTCTGCTGAGCGCTGTAAGTAGCTATGCTCAAAAAGTTGATCGCAGCAAAGCACCCGCGCCGAAAGTTGCGCCACAAATTGAATTGGGTAAATACCAACTCTTCACACTCGACAATGGATTAAAAGTAATTGTGGTAGAAAACCACAAACTTCCTCGTGTGAGCTACACCATTAATCTTGCGGTGGATCCTACCCTTGAAGGATCGCATGCAGGTTTTGTTCAAATGGCTGGCGATCTATTAGGTTCGGGCACACAAAAACGCACTAAAAATGACATTAACCAACAAGTCGATTTCATCGGTGCCAACCTGAGCACAAGTGCCAATTCTGTTTCCGTTAGTGGATTGGTAAAGCACAGCGATCGCCTGCTCGACCTCTTGAGTGATGTTACCTTGAACTCTACCTTCCCTCAAGACGAATTAGACAAATTAAAAAAGCAAACCCTTTCTGGTTTAGTTTCTGAAAAAACAGATCCTAACGCTATTTCTGATAAAATTGGAAACATCGTAAAATATGGCAAAGACCATCCATACGGTGAATTCCCAACCGAAGAAAGTGTGAATGCTATTACCCGTGAAGATTTGATTTCGTACTACAACTCGAACTTCACTCCAGGCTCTGCTTATTTGATTATCGTAGGTGACATCACAGTAGAAAATGCGCAAGCACAAGCAGTGAAGTACTTTGGCAATTGGAAGGGTGGTGTTTCTGCTAAACGCAGATATAACATGCCGAAAGCACCGAAAGAAAACACACCTGTATTTGTGGCCATGCCTGGTGCGGTGCAAAGTGTAATTGACATTACTTATCCCATTGACCTTCTGCCAGGCTCAAAAGATGCCATCGTTGCCTCTATGCTGAACAACGTACTTGGAGGAAGCGGATTTCAAACACGTTTGATGCAAAACCTTCGTGAAGACAAAGCCTATACTTACGGTGCTTACTCTGCTATCGCTCCAGACGAAGTAGTGGGTTACTTCAGTGCTGGTGCTAGTGTTAGAAATGAAGTGACAGATAGCGCTATTGTTCAATTCCTCTATGAATTGGATCGTTTAGTAAAAGAACCGATTGCCGATAGCACGCTTCAAACGGTAAAGAATATCATGACAGGCAACTTTGCGCGTTCATTGGAGCGTCCGCAAACCATTGCCAATTTTGCTTACAACATAGAACACTACAACTTACCAGAAGATTACTATCAAAGCTACCTCACTAAATTAAATGCGATCACTGCCGCAGATATCCAAGCAGCTGCCGCGAAATACCTCAAGCCAAGCAATGCTTATATTACGGTAGTAGGGAACAAAGAAGTGATGGAAAAACTCCGCGTTTTTTCACCCTCTAAACAAATTCTCACCTACAACCCAGATGGCACACCGTATAAAGAATTAAAACCACTTCCAGCAGGAGTAACTGCTGAAACTATTTTGCTCGGGTACATCAATGCTATTGGTGGTGAGAAAAAACTCGCTAAAGTGAAAGCATACGAGCAAACCGGTTCGATGAAAATGGGACCAATGAGCTTGAACGTTACCACTCGCATGAAAGGTCAAAAACAGTTCAGCATGGTGATCAATATGCAAGGTCAAGATGTGATGAAACAAGTGTATGACGGAACTAACGTAGCCGTTTATCAAATGGGTGCCAAACAGCCCAGCGACGAGTCAATGGCCGACAATTTAAAAATGCAAGCCGACTTGTTGGCTGAACTTCACCTCGATCGTTATGGCATGACAGCCAAAGCAACCGGTATTGATATCGTTAATGGAAAAGAAGCTTACGTGGTTGAATTTACCCGTAAAGACGGAACGAGCACAGAGTATTACGACGTAGCCACTGGCCTGCGCGTGAAAAGTGTAACCGTAACCTTGCCCACTACTGAAGATGCTGCTGTTTCCACTACTGAGACTACTTATGTAGAATACTTAACAGTAGGCGACGGCTTGAAATTCCCTTCAAAAATGAAACAAGTAGCAGATGGACAGCAGTTCTCTATGGAAGTAAGTGCTGTTAATTTGAAACCAAAATTCCCGAAAGACGCCTTTAAGATCAAGTAATCCGAAGGTCGTTCTATAAGAAAAGTCCCCCGAGAAAGGTAAGCCACCTTATCGGGGGACTTTTTATTAAATCGAGGTTAATAAAACCTATGATACTTGCGTTCATACTTGTGTGAGACGATCTAATTTCACCTCGTTAATCACACCCCGTTATGAGCTCATCTGAAGTAGTTATTCAACTTTCCAACGCCGACATTCACCAAGGCGGTAATGTGGTTTTGCACGATGTAAACATCTCCATTCATGCGGGAGAGTTTATTTATCTCATCGGTAGAACAGGTAGTGGAAAAAGTAGCTTGCTGAAAACGCTCTACGGTGATCTCCCGCTAAAAAAAGGTACCGGAGAATGCTGCGGATTTGATTTGCAAAAATTGAAAACGCGCGAAATTCCTTATCTCCGAAGAAAGCTCGGCATCGTATTTCAAGACTTCGAATTGCTGACAGATCGCAGCGTGCACGACAATCTGGAATTTGTACTTCGCGCAACTGGGTGGACAGATAAGCGCGCCATGGAAAGTCGAATACAGAGTGTATTAGACCTTGTACAACTCGAAGGAAAACAACAAAAATTCACCCATGAGTTAAGTGGCGGTGAACAGCAGCGCGTGGCCATTGCTCGCGCTCTACTCAATACTCCTCACCTTATACTCGCTGATGAGCCTACGGGAAATTTGGATCCACAAACAAGCTTAGAAATTTTGAACCTGCTGTTGGCTATCAGCCAAGCAGGCACTACGGTACTTATGGCATCGCACGATTATGCGACGATGCAAAAATTTAGTAGCCGCATTATTCTATGCGATAATGGAAGTGTGAAAGAAATGACTGAAATACACGCCTCTGTGCAATGAGCTCTCCGCGCGTCAGTATCATCATTCCCTGCTATAATGCTGAGCGCACTCTCGACGCCTGTTTGCACAGTGTTTTCTCACAAGACTACGCCCACATCGATGTTCTGATCATCGATGGAGGTAGTAACCCTGCTACCCTTTCTATCATTCGCGATCACTCCAATCAACTTTTCTATTGGACCTCTGAAGCAGACAAAGGAGTGTATGATGCCATTAACAAAGGCATTGCACAAGCGCGTGGCGAATACATTTACATACTTGGTGCTGACGACCAACTCGCCTCTCGCCATGTCGTTTCTACCATGATGAAAGCGGCGCATAACGATACGGATATCGTTTATGGGATGGTAGAAAACAAAGAGGCTACCAATCGCTTTGTTCCCTCTGTTCATCATTGCAAATTTGATCGGACCTTATACTGGAAAAATTCGCTGCATCAACAAGGCGTATTTTATCATCGTTCGCTTTTTCATTCCTTCCGTTTCCGCATACAGTTTAAGGTTTTGGCAGATTATGACTTCCATTTGCACCTACTCTATTATGAAGTGAATTCGGTAGAGGTGAATTGCACAGTGGCCCTTTGTGAAGCGCAGGGATTATCGAAGCAATTTGCTCGCGAACTATACAAAGAAGAATGGGCGATCAAAAAAGAGCGACTTCCCTTTTTCTATTTAATCGCCAATGCCATCTGGATACCGATTAAGTTTTTCTTGAAAAAAATAGGCAATTAGAGATACTCTTCGAAGTAAGATTCTATGACCTTACTTTCATTTTGCCAACTCAAAGTCAGCCGCGTTTTCAGGCAGTTTTCTTTCCACCTTATCTTATCTTCCGAATGAAAAGCAAGGCTAATAGTTTGCGCTAAACCTTCTGGTGTCATTTCCTTTACTATAACACCCACTTCATGCTCCTCCACCAAACGGCGCAACTCGGGCAAATCGCTCACGATAATGGGCACACCGCAATGGATGTAATCGAATACTTTGTTAGGCAAAGAATACGTGTAATTCAAGTGAAGCGGTTTATCCAGCGACAACCCGAAATCTGCACAGGCCGTATATTCCCGCAACTGCTGGAAAGGCATTTTGTCTAAAACCGTAACGCGGTCATGAAGTCCTTCTTTTTTCACCAATGCCCTTAAACTAGGCACGGCCCGGCCACTTCCAATGATTAAGAGGTGCGCCCAATTCAGATGCTTCATGCTGAGCACCGCTTCTTCCCCACCTCGATCTGGATCAATGTAACTTCCTTGAAGTAGAACAATGCATTTGTCCTCGGGTAAATTCAATTGCCTGCGATTGGATCCAGGCAATTCAGTTTCGAGCAAGGCAATGTTTCGCACTACACCTAATGGAATGCCATATTGCTTTTGAAAAATATCAGCGATGGTTTTATTCACCGTGTACATTTTCGAAAGTTTGGGCAGTATCCACTTTTCTAGTCGCAGCCAAATGCCTCTTTTTATCTCATGTCCCGTGAGACCTTCTGCTTCCGTAAACAATTCATGACTATCATAAACCAACCCTTTTTTTCTCCATTTAGAAACGAGGTAAGCGGGCAAAAGAGTATCTAAATCATTGGCCAGAATAACATCTGTTTTTTTTCGCCATAAATAAAAAAACAAGGCCACTTGAAGGCACAGATAAAAACCTACACCACTGTGAAAAGGCAACTTGAATCGTTTGATTTCATATGGTCTTTCGAAAGGTTTACTAATGGGTAAAAAACGACCCACTAAGGTGATGCGAAAGCCCATATTCAGCAACGTATCACAGGTCTTTTTTACCCGTTGATCAAACTCCAGATCATTGGATACAAGAACAGTGATATGCTTAGCAGACATGGTCAAACGAACGCTTTTTACTGAGGTTTGTTGCGCAATTCGGCTAGTACCTTTTTCGTGTAAAGCGGGAACTCTGCATTCATCATCCAGCTGAAATAACCAGCGTCTTTTTTAAATACATCCTCTACTGTAACGCCTTTATACTTACCGAAGTTGAATACTACTTGATCATGATCGTTGTACACCAAATGCCCCGCTAAATCGGCCTTCTTGCGACGCTCGCAAAGGGTGTGTATTTTTTCCATATCGTTCACCACGGGCACAGAGATATTTCCTTTTGAATCGATGAGCTCAACGCCTTCGTAGCGATCGAGCATCGCTTCTAACACTTCCATGGTTGCCATGGCGTCGGGAAGAGCTTCGTGCGCATCGTCAAGCGATTTTCCGCAGTAAAATTTGTACGCTGCTTTTAATGAACGCGGCTCCATCATGTGGAAAATAACTTGCGCGTCTATCATGAGTCTGCCCTCTAAGCTGAAGTCAATTTCGGCGCGTAAAAATTCTTCTGCAAGCAAGGGAATGTCAAATTTGTTGGAGTTGAATCCCGCCAAATCACAATCGAATAAGAACTTAAACAGCTTTGTTCCTGCTTCCTTAAAGGTCGGAGCATTTACCACATCAGCGTCATAAATACCGTGCACCATCGATGATTCGATGGGAATAGGCATTTCGGGATTAATTAAAAATCGATTTTCTTTTCCGGGTGATGAAGGCAATGTGTGCACCTGACCATCGGGCATCACTTTTACGATCGCAATTTCAACGATTCGATCTCTACCCACGTCCGTTCCTGTTGTTTCTAAATCGAAAAATGCGAGTGGTCTTTTGAGGTGCAGTTTCATTTCTTGTTTTTAAAATATTTATCGAATGCTGTCGTTTCTAATTTACAGAGTAGCGGCCGGTGCTCAACACACCGGCCAAGGGTAGCAAAAAGAAACCCCCGGACGGGAGTGTCCGAGGGGTTTCTTGTTTTATGGAGATGGAAAATATCAACCTTCCACTTTAAACTTAATGTATTGGTATTGTTCGTACAGTGATTTGTTTTTCTGAGCATCGTTCTCATAAACCTTTCCTTGCACCAACTTCACTGGTTCGCCGTAATTAAAGTGTACGCCTTTTTTGAAGCCCAATTTTTCTAACTCGGTGGTCATCATTTCCTCGGCAGATTTGTTACGCCAAGCGGTCAAATCTTCATTGTTTTTGAACTTAGAAGAAGGCACGCGAGAAGCGCTCGATTCCACCACGATCGTTACTTTTCCTTTTTGATCAATGAGCTTCTTCACGTCACCTAAGAACGACTGGAATTTCACTTCTTTCGCACCAAAATCTTTTGAATCGTACACAAAATAACGAGAGAACTCAGCATAGCCCAACGCTTCAATAAATTGAGTTTTGATAGGGTTGGAAGGATCGTAGCCCAATTCTTCTTTCTTCTCTTCTTTCGGAGCTTCCACCACAGGAGCTACCGGCTCTTCTTTCTTCGGTTCTTCCACTTTTGGCTCTTCTACTGGAGGTGCTTCAGCGCCGCCTTTTGTTAAGCTAACAGGAATCAAGTAAACCTCACGCTCCAACTCCAAGAAGCTTCCTTCACAAGGTACTTTGATGTCGTCTTGTTTGATGCGCTCTGTACCCTGAATGTAATCGATGTGATAATCGGTACATGGGTTAAGGATGGCTAAGTAACCACCATCGCGCAAACGAGGACGGTATTCCGCTACTTCACCAGACTTCATGTTGGTGATCATAATTTTCAAATCACCAGGAAGTTCTTTTCCTTCCTCACCAATGATGAAACCTTTCAAAACCGCCAATTGGCTTTCGTTGGTGATTGGCATATCTACGAGGTAAATATCTTTCATACCGTAACCACCATCCTTTTGAGACGAGTAGTATGCACGGCGACCATCGGCCATTGGTTGGAAAAACACGTCGTCATCTACCGTGTTGAGTGGGTAACCCATGTTTTGTGGTTCTGTCCATTCACCATCTGCCCCTAGGCGTGAGTAGAACAAATCGAAGCCACCCATGGTTTTGTGGCCGTTAGAGGCGAAGTAAATTGTTTTACCATCAGGAGTTAAGAATGGTGCATCCTCATCTTGCTTGGTATTGAGCACAGGGCCCATGTTCAAAGCACGTGACCATTCGCCATTCGGTAATTTCACGCAACGATACATATCACGTCCGCCTTGTCCGTTCGGACGATCAGACACGAAGATCAAAGTGTTACCGTCAGCAGAAATAGTGGCGTGAGTTTCCCAATACGGTGAATTGATGTCGCTTCCCAACTTAGCAGGGTCACTCCAGCTTTCACCGATCAAACGTGAATACAGAATTCGGCCGTCATTCAAACTATCGCGGTAGATAAAAAGCGTTTGACCATCTGGACTTACGCTCATCGTAGCATCGTGATCTTCTGAGTTTAAGTTCAGCAATTCAGGAGTAGTCCATTGGTTGTCTTGGTCGCGGAAAGAAACGTAAACGTCCTCTTTGAATTCTTGACTTTCGATGTCAATCAAGGTAGTATTCGTAGAGTCAGGACGCAAGCGGCGGCTCGTGAAGAACATGGAGCTTTCGTCAATGGAAAGTACCGGTGCAAAATCATTACCCGTTCCATTGATCACCGGACCAACGTTGGTAATCACATAATCCAGTGGATTAGCTACTTGTTTTTTCGCCTCTTCACACATGATAATCTCTCTGTCAGCCTTGGCATACAACTGGTGTTTTTTGCTCACCGATTGTTTCAATTTTTCGAATGTGGCAATCGCATTATCCAATTGATAATTCAAGTGCTGCGCGTGAGCCAAGTAGTAAAGCGCATCGATAGGAGCGCGCTTTTCCATTGGATCATACGGATCGTAATTTTTTTGAATCTTGCGAGAAACGGCCGCTTCTAGGTAAGAAAGCGCATCGGTTTTTGCGTTGGATGTTTGCAATAAACAATAGCCCAACTTGTAGTTGAGGTTGGCATTGTTTGGATCTGATTCCAACAGTGCTTGCCATTCTTTAATGGCTTGAAACCACAACTTTTCTTCCATCAATTGGTTGGCTTCTAAGAAGCGAGCACCAAAGTCGGCACGCGGCGCACTGATAGCCATGGAGAGCAAATTGAACAGAAGAAACAAGCCTAGAATCGAGTATCTTTTCATTACGAGCTAATTTATCGGGCGTAAAGCCGAAAGTAACACTATATCCTTTTGTTGTCAATCGAACTTTTCAACCGAGTGACCAACATTTTTTGATGGTTTAAAATTCGCGATTGATATCCCATGCCTCGAGATAATCAGCCACGCGACGAACGAAGCTGCCTCCTAAAGCACCATCAACCACGCGGTGATCGTAGCTGTGAGAAAGGAACATCATGTGACGAATACCCAAGGTATCGCCATAAGGTGTTTCGATGACAGCTGGTTTTTTGCGAATAGCACCTACGGCCAAAATAGCTACTTGAGGTTGGTTGATGATAGGCGTGCCCATCACATTTCCAAAAGTACCCACGTTGGTGAGTGTGTATGTACCGCCTTGAATTTCGTCTGGAGTCAACTTGTTGGCACGTGCACGTTCTGCCAGGTCATTTACCTTTTTCGCCAAACCAACCAAGTTCAATTGATCCGCATTTTTGATCACAGGAACAATCAAATTTCCAGAAGGCAAAGCCGCAGCCATACCGATATTGATGTCACCACGCATGATGATGTTGTTACCATCAACCGAGGCGTTTACACCTGGAAAATCTTTGATCGCTTTAGCCACGGCTTCGATGAAGATCGGTGTAAAGGTGATTTTGGTGCGTTCTTTTTGCTCAAAGCTTTTCTTCACGCGATCGCGCCACATCACGATGTTGGTTACATCTGCTTCTACGTAGCTAGTCACGTGTGGTGAGGTTTGCTTACTCATCACCATGTGCTCAGCGATCAGCTTGCGCATACGATCCATCTCAATGATTTCATCGTTAGCACCGAGGATGATGGGCGATTTTGGTTTAGCCGGAGCAGCAGCGGGAGCCGAACTTGCAGCAGCCGCCGCAGGTGCAGCAGGAGCAGAAACCGCAGCGGGAGCCGCAGTTGGATTAGCCTTGCGTTTAGCCACAAAAGCCAAAATATCTTCTTTGGTTACACGACCGCCTTGGCCCGAACCAGCAATGGACTCTAACTCTTGGTTGCTTACACCCTCCGTTTTCGCAATGTTGCGAACCAATGGAGAATAGAATTTACCCGAAGGACCATCTTTCAATACTTCTTCAGCAAGTGGAGATGCAACCGAAGCCGCTGTGGTAGCAGCTACCGGAGCTGCGGCCGGTGCGGCAGCAGGTGCAGCTGCACTACTCGGCGCTGGGGCAGTGGCCACAGAGGTAGTAGCTCCTGTGCCAATCAATGCAATAGGCTGACCTACTTGCACTACATCGCCTTCTTTTACGAGGCATTTCAAAAGAACACCATCTTCTGGGGAAGGAACTTCGCTGTCTACTTTGTCAGTAGCAATCTCGATAATCGGCTCATCCGCTTTCACGGCTTCACCTTCTTTTTTTACCCATTTGATGATGGTGGCTTCGGCCACACTTTCGCCCATTTTAGGCAACAGTAGTTCTATCTGTGACATGTTTGGTATCTGCGTATAAACTCGCGCAAATGTAGGCAATGCAAAGGCTTGAGACCTCATTTTTTTCTCGGGAATGTCAACAAAAGCACAAGAAGAAATCCGCTGTGAATCAATCACTTCCGACTATTACTGGGCAGGCTCTGCTTTTTGTGTTAGAAAAACACACGCCCAAAAGCTAAACCAAACGATGCCAGCCTGCGCTTCTAGACAGGATTCGAAGGTAAAATTGAACCACACCAAGGCGCAAAATGAAAGGGCTACTATTTCCTTTTTTCGCACAATCATCCAAGTGAGGGTTCCCAAAATGAACAACAATAAACCTAATCCTGGAAGACCCAATTCGGCTGCTGTTTGCAAAAACTGATTGTGTGCAGGCAAACGTTTTTCTGCGGCTTCTTTTTCACCCATGGCCTCATAACGTGCAGTCATGGCTCCCGCTGTATTGCCCACTCCTACTCCAAAGGGATATTCCTTGATAATATCCAGAGCCACGCCCCAGGTTACTTTGCGCAGTTCTGTGCTGCTTTTACTCTTCGGCTTGGGTGCCGCGGTGTCCGCTGTTGAGGTAACATCAGAAGCCAATTTAGTAACACGCTGCGATGTGCGGGGCAGCACTACAGATGCACCGGCTAAAATAGACACCAGCGCAAAAGCTGCGACAGCAGTGGCTTTTAAGCGCAGCATGTTTTTTCTTTCGTGCCAAACTACGAGTGCAAGTACGAGTATGGCCGAAAGAATGCCCGCACGTGAGGCCAGCATAGCAATATAAAAAACGGTGACCGCCGCTAAGGTCCAATGCACCCATTTTTTTCCAAACCAATAATCTTGATCGACACCACGGCGAACATACCATACCAGTGCCATACACTGGTACATCGCCATGTATGAAGGATGGAAAATCCATCCTAACTTTTGATAGGCCAAATAACCGATGTTATCAAACACCAACGATCGGTACACACCATACCCAATGCTGATGAGCAAAAACATCAAACACCCCGCTTGAAATGCATCGTAAAGACGCTTCAGGCTTGAGCTCGACGTATTCGGGAGAATAAAAAACAGCAAAGGAAAAACGAAGTAGGAAGCTTTTATTTCCAACTCCATAGATGCTTCGGAGGCATCGAGTGCAAAGGGCAAGGTGATGAGTAAAAGAGCATAAATGCCTATCATGCTCATGAGTGCAAGTCCTCCTTTTTTTACTTGAGGACGCGGGCGAACCATCATTCGGTAAAAGGAATACAGCACAACTAAACCGATAACCGGTGGAACGATACGCTTATTGACTGGAATCAAGAAAGCCAGAATCGCCAGGGAATTATAAACCCAATCGTTGTTTGATATGTATGCCCGTAACCTCATATTTAAATAGCCAAAGCTGCTTTGATGCGCTCTAGTTGTGGCTGATGATGCTCGATATGATGTTTAACAAATTCCAAGGTTTGAAGTAGATTCAACGGTCCGGCGAGGGGTTGGCGAAACACCAGACGATCAAAAAATTCAGGGGTCAGTTGATTCAAAAATTGTTCAAAATCAACACGCATGGCATCCCACTGTTTTTTCTGGGTGGCCCAATCGGTAGCGCCCACCGGATCTGGAAGCACCGCCGGCGCTTTGTAGCGTTCTCCGCTCGCCAATCGATTATTCAATGCTTGACTCGACTGCGCATTTTCAGCCCCAGCCAGTTCGATCGCTTCAAATCCTGAAGATGTTTTTTTCTTCATGTAACCTAAGGTTCCCCATTCACTGGCTAACAAATGTTCGATCATTTGTGAAGCACTCCAACCGCCTTCAGGCTGCTTGAGGTGATTTTCAGCCGACCATTGATCCAATTCGGTAACAATAGCCCGTTTAGCATTTTCCATAGCTTCCCAGTGAGCTATAAGTTCAGCATGTTTTATCATGATCTAAGCATTTCTATGTGTGGAATATCATCTTCCATATATTCTTCGCTCACTTGCGAAAAACCAAAGGATTCATAAAATTTCTTGAGGTAAGATTGCGCGGAAATGCGAATCGGTACTTGACCATATTTTTCTTCGATAGCAGCGATGCTCTTGTCCATCAGCTCTCGCCCTACTCCAGCTCCTCTAACCTGCTGCGCGGTGGCTACTCGTCCAATGGAAACTTCATCATAAGAAACTCCTGGCGATACAATGCGGGAGCAAGCCATAGCCTTACCAGTTTCATCTAACGCAAAAACATGGGCGCTTTTCACATCTTTGCCATCCGCATCTTGATAGGGACAGTTTTGCTCTACCACAAACACATCTATGCGCAATTGAAACAGCGCATACAGCTCTGAGGTAGACAAGGAAGAAAAAGGTTTATGATACCAATGAATGGTCATGGGGCGAAGATACACAATACATCGTTCCCGATTTCACGCTAGAATTACGATCTTCGCGCCCCATGAATTACTTGTCAGTCGAAAATATTTCCAAATCCTTCGGTATTCACCAGCTCTTCGAAAACTTGAGTTTTGGTATTGAAAAAGGTCAGAAAGTGGCCCTCGTAGCCCGAAATGGTGCAGGAAAATCTACCTTAATGAAAATCCTTACGGGCGCAGATACACCCGATAGCGGATTGGTTGTTTTTAATCGTGAAGTTCGACTGGGCTATCTTTCGCAAGAGCACGGACTCGATGATTCGAAAACCATTTTGGAAAACATCTTTTCGGCAGAAAATGACATGACGCGGGCCATTGCGGCTTATGAAAAAGCATTAGCCAATCATGGTGATCTTCAGAAGGCACATGACCTCATGGAACACAGCGGCGCTTGGGATTACGAAGCAAAAGCGAAGCAGATTTTAGGAGGCCTCGAAGTTCACGATCTCGAACAAGTAGTGGGCAACTTAAGTGGTGGACAAAAAAGACGAATTGCTCTCGCAAAAGTGCTGATTGAATCACCGGATCTGGTGCTCCTCGATGAGCCTACGAACCATCTTGATTTAGATATGATCGAATGGTTAGAAGAATTTTTGACTCGATCAAACATGACCATCTTTATGGTTACCCACGATCGTTACTTTTTAGAAAACGTAACCGACGAAATTCTCGAGTTAGAAAACAAACAGATCTATAAATACAAAGGGAACTTTTCCTATTACTTGGAGAAAAAAGCGGAGCGGGAAGCCCTCGAAGAATCTACGCGCGAGAAAAACATGAACTTGTTTAAACGCGAATTAGAATGGGCACGTAAAATGCCTCGCGCCCGCACCACCAAAAGCAAAAGCCGATTAGATAGTTTTGAAGAACTAAAAACAAAAGTTCGCAAAAACACGGACCCCGATGCATTAGAATTGGAGATCAATATCAGTCGCATGGGGAGCAAGATTGTCGAACTCCATAAAGTGAGAAAAGTATATGGAAACACCACTGTTCTCAATGGTTTCGATTATGTTTTTAAAACCGGCGAAAAAGTAGGATTGGTAGGTAGAAATGGAACAGGAAAAAGCACATTGCTCAACCTGATCACCAAACAACTTGAACCCGATGGTGGTAAAGTCGTGGTGGGCGATACCGTTGTTTTTGGTTACTACAGCCAAACGGGTATTCCTTTAAAAGACGGCCAAAGGGTAATTGAGGCGGTGCGCGAAATAGCCGATTTCATTCCTCTGACAAAAGGAAAAACCATCACTGCTGCGCAGATGCTCGAGCGCTTTTTGTTTCCCAAGCATATGCACTTCAATTACATTGAACGCCTAAGCGGTGGGGAGAAAAAAAGATTGCAGCTACTGTTGCTCCTCATGAAGAATCCAAACTTCATGATTCTCGATGAGCCCACTAACGACCTCGATGTATTTACGCTTGCAGCTTTAGAAGATTACCTTCAAAGCTACCCTGGTTGTTTAATGATTGTAAGTCACGACCGTTACTTCCTCGATAAACTAGTAGATCACGTTTTTGTGTTGGATGGCGAAGGAAATGTGCGCGATATCATTGGCTCCTACGCTGCGTTCCGCAATGCAATGGATGAAATGCAAAGCGCTAATAGGATCAAAGCCGCCGAAGACAAAAAGCAATTAGTAGAAGAAAAAAAGGAAGACAGTAAACCGAAGGTGAAACTGACCTTCAAAGAAAAATTTGAATTCGAACAGTTGGAAAAAGAAATCCCCTTGCTCGAAGTAGAAAAGAAAAAATTAGAAGAGCAACTCAACAGTTCACTAACCGATCATGCAGAGCTTATGCGCATCACCGATCGTTTAGGAAAAGTGGTGGAAGAACTCGACGAGAAATCGTTCCGTTGGCTAGAACTAAGTGAAAAAGGCTGACCTCAGGGTCAGCCTTTTTTTTCCGATACAGATTGATTCCATTTTAATTCGCAACCACAGCAGCATTCACTGCGGCGGCGGCATTCAAATTACCATAGCCTCTCGACGAAGTAACCGAAGGGTAATATTGAGAGGTAGTCAATAAATAATTAAATACTTGACTGCGTGTAGCCGTAGGACGAGCAGACCAAACCAATGCGGCTATACCGGCTGCAGTGGCTGTGGCACAAGAACTACCACCTATATACGTTGGCCATGTGCCACTTTGTGGGAGCGATAATGAATTGCGAGATGAATTTCCATTTCGTTCCATTGGAA
>JBDKGH010000134.1:0-12731 GCA_039798265.1 Bacteroidota bacterium | reverse complement strand
TCGAAAAATTTGCCGTAAATACAATAGGCATTACATCTCTTGAAAAGTTTAAAAACCAACTTGATTCTGTTCACAGATCGATGAACGCCCTCCACAAGAAGCAATATGAGTAATAATATATCACACCTGTCCAAGACGTTTTCTCCTGTGCAAAAGAGTTCAACGTTGACGCGTGTTTCAAGCGTCAAAATATGATTTTGTGTCTTTGATCCCCCCTTTTAGAAAAGCGCAAGCTGAGTTCCGTCTGGAGGTTTCAACTCGTCTGCATCCAAGAATGGTTTATCCAACCACTTCTGAAGGTCGATTTTGACGAAAAGATTGATTCGGATAAAGGAAATTAGGTTGGATAAGTGCCATTTGTGCTTCGCCTGTTTTTGCAGGGTTTTTAAGAGCAAAATCGTGATCATTGCTGTCCAAATCTGTGTCAATACCGCATTGCGACTGGTTCCTACGAATGATTTGATTTTCAAGTGAGTCTTGATGTCTTTGAAGAAAGATTCGATCGCCCAACGTCTTTTGTACAGTTCTGAGATCGTTGATGCTGTCCAACTAAAATTATTCGTCAAGAGTTCAAAGTAATTTCCGGTTTCTTCATCATAGACCTGAACCATGCGCAAAGGCTTGTCATACTTGGTTTTTGATAGATAAAGCTCCAACTCGACATCCCAATCATATTGAATGTTCCTATTAGCCTCATTCATCCGGTCAAGTGGGCGTTCTTTCAGGTTGAACTTGATATTCTCCTTTCCCCTTATAACGAAAAAGGCACCGGACTCATCGAGTTGACGCATCCATTTGAAATTGATATAACCGCGATCTGCAACTACAATGCTTTGATCTGGAAAATCTATGTCCTCAGCTACTTTAGCATCGTGCCTTTTACCATCCGTAATGTCTATAAATACGGGCATACAGCTATCATAGTCTAGGACCGTGTGAAGCTTTATGGCGCCTTTCTTTTGCCTGAACTTCGCCCAATCAAAAACCTTCAAACAAAGATCAATGGTAGTGGAGTCAAGCAGATAGATCTTTCGTTTTGGAAGTAAGCATCGACTCCTTTTCAAGTCTGGTGAAAACTCATCGACAAGTCTGTAATATAGTGACTCAAATAGCCGCCAGTCGCGGTGTTCATTGTTGTAAGACAAACTTGATTTACACATCGATTTAGATACACCCAGATGATTGTGATCGCCTGTTGCAGAGCGCATTCCATTGCATATATCATTCAGACTTTCACATTTTGCAAACTGGCAGAATAGCATGGTTACGAAATGAGACCATGCGTCGTTTCCCTTGCTGTGTTTGTTAGATTGATGCCTCTCCGCCAAAGAATTGAAAGAATCTCGTCTAACTTTTTGGAGAATTTGAGAAAAGAGTGTGATATTCATCCCGAAGTTGGTTTTTGTTTTTGTGTAGTAACTCAAACATACCGGATTCGTCCGGAACCAACTTCATTTTTTTACCCTAAATCAAAACGTCTTGGACAGGTGTGATGATTAATGATTAATGATTAATGATTAGTGATTAGTGATTAGTGAATGTAGGTATGCTGTTAAGTAATATTTTTTGATTTGGTGTTGTGGATATAGGTTTGAACCTTAATCGACAACATCATGACTATTCAAGAAAAAAGTCTTGCGTTCGCCATTGAGATTGTAAAGCTCTGCAAAGAAATAGATCACAACCATAAAATATGGAGTCTGACGGATCAATTGAGACGTTCAGGTACTTCCATTGGTGCATTGGTCAGAGAAGCGCAATACGCAGAAAGTAAAGCGGATTTTATTCATAAAATGCAGATTGGCCAAAAAGAAACCAATGAAACAATCTATTGGCTTAACCTAATCAATAGCGGCGAGTATATTGAAAAACCCGAATA
Source organism: Bacteroidota bacterium (assembly GCA_039798265.1). GTDB lineage: Bacteria > Bacteroidota > Bacteroidia > Flavobacteriales_D > Sanyastnellaceae > JBDKGH01. Next base: position 10,852 of record JBDKGH010000134.1, on the reverse strand, counting down.
CACCAGACTTCATGATGAAGCTGAGCAATTACTTAAAATGACTATTGCCATTTTAAAGACCAGTAAAAAGAATCGGACTAATGTCTAATGATTAGTTATTAATGATTAGTTATTAATGATCAGTGATTAATCAATAATGATAAATGATGGGCTGTTGGCGGGTGATTTTACTTTTTCTAATTGAAAAAGCTCTGGTTAGGGGTATTACAACAAATCGACAATGACCATAACCCGAAGGGTTATGCAACTAATCCCAACCTCTAGGCATTAATCACTAATCATTAATCATTAATCATTAATAACTAACCTTACTCTGACACACAAAATCCGTCTTCGGCACGGAGGTTTTGGCTATGGCGCCAAACCCGCCTTCAATTTCGGTGAAGTGATGAATGCCTCTTGACTTTAAAATGGAGGCTGCTATCATAGAACGGTAACCACCTGCGCAATGCAAGAAGAAATGCTCATTTTCATTTATGGAAGAAGTCCATTCATTGATTATATCAAGTGGACGGAGGTAAGCGTTTTCTATGTGCTCGGCAGCGTACTCGCCTTCTTTACGCACGTCCACTACCTTGTCTTTGTTCACATCTACGCGCTCTGCAAATTCTGCAGCACTGATGCGATGAACGGTGTCTATTTCCTTTCCAGCTGCTGCCCATGACTCATATCCTCCTTGCAGATAGCCCAATACGTTATCAAAACCAACACGAGCCAAGCGCATCACTACCTCGGCTTCACGACCAAGGTCAGTGATTAAAGCAATGGGTTGTTTTACATCGGCAATTAATGCACCGACCCATGGAGCAAATTGGCCATCAATGCCAATGTTGATGGATTGGGGCACAAAGCCTTTGTGAAATATGGCCGGATTGCGAGTGTCGAGTATGATGGCGTCAGTGCTTGCAACGGCAGCAACAAAGGCGTCGATGGACAAAGGATTATTTCCGCGCTCCATTACCGAATCATACGAGTCGTAACCTTTTTTATTCATCATCACATTACCGGGGAAATAGGCGGGTGGTGCTGATAGACCATCAGTAACCGCGGCTATAAAAGCTTCTCGGGATGGTTGAAGAAGAGCGTAATTCATCTCCTTTTGATGCCCCAAGGTGTCAACGGTTTCCTTCATCATGTTTTTACCACAAGCACTGCCAGCGCCGTGTCCTGGATAAACAGTTACATCGGCAGCAAGAGGCATTATTTTACTCTGCAAAGAATCATAGAGCATTCCTGCAAGATCTTCCATGGTAATGTCCGCTGCTTTTTGAGCAAGATCTGGGCGGCCGACGTCACCTAGAAAAAGAGTATCACCTGTGAAAATAGCGATGTCTTTTCCCTGTTCGTCTTTCAACAAATAAGTGGTCGATTCTAAGGTATGACCTGGTGTGTGAAGTGCAGTGATGGTAACATTTCCTATGGTAAATACTTCGCCATCTTTTGCAATGTGGGCTTCAAATTCAGGATTAGCGTTTGGCCCATAAACAATAGGCGCACCGCTTTTTTTGGAAAGATCTAAATGCCCCGAAACAAAGTCCGCGTGGAAATGCGTCTCGAAAACATACTTGATTTTTACTCCATCGCGTTGTGCACGATCAAGATAAGGTTGTACTTCACGAAGGGGATCAATGATCGCTGCTTCGCCGTTGCTCATGATGTAATAGGCTCCTTGAGCAAGACAACCTGTATATATCTGTTCTACTTTCATTTTTAAAGAAAAAATTTAGGCGGTATGTTCCAAAATCACTTTTCGGATGATGGAAATGCACTCTTGTAATTGTTCGTCATTGATCACCAATGGAGGAGCAAAGCGAATAATGTTACCATGTGTTGGCTTAGCAAGAAGGCCATTTTCGGCCATTTTCACGCACAGGTTCCATGCTGTATCGCTTTCTTCTGTATCGTTGATGACTACCGCGTTGAGTAGGCCTTTACCTCTTACCAGCGTAACAAGGGTTGTTTCGTTTTTCAATTGATTCATCGCATCGCGGAAAACTTGACCTAAGCGATCAGCGTTTTCAGCGAGTTGCTCATCCTTCAAAACGTTTAGCGCTTCAATGGCCACTACACAGGCGAGTGGATTGCCACCGTAGGTAGAGCCATGTTCGCCTGGTTTTATGGTGAGCATGATTTCGTCATTCGCTAACACTGCGCTCACGGGCATGGTACCACCGGATAAAGCCTTCCCCAATACAAGGATATCTGGCTTTACATTTTCATGATCACAGGCAAGCATTTTACCCGTGCGTGCGAGTCCGGTTTGTACCTCATCGGCAATCATGAGTACCTTGTATTGATCGCAAAGGGTGCGCACACCTTTGAGGTAGCCTTCGTGCGGTACTACTACACCAGCTTCACCCTGTATGGGCTCAAACATGAAACCTGCGATATTGGGATCTGCTTGAAACGCTGCCTCTAAGGCAGCCAAATCATTGTATGGAACGGTAATGTACCCGGGCATATATGGACCAAAACCGGCGAAGCTGCTTGGATCGGTAGAAGAGGAAATCGCAGCTAATGTGCGACCCCAGAAGTTGCCTTCTACAAAAACTATTTTGGCTTGATTGTCGGCAATGCCTTTGACTTTATACCCCCAACGGCGTGTGAGCTTTACGGCCGTCTCGCCGGCTTCAACCCCGGTATTCATAGGAAGCACCTTTTCGTAACCGAAGAATTGAGTAATGAATTTTTCATAAACCCCCAATGCACTATTATAAAAGGCACGGGAAGTTAAGGTGAGCTTTCCGGCTTGTTCAATCATCGATTTCACGATGCGCGGGTGGCAATGCCCTTGGTTAACCGCACTATAGGCCGAAAGAAAATCAAAGTACCGCTTGCCTTCTAAATCCCACACATACACGCCCTCTCCGCGTTCAAGAACAACAGGAATCGGGTGGTAGTTATGGGCTCCGTACTTATCTTCTAGTTGGATGGCTTCGGCACTGCTGATTTTCTCAGCGGTCATAGAAAGGTTACTCATATCAAAATTTTGTCTGACAAAAGTACAACGAACTGATTAGCCCACTATCGAAGTGCAACGTTATTTAACGCGTGTCAAAAGTCGGATCTCTCTTGTTTAGGGTTCTTTTTTTGACCTACCGAAAAATAAGTAAAGGGGGATGGATTTGGTGAAAAGGGGTGAAGTGTGGGTTATTGGTCACGAAATACATTGTGAAGGTCATGAAATAAGTGTTTTTTGGGCTTAAAAGGATAAAAAGTCATTTTTTATTTGCCGCGAGGGTTAATGGAATCTACATTTGGCCCAGGATAAATTTCCACTTTTAAGAAGCGATTAAATGAGTAGATCAGCGAGAGGTGTGGGGAGCGAATTTCGTGGCTCAGGTTTATTCTGACAAAAGGGATGGTATTTTGGAGAGAGGATGCCATCCGCCCCACACCCCTCGCTGAAATTCTACTTTCCTTATGGATATCCCCGCTTTTATAATTAGCTTTGCACCCACTTTTTACAGAATAATACAATTATGGCAGGTAAATTAACCTTCACCATGATTAAGCCGGACGCAACCGCGGCTAATAATCATGGAAAAATCATCGACGTAATCGTTTCAGCTGGCTTCTCTATCAAAGCTATGAAATGGACTCGTCTTACCACTGCTGAGGCAGGCGAATTTTACGGTGTACACCGTGAACGTCCTTTCTACGGCGAGTTGGTAGAATACATGACTAGCGGCCCAATCATCGCAGCAGTTCTTGAAAAAGACAACGCCGTTGAAGAATTCCGCAAGTTGATCGGAGCTACCGATCCTACTAAAGCTGACGAAGGAACCATCCGTCGCATGTTTGCTCAAAGCATCGCAGCGAACGCAGTACACGGTTCTGACAGCGACGAAAACGCTAAAATCGAAGCCTCTTTCTTCTTTTCACAACGCGAATTCGCTTAATTCTTATTCCAACATGGCAGAGACCTTCAATACTGAAAAAATCAAAGCCATAGTGAATAAAAGAAGAAGTAGAGTGTCTTTGACACACTAACTTTAAGGGCTGAAATCGATACCATCGGTTTCAGCCTTTTTTAATTTTGCAATCCCTATAAATTCAATCATGAACAAAATCAAAGTGGCGAATCCCATCGTGGAAATGGATGGGGACGAAATGACACGCATTATTTGGTCATTCATTAAAGAGAAGTTGATTTTTCCATACCTCGATCTGGACATCAAGTATTATGACTTGGGTATCGAAAACCGTGACGCCACAGAAGACCGCGTTACGGTGGAGGCGGCCGAAGCTACTTTGAAATATAATGTTGCCGTAAAATGTGCAACCATCACTCCTGATGAGGCACGCGTGAAGGAATTTGGTTTGAAAAAAATGTGGAAAAGCCCCAATGGAACTATCCGTAACATCATCGGTGGTACTGTTTTCCGCGAGCCAATCATTTGTACCAATGTTCCTCGCTTAGTTCCAGGCTGGACCAAACCCATCAATATCGGTCGTCATGCCTTTGGTGATCAATACCGCGCTACTGACGCCGTTATCAAAGGAAAAGGTAAGTTGACCATGTCTTTCACCCCAGAAGATGGTGGTGAAACAAAAACTTGGGAAGTATATAACTTCGAAGGAGATGGTGTGGCTTTGAGCATGTATAACACAGATGAATCCATTTATGGCTTCGCGCGCAGCTGCATGAATCAGGCTATTCAACGTAAGTGGAATCTTTACTTCTCTTCTAAAAATACAATTTTGAAAGCCTATGATGGTCGTTTCAAAGATATCTTCGAAGAGGTTTATCAAAACGAATTCAAATCTCAATTCGATGAATTGGGTATCACTTATGAGCACCGTTTGATTGACGATATGGTTGCCTACTGCTTAAAGAGCGATGGAGGATTTGTGTGGGCCTGTAAAAACTACGATGGAGATGTTCAGTCAGATATCGTAGCTCAAGGCTTTGGATCTTTAGGCTTAATGACCTCTGCATTGATTACCCCTGACGGAAAAACCATGGAAGCCGAGGCTGCTCACGGTACTGTAACCCGTCACTACCGTCAATATCAACAAGGTAAAAAAACTTCAACTAACCCCATCGCGTCTATTTTCGCATGGACTCAAGGTTTGGCCTTCCGCGGTAAATTGGATAACAACCCAGAGTTGATCCGTTTCGCAGAAACCCTCGAGAAGGTGTGTGTTGACCTCGTTGAGGCGGGCAAAATGACCAAAGATTTGGCAGTATGCATTCATGGTGATAAAACCAATGATTCACACTACTTAACTACGGAAGATTTCTTAGATGCGATCGATGCGGAGCTGAACGCTCGCATGACAGCGTAATCAGTAAAAGATAGACAATAAAAAACCCCGACGAATCGGGGTTTTTTTTATGCTTTAGATCCAACGATTATTTACGCTCGTCAGCCATTTTTTGCATTTCTTTCTCGAATGTTTCTTTGAACTTTTCGTAGTTGTAATCTGCTTTCAACTTTTCGTTTTGGCTCAAACCTGCGTTGTAAGCATCAGCGATTTTAGAACCAGAAAGCTCAAGAGCTACATAGCTAACGTATACACCGTCGCGCTGAGTCAATTTTTCACAAATCTCAATAGCACCTTTCAACTCTTGATCAACTAAAGTACGAGCCATTTCTTGGAAGGTCTCAGTTACTTCTTCTTTGTTGTTAAACTCAGTTGAATTTACGTAGTTGTCACCAACAATTTTCATGGTTGTGTTGATGGTTTTTGCTAATTCAGCTTGAGCATTGCTGCGAGCTTTTTTCTTAGCCGTTTCGCGGTCGGTACTTTCACCGGTTGCTGTAGCGCGGAAGGCATCCTTTGTACTAGCATAATCAGATCCAGTGCAGTATTCATTGATGAGTACTTCGCCAGTTGGTTTTGGGGTTTCAGCAGCAGCTTTTTTCTTTTTGCCACAGCTTGCTCCGAAGATGGCTACTCCGGCTACTAATAGAATGAGAGTAAAACGTTTCATATGCGTTGTTTTGGTTTGTTTATACTAGTTTATCGAACTGTTTGTTGTTCTTCTTGTTTTTCGAATTTCCATTTATCATGCCAAAACTACAAAATAGCATCGACTATTGCAGCGGCTAATTGATTTTCAATTTTTTCCTTTCCTTTTTTATAGGCATCTATGCTGGCTCCTTCGATGGTGAGCTGCACGCCTTTCATAGAGCTTGTGGCATCTTGAAAAATGATCTCGCCTGTTTTAGTATTTTTGACCGTTACATTCATTTCTAAAAATGCGAGAATGAATCCCTGTGTGGTACCTCCGGCGGTGGTATTGGATTGAATGTTTATGGTGTAATTGGCTTCCGTTGCTCCTGTCACAATGCGCATTCCCCGTTTGCTGAGTTCGGCTTTCATAGCGCTCAATAAGGTGGCTCCACCGGTTTCTTCTCCAAGTGTTTTCTCTAAAGAGGCAACACTAATGGTAGGCGATAACAGTTCAATGGGAATCTTGCGACTATCGGTGCGCAAACCTTTGAGCAAACCCTCGGTGATGCGTTGATCTAAGTCTTTTGGAATCAGGGCTTCTATTCCAATAAGTACATCGAGTGTATTGTTCTTTTCGAAGGTAGATACATTGTCCACTTCCGCTAATACATTGCCTTTGTCGTCCGAAAGAACGGTGCGGGGCTTCATGTATTTTTCTTTCTTGTAGTTGTAAACGATTTCAACTCCTTTCACGGGCTTGCCATTGTATAAAGCAGTAATGGTTGCCTTCTCACTGTAATTGTTGGCAGAGGAAAGAGTGATTTTTTCTAAGTTAGATTGCAGACTTATTCCTGTAATACAGCGGCGCATGGCTGCGTAAAGTTCATTGTCGAGGTATATATTACCTTGTTCCGATTGGAATTCGTTGACTTCTGCCCAGTAGTTTTTCATAGCCACCAAGCCACGGAGATATAAGTCAATTGCGGCTGACAGATTATTCGTGTTCTCGGCATCTAATCCTTTCAAATAAAAGTCATAAGCCGAACGCAATACTTGGTTCTTTTTTTCCGCTTTCTTGGCTTGGTATTGAGCCTTATTGAGTCGGTAGTACACCCAAAATTCCTTTTCAGTTTCCCAAGTTCCGGCAATTTCGTAATCCTCTATTTGTTCGTTGGTGGTAGTGTTGATGGTTGAAATGAACTCTTCACTGAAGTTTCTATTCACTTCCATCGAATTCAAAAATGTACTTCCCTGAACACGAACACTGATTTCAGTGGCCATATCGTTGAGTGCATTTTTCTTCGCGATGTTTTGATAATCGAGCGGCTGTGCAGTTTTACTGCAGTTACCAATACCAATATAATAGGCGCTATTGAAGGGGCGCGCATCTATCCACTGTGGGCGAGTGGCCACTGGTTTTTCAGGTGTGGCCACGGTTTGTTTATCGCCGCATCCTGGCAACAAACATCCCAGCAGTGCGCTGAGAAGTAGTAAAAGGGTGTAGCGCAATTTCATGTCTTTATTTTACAATTTGGGTCACTTTCATTCCAATTTGCTTGGATAACTGACCACCAATTTCAATCAGTAGGTTGTTAGCCAAATCATCTCCTGATTTGAGCTGCTGACGTCCATTCAGCATAGTCATCAAGGCTTGACGGTCATTCGGATTCATATTTACACCATTCGCAGAAGCTGGGAAAAGCTCGTTGGCATTTCCTTCATAGCGGGCATATAATATTTCGTCGTTGGCTGTTTTGTTTAAAATTTCAGTCTGCAGAATTTCTCCTGTACTTAGGTTGATCAGCTTGTACTGAAAACCAATGGTGCATGAACTGTTGTTGTAATACTCGGTGTAGGTGGTCGGTTTATAGCGAGTTTCGAAATAGTATTTGCCATCTACTTCATTCAGTTTTTTCACAGAATAACTCGCGTATGCGTTGCGCTGAGCAGGACGCATCAATCCTGTTTTTACCGAGTAATTGATGACCGTACCGGTGAGTATCGCTTGTGCGCCTACGAGTTCGCCTACTTCTACAGCGGTGGCATCATCAATAACGCCGCTCAATTGTAATTTTTGCTCTTGCAAAATAGCTTGCATGTTTTCGCGGTCAACAATGCGTAAGAAGGGATCGTTAATAGAAGTGAGTGCTTCTAACGCGTAGGCAGAAATGCGAGCGTCCAAGCCTGGGGTAGTAGTAGCATTGTTAAAAGGGAGTAATGCAATGGTGTAACGTCCTTTTTCGATGCACTTCTTTTTCAAATCCACTACGTCTTTGTAATCGGAACGTTTGGTGGTAATTTGATTGAAATAACCATAGGCTGCTCGGTAGTGCCCGAGGTTAAATTCACTGTTGCCCGAGATATACAAAGGTTCTAATACCGCCATTTCGCCTAAGTCTTGGGCATCTTTAAAATTCGGGTCGAGACGTTTGATTTCATTGAATTTTACTTCGGCGTCTTTGTACTTTTCTTGCTCGAGCAAAGTTGTTCCTTCGTTGTATAGATCAGTGAGGTAAGCTGATTTTGTTTTTTCGTAATCGGTGATATAAAAATCAGCCAACTGCAGTTCAATGCCTACTCCTCTAATTTTATCGCGGTAATCGCGTGCGGTGTGAAACGAATAAACAGCGTCTTTTTTTGTACCAAAGCTAGCATTGCGTGAAAATTCACTGAGCAAGTTGTTCAGCACTAACTGACCAGTCTTCTTCATGCCGATTTGAGCATCGACGTTATTTCTTTTTTTAACGAGCGCTGAATAATAGCTAGCAGCAGCTTCATTTACTAAGCCCGCTTCCTCTTGCTTAGCGCCGAGCTTGGTAAAGTGCTTACTGGTCTGGCAAGCCGAGACAAGCACCAAGGCTGAGAAAAGAAGGGTGTAAATGTGTTTCATAAACGAGACTTTAAGAGATTGGAAAAAATAATGCCGAAGGTGTCGTGTTCACCTTCGGCAATGCTTCATCCCGAAGGAAATGCGATTATTTAGATTCAACGTACTTGGTCAACTCTTCCATTGAACTCTCAAAAGAGAATACATCGTTGACCATGTAGTAGTTGTTTGGATCGAAGCAGTGATCATACGCAAATTTTGCATATTCTAATTTGCTTTCTTCGAAGGCAAATACATTGCAGATTTCTACAATTTGAGCGCACGTGAGACAGTTTGCTTTGGTCACTTGTTTGGCGATGGTCAAACGGGTGTCATCAAATCCTTTGTCAGAAATGCTCTTTTTGGCATTGGTAAAAGACGTAGCGTCCATTTGACGAATGCAACCTCCAGCAGGAGCTTGAGTTACCACAACTTCTTCACGCACCGCCGGACGCGCTGGTTGCACTACGGGCTGGGGAGCTGGCGCTGGTTTTGGTTGTGCAGTGGTAGTAGTAGTGGTGGTAGTGGTAACGGTGGTAGAGGTATGTGACTCTTCTACATCCATGGTGGCATCAGTTACGGTCATATTGATGCCCATGTTTACGCCTGGAACACCCACGTTCATGGTTACATTGCCGCCAGTAGTGCCGGTTGACGCAGGTTTACTTGTAGTGGTTTTAGTTGTTTCAGTAACGGTAACGGATTGATTTACGCCCATTCCTGAGGCACCAACGTTGGTGTTCATGGTTACATTTCCGCCGGTAGTGCCACCGGTTACGGTTGTAGTGCTACCTGTAGGTGCTGCGTGTTCATCGTCAGCTATTGCATAGTTTTTAACTTGATCGGTTGCACTTGTGTTCGGAGTAGCTGCAGTGGCATTGCTAATAGGAGCTTCAGAAGCCCAACGCAACACATACTCACCTTTTTTGTTTTTCTTCACAACATAGGTAGATTCCATACCTTGTTTTACCATAAAGTTATTGTTGCTGAAGTCAGGCAAAGTAGCCTCTTCGAAATCGATACGAGCTTGGTAAAATTCGTTGGTGAGGTTTTTTGCTTTCACATTGACTGCTGGCGCGTCGTTTTGTTTTTCACCATTGAGGATAAGGGTGAATTTTTCACCGCCCTCTGCAAATACTACTGCTTGGGCAGCTTGAGCTTGGGCCGCTATTGATAATGTTATTCCAGCGAAAAGTGTAAATAGTTGTTTCATTTGCCTTGTTTTTAGCGGGTTAAAAATAGTTAGTGTTTCGCGCTTTGCGAAGGTTGTGCCAAAAAAAAAGATGATCTGACCTTTTAACATTTCAAACGGTCCGAGCTCACGGGTTAAGTGGCTCTATGCTAGCGAGCTAATTCCGAGATTGTTCAATTATTGAGAAAGAAAAAAAAATGGCTCCGCTATTATTCTACTTTTGGGGCCGCAAGCGTAATATCGTGTTTTTATGGACAAAAAGGTTATCCTCATTATTGGCGCAGGCCGCAGTAGCTCTGAATTGATTCGTTATCTGCTCCGGTATGCACCTACTGAAAACTGGCTTATTCGAGTGGGTGATTTGGACTTGGCATTCGCTCAAGCAAAATTGGCCGGAAGCCCTTATGGTGAAGCTTTTGTCCTAAATGCCTCTGACGTCGAAAAACGAAGAGAAGCCATCGCCCAATCGGATTTGGTGATCTCCATGCTCCCCGCCACTATGCACGTGGCCGTGGCTAAAGATTGTATCGATTTGAAGAAATCGGTTATCACGCCTAGTTATGTGGCAGATGATATGTGGCCACTGGATGCTGCCGCAAAAGATGCGGGCATTCTCTTGCTCAACGAAATGGGCGTAGATCCGGGCATTGATCATATGTCTGCTATGCGCATTATTGATGAAATAAAGGCAAAAGGCGGTCAATTAGAAAGTTTTGAATCGTTTACTGGTGGCCTCATTGCTCCAGAAAGTGATAATAATCCATGGAAATATAAAATTACGTGGAATCCAAGAAATGTAGTACTCGCAGGATACGGTGGAACGGCCCGTTATCAAGAAGCGAATAAACTCAAGTTCATTCCTTATGGTCGTTTGTTTGAACGTATAACGG
>JBDKGH010000133.1:0-21630 GCA_039798265.1 Bacteroidota bacterium | reverse complement strand
GGAGAATATGTAGTTAAGATGCTCAAGCGTCGGCTGAAATTAGAACAATGAAAAACAAAGAACCCAAAACTTTCAGGTTTATTGAAAGTTTTGGGTAATAAAAAATCCTAAAGTATTACATGAGCATACCGCCACACACGTGAAGTGTTTGGCCGGTGATGTAGGCGCTCATGTTAGAAGCGAGGAAAAGAGTAGCATTGGCTACGTCTTCTGGGCTACCGCCGCGTTTAAGCGGAATAGCATTGCGCCATTCTTGCACAACCTTTTCATCGAGAGCGCCAGTCATTTCTGTTTCAATGAAACCTGGTGCGATGGCGTTGCAGCGGATGTTGCGTGAACCCAATTCGGCAGCTACGCTTTTGGTAAAGCCGATGATACCCGCTTTTGATGCAGCATAGTTGGCTTGTCCAGCATTGCCTTTTACTCCAACTACAGAACTCATGTTGATGATAGAACCTGATTTTGCTTTCAGCATAGGTTTAATCACCGCTTTCGTGAGGTTAAATACTGATTTCAAGTTTACTTGCATCACCTCATCCCACTGTTCTTCACTCATGCGCATGAGGAGTGTATCGCGAGTGATACCCGCGTTGTTCACGAGAATATCGATGGTTCCGAATTCGGCTACGATGGTATCTACGAGTTGGTGAGCAGCTTCATAGTTAGCGGCATCACTTTTATATCCTTTTGCTTTCCCGCCTTTTGCTGCCAATTCGGCTTCAAAAGCGCGAGCTTTTTCTTCCGAAGAAGCATAAGTGAAAATGACAGTAGCACCTTGAGCAACAAAAAGCTCAGCGATACCTTTTCCGATGCCACGAGAGGCACCAGTGATCAAGGCAACTTTTCCTTCGAGTAGTTTCATGATTGAATGTTATTAGATAGCTAGTGTAGTGAGGTTCTATAGATCGGCCGCAGCAGCTATGAGTTCTGCGATATCTTGTACTTTGATGTCGTTTTCTTTTTCGAAGTGTTTTACACCATCCGTCATCATGGTATTGCAAAATGGGCAACCAGTTGCAATGAAGTGCGGTTTTACTTCGATTGCATCTTCTGTGCGTTCTACGTTTACTTCTTTGTTTCCTTTTTCGGCTTCTTTAAACATTTGCGCACCACCTGCACCGCAGCACAGTCCGTTGGTACGGCAACGTTTCATTTCTACTAATTCCGCATCCAGTTTTTGAAGCACTTCACGTGGGGCTTCGTACACATTGTTTCCTCTGCCGAGGTAACATGGATCGTGGAAGGTGATACGTTTTCCTTTGAAAGCTTCGTTGTCTTCGATGGTGAGCTTACCAGCTTGGATGAGCTCGTTGATCAATTGTGTATGATGCACCACTTCATAGGTTCCACCTAATTCGGGGTATTCGTTTTTCAGCGTGTTGAAACAGTGCGGGCATCCAGTCACGATTTTTTTCACCTCATAACCATTGAGTACGGCAATGTTTTGCATCGCCATCATTTGGAAGAGGAATTCGTTACCTGCTCGTTTAGCAGGGTCGCCTGTGCACGTTTCTTCAGCGCCTAGAATAGCGAAGGACACTTGGCAGTGTTGTAAAATTTTGGCAATGGCTTTGGTGATTTTTTTGGCGCGATCGTCGAAACTACCTGCGCAGCCTACCCAAAAGAGAACTTCTGGAGCTTCGCCTGCTGCCATAAAATCAGCCATTGTACGGATATTCAAGGTGCTCATATAGATGAGTTTTTTTTCCTAAGTTTTTATTCTTCTGATTTGAAAACCTGGATGGTCATTTCTTTTTCTACCAGGTCGGTAAATTTTCCTTCGAAGCGAGTGGCGCGCACCATGTGGTTGTCTATCCAATGGTAATTACCACCGCGCGGTTTTCCGAAAATGATGCCGTGGTAATTGAATCCACTTTTCTTCAACCAACGTTCCGTTACTTCGCGATGAGCTTCCGTGCGTGAGGTAAAAAAGAAGATGACATGTCCTTCTGCGTACCATTGATTGCACTTGGCTAATGCATCGGGAAATACCGCGGCATCTTCCATGCGCTCGGGTTCTTCGTTGGGAATATCTTCGCCTACTGTACCATCGATATCAATCAAAAAATTTTTGATGTGTTCGGGAAGTACAGGGGAAATTTTTTTTCCGTTTTCTTCTGCATCAAGTAACTCTACCATCTTGGAAAAAAATTAGTTGTTTGCCCAGTTGCCGCGGTCTGCAGGAGAGAATGCCCAAGGAGCTCCGTTGTTTTCAATGTTATTGAACATAGCGGTAATGCTATCGGGCGATTTTGATTCTTCCATGATCAAGTAGCGACGAAGATCTACGATGATTTCCATAGGATTGATGTTCACCGGACAAGCATCTGTGCAGGCGTTACATGTAGTGCACGCCCAAATTTCTTCTTCAGAGATGTAATCACGAATGAGCGATTTACCATCGTCTTGCCATTGACCATTGTTGCTATCCATGGCGGTACCTACGGCCTCGAGTCGATCGCGGGTGTCCATCATTATTTTACGCGGTGAAAGTAGCTTTCCTGTTTGGTTAGCAGGACAAGCAGATGTACAGCGGCCGCACTCTGTGCACGAGTAAGCGCTCATCAATTGCACCCATGACAAATCGAATACATCTTTTGCTCCAAAGCGCTGAGGTGCGTCAGTGGCTGGCGCAGCGGCATAGGGATCGGCATTGGGATCCATCATCAACTTTACTTCGCGGGTCACCGATTCGAGGTTGTTAAACGAACCCGCATTTTGCAGTTTAGAGTAATAAGTATTGGGGAAAGCGAGGATGATGTGCAAGTGCTTGGAGTAGGTGAGGTACACCGTAAACGCTAGAATACCGATGATGTGAAACCACCAACATCCGCGTTCGATCATGATTAATGAAGCATCGGACATATTTCCGATGATGGCGGTGAGGTGAGAAGAAATTGGAAAAGCACCGAGCAAGTGATTGCCGTGGGCGTAATGTTCGTTTTGATTCAATTGCAATTGATAATCGGCAGCATTCATGAAAAGGAATGCGGTCATCAAGAGAATTTCAGTTATCAGAATGATGTTGGCATCATTTCTTGGCCAAGCGGTCATTTCTGGCATCCAGAAACGGCGAAGTTTGATGATGTTCCTTCTGGAGAAAAAGGCTACACATGAAACCAGTACTAAGAAGGCCAATACTTCGAAGCTGCCAATGAGGAAGTTGTAAAATCCACCGAGGAAGCTTAAAAAGCGGTGCGTGCCGAAGATGCCATCGACAATAATTTCGATGACTTCAATATTGATAATAATGAAACCGACATAGATAAAAACGTGCATTACCGCAGCGAAAGGGCGGCTGAACATTTTTCCTTGTCCAAGAGCAACGCGGAACATGGTGTTCCAACGTTGATTTTTATCGCCACCTACTTCAACATTTCTGCCGAGAAGAATATTTCTTTTTACAAAAACAAAGCGTTTGTAAGCGAAAAAGGAGGCAACACCGAGTAATACCAAAAAGATAACCTGAGCGATCATAGGTTTATAAGGTCTTTAAGCTTTCAAAAATACAGTTCTTTGGCGTGAAACACCACAAAAATGATTCACAAAGGAGCGGTCCATTGTGAATTACAGTAAAAAGGAGAAGGAGCTTACTTTTCGCCTTTGGCTTCTTTCTCTTTAATGAGCTCGTCTATTTCGGTGCGAATCTGCTCTAGCTCACGCTTGGAGAGTTCTGCACGTTCGCGACGGCTGATAAGTGAGAAGCTGAGATAGCGCTTAGGATGAGTGCGCATATCGTCGAGCAAAAGGTCGAGGCTATGAGAGGCGTTCACCAATTCAGTGTGCAAACTGTCATTGTTAACCAGTTGGCCCAAGGAACCTTCGCCATTATTGACTTTATTGAGAATAAGTTCAAAATCGCCAAGAGCTCGATCAACTTTGAGCATAGTGGCTGCTAGATTGAGCTTGGCAAGCGAATCGGATATGCTATTGGCGTTTTTGATCACATTAGAAAGCTCCTCGTTATTGTCCTTCAGGTTGGAACTGATGGAGTTAACATTGTCGAGGATAGAGCTTATTTTGGGATTGTTTTTGACAAGCAAGTCATTGAGCGATTGGGAAGTATTTTCCAGGTTGCTCATCGTGTTTTTAACGCTTTCAAAAATGGCGGGAAGACCTTTGGCGGAGTTTCCCTGAAACATGCCGTTTAATCCACTGAGCACACTGTCCACGGTGGCAAAAAGATCACTGGTTTTTTGTTTCAGTGGCTCTATTTCATTTTTGATGGTTTCCGTAAGGCCAAGAGCTACAAAACCTTGAAGCGTGTCTTTGTTTTCAGCGAGAACAGTGCTGTCTCCGAGCATAATTTGAATGGCTTTTCCACCAAAGAGATCGGCGTCAAAAATTTGCAACTTCGTATCAGCCGGAATACTGAGGTTAGCGTCGTTGATGACTACTTCTACTACTAGGGTTCCATTTCCAGAAGAATTCATTTCGACATTGGAAACAGTGCCAATTTTGTATCCATTGAGAATAACCGCGTTTGAAGGAACGATGCCGGCAACGTTTTCATAAACGGCGTAGAATTTTTTTTGACGCGCAAAGAGATTGACGCCCTTTAAAAAATTGATGCCGATATATAAAAGGGCAATAGCGCCTACAACCACTACACCGATTAAAAATTCTCTAGATACTTTCATTATTGGTTGCTTTTGGCGATGGCTTGGTTGAGGTCGATTTTTTTACCGTTTTCGAAAGCTACGATAAAAGCATCTTTGAAGCCTTTGTCTTTAACAATTTGCAGGTTGGCTTTGGCCTCGCGGTAACTCGCGGTGCTGCCCGCAAAGTATTTATAAACGCCATTCGCGGCAATTTCATCTACTCGCGTAAGGCCTTTCAGTTCGGGTGATTTTTTGCTCACTTGTTTGTTTGCGGTGAGCAGTTGTACCTGGTATTTTATACCCGTGGGCACTTCTCTCCAAATAATACCCTGAGCATCTTTAGCGGTGTTGTTATTCGCCGTTGGGTTAGCGCTTGCGTTGGGGGTGCTTTTATCGTCGGTGGGTACTTTAATGGCTTGGTTTTGAGGAATAGACTGGCCTTTGCCCGAATCAATCTTTTCGCGGAACTCTTTGAAGGCGCGGAAGATGGCAGAAGACATATAGTTTTTACCCTCTTTAGAATGCAAGAAATTTTCCTCTGCAGAGTTGGTTAGAAACCCTAGTTCGATCAATACGCTCGGCATATTGGTGAAACTGATCACATAATAACCCGCTTGTTTTACTCCGCGGTCTTTTCGTCCTACACGAGTGCGGAATTGGTCTTGCACCTTTTTAGCGAGATTGAGGCTGTGATCGAGAAAAATATTTTCTCGTAGACTCATCGCGATATAGGTATCTGGGTTATTGGGATCGAAACCTGCGTAATCGTTTTCGTGGTTTTCTTCAAGGAAGATAGACGCGTTTTCACGCATAGCTGTTTTCAAGCTTTCTTCGGATTTGTGTAATCCCATGACAAAAGTTTCGGCACCGTAGGCTTCTTTGTTGTCATTGGCATTGCAGTGAACCGAAATGAAAAGGTCGGCCTTTGATTTATTCGCAATATCCACGCGTTCCTTGAGTGTAGGGAAGATGTCGGTAGATCGCGTATAGACGATTTCGACGTCAGGATAGGCTTCTTCGATAAACTTTCCTAATTCGAGCACCACGTCGAGGGAAATGTCTTTTTCGGTCTTTTTGTGGTTTCCAGTGCCTAGGTTACCGGGGTCTTTACCTCCGTGTCCGGCGTCAAGCACGAGGGTGAAGGTTTTACTCGGATCCTTCACAGGTTTGGTGCTGGCGGCAATAAAAATGGCAGCCAAGGCAAGAAAAACGACAATGATGCGTTTCTTGCCCGTGTCAGATTGCTTGGAGGTTGAAAGGTTATGCATAGCTTTGGCACCGAATTTCCACATAATACAAAAGTATTTTTTTCAATCTTGGCATGAGAGGCGGCCTCTATTCAATTATCCTCGTGGGCGTGTTGATAATCACAGCACTCACTTCGCGCGCCCAAGCGGATTCTATAGCCGTTAACGCAAGTGTTGTCGATTCTATTTCACCCCAAGAGGAAAGTATTGAGTTTTCTGAGCCAGTAACTTACTATGGCAAAGACAGTACCGTGATGGACTTGGTCAATAGCACCGTGTATCTCTATGGTCCAGAGTCCTATGTGAAGTATGGCGATTTGCAGGTGACGGCCGCATTTATACGTTTTTCATTTGAAGAAAATACAGCCTTTGCTCGAGGAATGGCGGATAGCACGGGGCAGGCCACTATTGGGCGACCACTATTTAAAGAGGGAGCAAATGAATTTACCGAAGATTCATTGGGGTATAATTTCAAAACAAAAAAAGGGATTAGCTATGGGGCGCGCACCCAAGAAGGGGAGGCCTACTTGATCGCGGGAGTTTCAAAAAAGCAGGATAACAATTGGATTCACATGGCGCAGGGTATGTTTACTACCTGCGACAAAGAGAAACCGCACTATCATTTTCGATTGACAAAAGCCATTGTCATTCCCAATGAAAAAGTGGTTTCAGGGCCGCTGTATATGAAAGTGGGTAAAGTGCCTACACCGCTGGCTTTGCCATTTGGTTTTTTTCCCAATAAAAAGGAAAGCACGCACGGTTTATTACTGCCGGGTTATGGAAATGCCGGCGATCGGGGATTCTTTTTGAAGGAATTGGGTTATTACATACCGTTTAACCAACATTTAGAGACCAAGCTATTGTTCGATATTTATACGCGAGGGTCGTGGTCAGTACAGAGTTGGACCAATTACAAAAAACGATATAAATACGATGGTAGTTTTCGATTGACACGTACGGTAAATAAATTGGGGCTACAAGAATTGCCTTCGTATTTCCAGCAGGAGACATTTAATATTTACTGGAACCACCGCCAGGACAACAAGGCACGTCCGAACACTACTTTCAGTGCTTCGGTGAATATGGGAAGCAGTCAAAACTTCCGTAACAACCTGAATAGCACGCAGCAGGACTTCTTAACCAGTACATTTAATAGTGCGGTGCAGTATGGAAAAACATTTCCGGGCAAGCCTTATTCTTTGGCTCTTTCGGCTAACCACACTCAGAATGTGCAGACCCGTCAGGTGCAAATGACTTTGCCATCCGCTACAGTGAATCTTTCGCGTATTAATCTCTTGGAAAAAATATTTCCAAAAGCACCCATTGGGATCAATGGGGTAATGGCCGTTGAGAATTATATCAATACGAAAGAGCAAGACCTTCAGATAGCACGATTGGAGCAGTTGATGAGAAAAGCACAAACGGGTGCACGTTTCTCGAGCACGGCTAGTACATCTTGGAAACTAGGGCCTTATTTAACCTTAAATCCATCAGCGAATTACAGTGGGGTAATGACCTTCAAGCATGTGGCTCCCATTTTTGATGAAGATTTAGGATATGAAAAATTGGACACCGTGCAGGGAGTTCGTTATGGTGGTAACTGGAACGCTAGTCTTACCGCCAATACACGACTTTATGGAACCTACACATTTGGCAAGTCAAAAACACTCAAGGCGATTCGGCACATGGTGCAACCTAGCGCTGGTTTGAGCTATACGCCATATACCAATTTCGTGCGTTACGGTTATTATGATGATGAGGGAAACCGAGTAGGCTACACTGAATTTCAGGCAGGTCGATTTAGTCCATCATCGAGCATAGAGGCGGCTAGTATCAACCTTGGTTTGAACCAAAACATAGAGGCGAAGATTCGAGATAAATCTTCGGCAAAGGTGGCGTATAAAAAAGTGAAGATTATAGAGGGTTGGAATATGCGAATGAGCAACAATTTATTGCGCGATTCGCTCAACTGGAGTAATTTGAATATGTCCGCCTTTACTACGATAGCCAAGAATGTAACACTCAATTATACGAGTACATACAGCTTATATGATCGTGATACCTTGGGGCGTGAGGTCAATGAGACCATGTGGAGAAGTCAAGGTAAATTATTGCGTCAGGAAGGCACAACGCTTGCGCTTAGCTTCAACTTTAGTGGCGGTAACAAGACGGGCGATAATGAAGATGGACAAGCGCAAACGCCCATTGCAAGTCAGCAAAATTTACAGTCCACTTCCACGAACAATATCGACTTTACGATACCGTGGAATTTGCGAATGGATTATAATTTGGGATTGGATCGTGTATTTGATCGCAGCAAACAAGCCGATACGTTGCGCGTTACACATACCATTGCATTTGCCGGAGACTTTAGAATTTTTGCCAAATGGCATGTCAACTTTTTGACCAACTATGATATTGCAATGGGTAAAGTAACGACTTCCAACTTCGGGTTGCATTGGGACTTACACTGTTGGGAACTGTCGGCCAATTACGTTCCGTTTGGAGAACGTAAAAGCTACTTTGTTCAGTTGAACATTAAGTCGTCAATGCTTCAAGATGTGAAGATTCAGAAGCGTGGTAACTACACACAAAAGCTCATTTAATCTAAAGATGACTTTAGCTTAAATGAGCTTTTCGTGGAACTAAGAAAACTATTCTTAGAAAAGTATTTCTACCAGACCAGCTGCGAAGAACAAGCCAATCATTAAAACAGAAAGAAGAATCAATACGAACTGCTGTGTTGAAGAAACCACAATGCGGCCTGCATTTTCTAGTGGAGTAAACATCGCAACGATTACTTTGAGGTAGTAGTAAACACCGATAACCGAAGAGAGGATCATGATGATCACCAATCCGGTATGTCCGGCAGCCATCACATCGGTAATCACGAAGTACTTAGCTAAAAATCCGCTGAGAGGAGGAATACCAGCCATGCTCAACAGAGAAAGGGTCATGGCACCTGCCATAATTGGATTTCGTTTCACGAGGCCTTTGAAAATGTCCATTTCTTCCGCATCATTTTGTGATTGAGAAACATGATGAAGGATGCTGAAAGAAGTTAAGCTCGCGATACCGTATGCTAGAACATAATAGATCATCACCTTAGGATTGGTGCTATTGGCAGTAAGAACAGCGCCTAGCATAAATCCAGCATGAGAAATAGAAGAGTAGGCTAACAGGCGTTTGCTATTGGTTTGGACCGCAGCAATGGTGTTGGCAACGATCAGAGTAAGCACGGCCACAAAGGCGATAACGCCGCTCATGGTGTCCAAAGCAGGAAGGAGAGCGCCGCCAAACAGACGGAGAAGAGCGGCAAAAGCGGCACCTTTAACTACCGTTGCCATGAGGGCAGTGATAGGCGTAGGAGTGCCTTGATATACGTCAGGAGCCCAGAAGTGGAAAGGAGCAGCAGACACTTTGAAGGCAAAACCAATAAAGATCATAATAGCTCCGATCAACATTTGATGCGGCATTTGACCTAGATCTTCTAATGCTGCTTGAAGCACGTTAGTATCGAAGGTGCCAGTGCTACCATAAACCAAGGCAATACCAAACAACAAAATGGCAGAAGCCAATGAGCCCAAGAAGAAGTACTTGAAGCCGGCTTCATTTGATTTTTCATCGCCTTTTTTACTTGCGGCTAAAACGTAGAGTGGAATAGATAGAATTTCTATACCAAGGAAAAGCATAACAAGGTTGGTGTAAGCGGTAAGCACTACTGCGCCGCACAAGCTGAACAGCGCGAGCGAGTACATATCCACTTGGCCTTTGTGCGTAGCGAAATAATCGCGAGTGAGCAAAAACCAAAAGAAGGTAAGAAGAGTGAGTACGGCAGTAAATCCAAGTGCGAAATTGTCGAACAGCAACATGTTGTTGGTGAACGGATTTTCGTTGTGTCCCCAATCCATGCCTACACAAGCTAGCAAACCTAGAAGGGCGAGCAGTATAACTGGGAAAATGAGTTTGCGCAGTTTCAATATGTCAAGGCCAAGCACGGCAAGGCCAAGAAGCGAGGTGATGAGAAGCTCTTTCATCAGCGTATAGTTCCGAATAAGGTTTGTAAAGACAGGTTAGCTGGGTTGAGTACAGGTGCAGGATATAGACCTAAAATCACCACAAGAAGTACTACACATACAAGTACCGTTTTTTCGTGTTGAGTAAGCGGTGCAAATTCTCCTTTTTGGCTACCTAACATCATCATTTGGAATGCGCGCAACATGTACACTGCTCCTAGGATAACTGTTAGACCAGCAAAGCCAGCGGCAATCATGCCGTATTTAGAAAGACCTTGTAGCAATAAGAATTCACCTACGAAACCGCTAGTAAAGGGCAAAGCAACCGAGCCCATAACGATGACGAAGAACAAGAACGCAAAGAGTGGATTGGCTTCGCGTATACCGCCCATTTTAGACATATCGAGTGTACCTAAGCGGCTTTCGATGATATCAACTACAAAGAATAAGCCCACAGCAATAATACCGTGAGAGAGCATTTCGAACAGACCACCTACTATCCCTTCTTCGGTGCCGCTAAGAATGCCGGCAGAAAGAAGCCCTAAGTGAGCGATAGAAGAGTAAGCGATGAGGAGTTTGTAGTTCTTTTGAACAATGGCCATACCTGAGGCATAAAGAATACCAACTATTGAAAGTACAATAGCCCAGTTGCCATGGTCTGCAATGCCTTGCGGAGCCATTGGTAAGGCAAGGCGAATAAGTCCATAAGAAGCCATTTTCAGCATGATACCAGCAAGCAACATGGTGCCAATAGTTGGCGCCGTGCGGTAGGTCGATGGCTGCCAAGAGTGGAAGGGGAATACAGGAATTTTTACAGCGAAAGCCAAGAAGATTCCGGCAAAAACCCATCCTTGTTCTGTTGAACTTAACGAGCGTCCAGCGGCATACATGGCATCAAATGCGAATGATTTAGGCGCAGTGTGTTGTTGCACATAAATCAGTGAAGCCAGCATAAAGAGAGAGCCAAACAAGGTGTAAAGGAAAAAGCGCATGGTTACTTTCACCTTATCGTCGCCATGACCCCACATCAAAATAATGAAGTAAATAGGAATCAAAGCAACTTCATAGAACACATAGAAGAGTAGCGCGTCTGCAGCAACAAAGGCACCCATCATAGCTCCGATCATGAGCAAAATGAGTCCATAAAAGATGTGCGCATTTTTAAACTCCTTGTTGAATGAAGCATAAATGATCAAAGGAGAAAGCACACCGGCCAAAAGAATAAGCGCCATACTAATGCCATCGGTATTGAAGGCGATGGACATTCCCATGGGTTCGATCCAAATTTGTTGGAATGAAAGCAAAGTACTTGTGCCAGATTGAAGTTGTTGGTAAGCAATCAAACTAAGAATAAGTTGAATGATACCAGCACCAAGGGCAAGCTTCTTTGCGTTTTGAGCACCCATCAAAAAGATGACTCCAGCTAATAGGATGGGAACTGCGAAAAGGGCTATTGTAAGCATCAGTTTCTTACAGGTTTATGAGTAGTAATGGTTAGATGAAAAGGGCTAATAAGGCAATTAATCCGGCTATCATAGCGAGGATGTAGGTCACCAGCTGTCCTGATTGCATACCGCGAAGTACACCACCGATGTTGCGCGTGAGATCACCACTGCCATCAACGATGCCAGAGATTAATTTGTTTTCAATGAACTTATTCAACCAAATAGATAGTTTATCTACTGGACGACGAATGAGGGCGTCGTAGATTTCATCAAACCAATATTTGTTGACTAAGGTGTGGTGCAATCCAGATTCGATTTCATCATCTTCTAGTGCACGGGTGTTTTTGGTTACATAAACATTGCGCGCATAAAGAATCATAATGATGGCCATGGCCATAGCCACTAAAGCGAGAATCGTTTCGGTAGCAGCCGACATATGCGAAGCATGCATAACTACAGAACCTTCTAGGAAATGATCGAGCCAATGGTGAATACCAATGCTTTCTCCGATGGCGTGAGGGAATCCCATAAAGCCGCCCACTACAGAAGCAATGGCGAGAATGATCAATGGAATTGTCATCACCTTCGGCGACTCATGCAAATGATGCTCTTGGTCATGTGTGCCTCTGAATTTTCCGAGGAAAGTAAGACTGAACATACGGAACATATAGAAGGCAGTGCATGCTGAGGCGAACATCAAGAGGATGAAAACTGGAAGGTTGTTTTCCATGGCATGTGCTAAGATTTGATCTTTTGAGAAAAAACCCGCAAATGGGAAAATACCCGCAATTGCCAAAGTTCCGATGAGGAATGTCCAATAAGTAACAGGCATATATTTCTTCAGACCTCCCATGCGGCGAATATCTTGTTCGCCACCAATGGCATGGATCACAGAACCAGAACCTAAGAAGAGAAGGGCTTTAAAAAACGCGTGCGTTATTACGTGGAAAACGGCGATGGAATAAGCCCCCATGCCGAGAGCAGCGAACATGAAACCAAGTTGACTTACGGTTGAGTAGGCCAAAACTTTTTTGATATCATTTTGCGTGAGAGCGATGGTGGCACCCATCAATGCAGTGAGCACACCAGCGTAAGTGACCACTTGCAAAGCTGTTTCCGATACAGCGAACAGATCGCTGCTACGAGCTACCATATAAATACCTGCGGTAACCATGGTAGCGGCGTGGATCAATGCAGATACAGGTGTAGGACCCGCCATGGCATCGGGAAGCCAAGTATGCAAAGGAAGCTGAGCACTTTTACCCATAGCACCGATGAATAGAAGAATAGCAGCAGCTGTTGCCATTTCTCCGCTCAGGCTGCTAATAGCAGAACCTTCAATAAAGAGTTCATTATAGTTGAGCGTGCCACACCATCCGAAGATGAGCATCATACCCAATAAAAATCCAAGGTCACCAATACGGTTGATGATGAAGGCTTTTTTCGCCGCATCATTATTTTTCATGTCTTTATACCAGAAGCCGATGAGCATGAATGAACAAACACCCACGCCTTCCCAACCCACGAACATGGTGAGGAAGCTATCACCGAGCACCAATATGAGCATGAAGAACACGAACAAATTCAGGTAACCCATAAAGCGGTTGAACCCTTCATCTTCGTGCATATAACCCACAGAGTAAACGTGAATGAGGAATCCGACGCCCGTAATAAAGAGAAGATAGATGGTGCTCAAAGGGTCAACAATGAAAGCAATATCTACATCAAATGAACCGGCGGTAATCCAATCAATTACTTTCACAATGGTGGTATGCTCACCATGAAGCTGAGTGGAGAAAACAGCAATAGAAGTAATGAATGAAAGGAAAATTGCACCAGAGGCGATACCACCGATCATATTCTTTGACAATCCCTTTCCGAGAAAGGTAATGTATAAGAACCCGATGAGTGGGAATAGAGGAATAAGTGAAACGAGTCTTTCCATAGTAACTGGGGGAATTAACCCTTCATTTTATTGAGTACGTCGGTGTCAGTGGTGTGCATGTTGCGGTAAAGCATCATCAAGATGGCTAGACCTACTGCTACTTCGGCAGCGGCAACAACCATAATGAAAAACACGAATATTTGGCCATCTGTATCTCCCCATTGTTTAGAGAAGGCTACAAGTGCGAGGTTCACGGCATTGAGCATTAGTTCAAGGCTCATGAACATCAAGATGGCATTTCGGCGATAGATTACACCAAATACCCCAAGGCTGAAAAGAATCACGCTGAGGTAGAGGTAATGATCGACGGTGATATTTGGAAGTAATTCCATAGTGTAGTGCGTTGCAGGTTAGTGAGTAGCTACTTCTTTTTTACTGAGGTAAACGGCACCTACCATCGCTGAGAGAAAGAGGATGGAGGCCAATTCAAATGGCAATAAGAAATCGCGGTAAAGGGCTTTACCCAAAACTTCTACTAAACCGATTTCTTCCGTAGGAGGAGCGATGGCAATCATCTCATCGGTGCGGCGAAGAACGGCTACGAGCACGAGCATCAAAGAACCAGAGGCGATCACCGCTGCAGATTTGATCCAGGTCGATTTTCGTTCGCCGTCGAGTTGATTGAGATTGAGCATCATGATGGAGTAGAGAAAAAGTACCATGATAGCCCCAGCATACACAATGATGTGCACAGCGGCTAAAAATTGCGCATTCAGCAGGAAGTAATGTCCTGCGATAGCGAAAAAGGTTACTACTAAGTAGAGTACACTGTGCACCGGATTGCGAGATACCAATACTGCAATGGCGCTGAATACAGCTACAAAAGATAAAAACCAAAAGGCGTATTCTGTAAGCATTAGCGTGAGATTCGGTCTTGGAAAGTTTGATTGTGATAGTGACGCTTATCTTGTTTGAAAGCGAGCACCTCTGGTGTTTGACGTTTTGTAACATCAACGCGGTTGTCTACCTCTTCTACCAATTTGTCTTTACCAAAAATTTCTTCACCACGGGTGAATGAGCTTGGTACAATGCGATCGGTGAGGAAAATAGCTTCTTTCGGACATGCCTCTTCGCACAGTCCGCAGAAGATGCAGCGCAGCATGTTGATTTCATAAACGCGGGCATATTTCTCTTCGCGGAAAAGTTTTTCTTCTCCTTTTTTGCGTTCAGCAGCCTCCATAGTAATGGCTTCTGCTGGACAAGCA
The DNA here is from genome assembly GCA_039798265.1 of Bacteroidota bacterium. Lineage (GTDB taxonomy): Bacteria > Bacteroidota > Bacteroidia > Flavobacteriales_D > Sanyastnellaceae > JBDKGH01. The sequence continues at coordinate 7,171 of JBDKGH010000133.1, read as the reverse complement.
ACAGCGCAGAGTCCGCATGCCGTGCAGCGTTCAGCACCTGCTTCATCGCGTTTTAATACGTGTTGACCACGATATACTGGAGCGATTTCGCGCTTTTTTTCTGGATACTTAATTGTTGGTGTACGCTTAAAAATGTGTGTAAGCGTAATGACCATCCCTTTGAGAATTGCAGGGAAATAAAGACGTTCAGCTAAAGTGAGCTCTTTTGGTACAACAACTTTTGATCTATTGGTAAGTGCCATAGTGATTATCCGAGTTTACCCATAAAAAACATAACCAAACCAGTGATGAAAATATTGGCGATTGCTAAAGGCAAAAGCACTTTCCACCCCAAGTTCATCAATTGGTCATAACGGAAACGTGGAAGCGTCCAACGTACCCACATGAAGATGAAAATGAAGATGAATATCTTTCCAAAGAAAACAAGTGTTTGAACAATGGAAAGCGCATTGCCTTCTAGTCCAAGTTCATGTTGAAATGGGAAGTTATATCCACCGAAGTAAAGCGAGGCCATTACTGCAGAGGAGATAAACATGTTGATGTATTCTGCAAATAGGAAGAATCCTAATTTCATGGAAGAATATTCAGTGTGGTAACCACCTACCAATTCGGATTCGGATTCGGGAAGGTCAAATGGTGCACGGTTGGTTTCTGCAAAGGCGCAAATCATGAATATGATAAAGCCCAATGGTTGGTACACCACATTTGCTAATCCTTCATCTTGCATTTTTACAATATCACCAATCTTCAACGTTCCAGTGATCATCACTAATGCAATCAATGCAAGACCCATGGCTACTTCGTAAGAAATCATCTGCGATGACGCGCGAAGTGCACCGAGTAGTGAGTATTTGTTGTTAGAGGCCCAACCACCGATCATGATTCCATAAACACCAATAGATACTACCCCGAGAAGGTAGAGCAAGCCAATATTGATGTCGGTGATTTGTAAACTGTAAGTGGTACCACCAATCACCAAATTGCCACCCCATGGAATAACAACGCCGGTCATACATGCGGTAAGCATGAAAAAGCAAGGACCTAGAATGAATAACCACTTATTCGATTTGTTAGGTATCATTTCTTCTTTGAAGAACATTTTGATACCATCGGCAATAGGCTGCAAGAGTCCGAGCGGACCTGCGCGGTTAGGACCTACACGGTCTTGAAGGATAGCCGCAATTTTGCGCTCTCCCCAGGTCATATAGGCAGCAGCACCAAGTGAAATAGCGAAAACCACTACACACAAGATGATTTTATATACGAGCATTGGATCCATTTCTCTTAGTGTTTGCTTTCGTTATTAGGATCAAGTGCGCCATGTCCGAGAGTAACTTTCGTTCCGTGCGGAATGGCTTTTTTCTGGCGATCGAGCGTGGCTTTCAGCGATTTCAAACTTTCGTAGTGGTTAGCTGAAATCACAGAGTGACGATCGATGTGAGAAGGACCTTCGATTACCCAATCACTGGTTTTCTTTTTATCATAACGACATGTATTGCAGATCCAGCCGGCTTTACCGTCTTTGGTATCTGCTACTTCACCATAAGCATCTTTACGAGCAGTAACGCGTGCTACATCGTCGCCTTTGTACCACAAGCGTACTTCACCGCAGCAGGTTGGGCAATCGCGGTGAGCATCTACAGGCTTGGTGTACCACACGCGGCTTTGGAAGCGGAAGGTTTTATCAGTCAATGCGCCTACAGGACATACATCTACCATATTACCTGAGAAATCATTCTCGATCGCATTTTCGATATAGGTGCTGATTTCGGCAACTTCGCCTCGGTTGATTACACCGTGTACACGACCATCCGTGAGCTGATCGGCCACTTTCACACAACGGTAGCATAGAATGCAACGGTTCATGTGAAGTTGAATTTTATCGCCGATATCGCGACGTTCAAATTCTCTGCGAGGGAATTCGTATCGCGTATTGGCTTTACCATGCTCGTATGATAAATCTTGCAAGTGACATTCGCCGGCCTGATCGCACACAGGGCAATCAAGAGGGTGATTCAAAAGCAAAAATTCTACTACACCCGCGCGGGCTTCAATTACTTCTGGAGAAGTAATGTTTTCCACTTCCATGCCATCCATTACGGTAGTGCGGCATGAGGCTACAGGTTTTGGCATTGGGCGAGGATCTTTTTCAGATCCTTTAGAAACCTTTACAATACAAGTACGGCAGTATCCACCGCTTGTTTTCAATTTCGAATAATAACACATGGCAGGTGGAACAATGTCACCGCCAATCATTCGTGCTGCTTGCAGAATGGTAGTACCATCTGGTACCTCTATCGAAATTCCGTCAATTGTTACCTTAGGCATTATGCTACGGGTTCTGGTAAATTATTAATACGGTAGTAGTGCTTCACATCTTTAATGGATGATCCACGTTTTACGAAATCTTCAAACTCGGCGCGGAAATGGCGGATAGCACTTGCCACGGGCCATGCTGCTGCATCACCAAGGGGACAAATCGTTTTTCCTTCAATTTTACTTTGAATTTCCCAAAGCAAATCCACATCAGAAAGTTGACCATGACCATGAAGAATTTTGTGAAGTATTTTCTCCATCCATCCGGTACCTTCACGGCAGGGGCTGCACTGTCCGCAGCTTTCATGGTGATAGAAACGACTGAAATTCCAAAGGTTTTTCACGATGCTGGTATCTTCATCCATCACGATGAATCCACCAGAACCGAGCATTGATCCAGTTGCGAATCCACCGTCAGCAAGACTTTCGTAAGTCATCAAACGCGCTTCGCCAGCTGCTGTTTTGGTCACTAAATGTACAGGCAAAATGGGCACAGAAGAACCTCCGGCAACTACTGCTTTGAGCTCTTTGCCATTGCGAATACCTCCGCAGTATTCCTCAGAATAGATGAACTCTTCAACAGGAACTCCCAATTCAATTTCGTATACGCCTGGTTTATTGATGTGTCCTGACGCTGAAATCAATTTGGTACCTGTGCTGCGTCCTACACCGATCGCCGCATATGCAGCGCCACCATCGCGAACGATAGGAACTACTGCTGCAATGGTTTCTACGTTGTTAACTACAGTTGGGCAGCCATACAAACCAGCGATTGCAGGGAATGGAGGCTTAATGCGAGGATTACCGCGTTTTCCTTCGAGTGATTCAAGAAGAGCGGTTTCTTCTCCACAGATATACGCACCAGCTCCTACTTGAACATAACAATCGTGGTCGAAACCGGAATTGAGAATGTTTTTACCGAGTAGTCCTGATTCGTAAGCTTCGGCAATAGCGCGCTCTAAAATTTGAGCCACATAGAAATATTCACCTCGGATATAAATGTATGATGTGCGGGCACCGAGCGCGAAGCTAGCGGTGATCATTCCTTCGATCAATAGATGAGGAATGTGTTCCATCAAATAACGGTCTTTGAAAGTACCGGGCTCTGACTCGTCAGCATTGCAAACAAGATAGCGAGGCACTCCTTCTGGCTTAGCGAGGAAGCTCCATTTCATACCCGTAGGGAAACCTGCACCACCACGACCACGAAGGCCAGATGTTTTTACTTCCTCTACTACTTGATCTGGAGTCATGGTTTTTAGCGCTTTTTCCATTGCGCTATATCCACCTTTTGAACGGTAAACATTCAACGACTGAATACCGGGAACGTCAATGTGTTCTAAGAGTAATTTCTTGCCCATCTTCTCCTGCTATTAGTCGATTTGAATTTTAGTATTGGTATCGCGGTAAGTTCTTCTGCGACCATCTGATTTCATTTTATCAAGCAGTAGATCTACTTTTTCCAAAGTCAGATTTTCATAAAAGTCGGCACCACACTGAAGCATAGGTGCTGTTCCGCATGAACCTAAGCATTCCACAGTTTTCAATGTAAACATGCCATCAGCGGTGGTTTGACCATCCTTAATGTTTAAACGCGTTTCGATATGGCGTACCACATCTTCGGCGCCCATCAACCAGCAAGAGCTCGTACGGCACACCTCAATGAGGCATTTACCCACTGGCTTCAGATTGAACATGGAGTAGAACGATGCTACTTCGTATGCTTCGATGGACTGGATGTTGAGCAAGGAAGCAACGTAATCCATTGTTTCGGGACTCAACCAACCATCGAACTCCGCTTGTGCTAAGTGCAAAAGTGGAATCAATGCACTTTTTTGTTTTCCTTCAGGATAGCGACGAATGATGGACTGTGCCACCTTCATTGCTTCGTCTGAAAATTTGATCTCTTGAGCAGCCATTTTTTATATGAGGGCTATTATTGTTCTAAAGTCTTATGCGTCTAGTTCTCCTGCGATCACATTCATACTACTCATAGTAAGAATGGCATCGCTCAACATGCCTCCAGTAATCATTTCTGGATAGGCTTGGTAATAGATGAAACAAGGACGACGGAAGTGCAAACGGAAGGGTGTACGTCCGCCATCACTAACGAGGTAAAATCCTAATTCACCATTACCACCTTCTACCGCATGATATACTTCGCCTTTCGGAATGTCGGTTTCTCCCATCACAATTTTGAAGTGATAGATCAACGCTTCCATTTTGCTATATACATCTTCTTTTGCAGGTAGGAAAAACTCCGGAACATTGGCGTGCACAGGACCATCAGGCAAGTTTTTAATTGCTTGTTTGATGATGCTTATACTTTCCCACATTTCGGCCATACGCACCATATAACGGTCGTAAGTGTCGCCTTTTGTTCCTACCGGAATTTCAAATTGGAAGTCTTGGTAAGAAGAGTAAGGATTCATCACACGAACATCATAGTCGATGCCGGCTGCACGAAGGTTTGGACCGGTGAAACCGTATTCCAAAGCACGCTCACCGCTAATAGGACCAGCACCTACCGTACGATCAATGAAGATGCGGTTGCGCGTTACCAAGCGGTCAAACTCTTCTAATCCTTTTGGAAACTCATTGAGGAAAGCATCGATTTTGGCCCAAACAACGTCAGAGAAGTCTTCGTTCATTCCACCAATGCGACCGATGTTGGTCGTCAATCGAGCGCCGCAAATGGCTTCGAATATTTCGTAAATTTTTTCACGGTATTGGAAAAGGTACAAGAAGCCTGTCATAGCTCCTGTATCTACAGCGATCACCGTATCACAAACAATGTGATCGGCAATGCGCGAAAGTTCCATGATAATCACACGCAAGTATTCCGCGCGTTTTGGAACTTCGCACTTGATCAATTTTTCTACTGTCATGTGCCATCCCATGTTGTTGATGGGAGAAGAGCAGTAGTTCAATCGGTCAGTGATAGGAGTGATCTGATTATATGGACGGTGTTCCGCCAATTTTTCAAATGCACGGTGAATGTAACCTACAGTAGGAACTGCTTTGCGGATAATTTCACCATCCATGGTAAGCACGTTTTGGAAAATACCGTGCGTAGCGGGGTGGGTGGGTCCGAGGTTAAGAATGGAATAGTCTTTATTCTCCAAAGCATCTTCTGGCTTTGAAAAAGACTGTCCAATGTTGTTCGCTTTGTTGCTCATCCTTTAAGGATATTATCGTCCAAAGTATTTATCTTGTTTATCGTCGCGTCCAGCGTCTTCGAGCGGGTATTCTTTGCGCATCGGGAAATAGTTCATTTCATCCATGTTCAAAATACGACGAAGATCAGGATGGCCTTTAAAACGAATTCCGAAGAAGTCGTATTCTTGACGTTCCATCCAATTGGCAGTAGGCCAAATGGCGGTCGCCGATGGTACATCGAGGTCTTTTTCACTCATGAAAATTTTCACGCGAATGCGTTCATTTTTGTTCATGTTGTGAAGCTGATACATCACCGCGAATTCTGCACCAGTGTTGTCAGGAAAGTGGAGTGCGCAAAGGGTGGTTAAAAAATGAAAGCCCGTAGAAGGATCATTTTTTAAGAAGCTCAACACATCCAAAATGTGTGATTTTTCCACTACAAAAACAGGGAAGTCGTAATCCATTTGCGACGACAAGATGGCTGAGCCAAACTTCTCGCTGAGCTGATTTTGTAGGCGTTCGAGTAATTCCATTATTCGAGACCGTATTTTGCTAGAAGAGCTTTGTACTCGGGAGAATTTCTTCTACCTGTACCTTCTTTTTTAGCGAGTTCTTGAATTTTCAAAATACCGTCGAGCACTTGCTCCGGACGGGGCGGACAACCGGGTATGTATACGTCTACAGGGATCACGCGGTCAATGCCTTGCAATACGCTGTAGGTATCAAAAATACCGCCGCTAGAAGCGCAAGCGCCCATGCTCAATACCCATTTCGGCTCGGCCATTTGCTCATACACTTGGCGGAGAATAGGAGCCATTTTTTTAGAAATAGTACCCATTACCATGAGCAAGTCGGCCTGACGTGGAGAGAAGCTCAATCGCTCCGATCCAAATCGTGCTAGGTCATAGTGAGAGGCCATAGTAGCCATGAATTCAATACCGCAGCATGAGGTGGCAAAAGGAAGTGGCCAAAGCGAGTTAGCACGAGCTAATCCTACTGCTTTGTCCAATGAAGTAGCGAAGAAGCCGCTTCCTTCGTAGCCTTCTGGCTTGTGGTCAGGATGTATATCTACTTTTGTTTCCATGATTCAATTCTAAAATGGTCTAGGTATTATACCCAGACGAAATCGTGTATTATTCTTCCCAGTTCAAGGCCCCACGTCGGATGATGTAGATCAAACCGATAATCATGAGTCCCATAAAGGTGAACATTTCCCATAGCCCAAAAGTTCCCAACTGGCGGAAATTTACTGCCCAAGGGTACATGAAAATAACTTCCACATCAAACAAAACGAAGAGGATAGCTACCAAAAAGTACTTTACCGAAAAGGGAGTGCGAGCGTTTCCTTGCACTTCAATACCACATTCGAAGGGATCGTTTTTGATTTTGGTTTTGCGCTTGGGGCCCAACTTATGCGTGAGAAACATGGTGGTAAACACGAAGCCCAGCGCGATAAGCGCCATAATTACGATGGGAAAATACTCCCAAAGGTGCGATTGATGTCCTTCCATTGCAAAGTACCTATACTAAAGTGCACAGGCGCGACAAAATTAGTCGGCTTAACGGTATCAGAAAGGGATTATATGCTTTTTTTCAACCATTTTTTGTAATACCTCCAACAGAGGGTTTCATGCTGCCTATGATCGGTTGGAACATAGAATGTTAGACGGTGTATTTGGAATGGTTCTAAACTGAG
>JBDKGH010000132.1:0-4311 GCA_039798265.1 Bacteroidota bacterium | reverse complement strand
TAAAACTCTCCTGCTGATTGAAAATCTCTCACCGCTTCTTGGATGCATTGCCCCACTGATTCTCCATAGTTCTCTTTGAATAAATTCAGATACAAATTATGGGTAAACATATCGAGATAGCTCGGAATGCCTAAATCAGGTTTGGCGATAAACCCTATAACCCCTCTATTTGGCGCCAAAACAAATTGCTCACTAGCCGATTGGGATTCTTCCAAATGTATATTACCTGTGTAACAAGAATTTCCGATGAGAAAAGGATATTTTCCTTGGTTCTCATAATCCTGCGGAGAATCAATGTTTTGATCAAAACCCGTGCTGCTCGCGTGTCCGAAAAAAGTCATCAAAGCAGCACCTTCATTGATCAACAGCCTGATCGAATCGGATACATTCATTTGAATTGGATCAGAACTACTTTTTAGGAAAGTATAGACTGATGCAGCATAGCTTGTGTCTTGCGCAACGGACCGATAGGTGTTTAAATATCCACTAAACAAATTTTGCTCATAGGTAACGGAACCACCACCGAAATGCAAAACATTCTTCTGCCATGCCGCCGGTGGGGCGTTTTCCTTCTCCACGACCTTGTTGAGATAATCCAATACCTCTTGTTCATTCTTCGCAGCCAATCTTCCAGTTGGTATAGCTGCTTCATGTAAGGTTCCATTTAATCCTGCCGTTAACGCTATATCACTGCATGGCCAACCCCATGTAGGAACTAGATTTTGTGCGTAAAACAAATCGTCATTTCGAGCACCCACTGCCGATGAAATACTCATTTCATGTATACTCTTTCCTATGATGAAAAGATGGGAAGGATCACTCGGCCAAGCGCTCAAAAGCTGATTCAAAAAACCACGAATAGCCAAAGGATGTTTTTCAATACCATAAGCATACTGATCATAAAGATCATCCACATTTACCGTGAGCACATTCATGCCTTCATTCGAGCGATAAGCTGCATAGTTATTAGCTGCATTTCGAAGGCTACTATGAGTGAGAATGACAAATGCGCTGTCAACAGGATTGGAGTAGAACTTGGTGAAAAAACCACTCGGACTTACAGGCATCAATTCATTCACTACCGAATAATCATTCGGTTCTAAAATAATTATCTTCTTTTCCGATTCATTGGGAGAGAAAGGCACCAATGCATGAGCTATTCCATTTTCCCAAATCACTTGGCATTCGCTCACAGCGCCATTGCCCTTTACCCATAGTCGTGCAGAAGACGAGGGTATATTTTCAATATCCAATCGAACATGGTCTGCATTCAGCGGATTAACCACTTTCATTTCCCACCATGCTTCATTGTTCCATTTCCATTGGCGCGGATAATCGATGGCCACATAACTTACCGCATGCCAATCAGCAGCTACACCCAAATCATCCACACTTCGATGTACAACTGGCGTGTTCGAAGCGCCCAATGTAGAAGAAGGAACCGCAAAAGAAAGTTGATTGAGTTGATAGCCGTAATACACTGTGTCCACCATTACGAGCAAAGGACTTCCAAATCCCACTTGAAGGTGGTGGTTCGGAAAACCAGCGGCTAACGATGCCGATGCACTATGAGTAGTAATGGTAACAGGCGGATCATCGGCTGCCACATAAGCAAAAGGTGTAGGTACATTGGCTTGATGCGAGCCGCCTTTCGGAAACCGTGGCGCAAACCATCCTTCCGCCCTTTCATACCAAGGCAAGCTGATGCCGTTGATGTCTTGATCGCCTATTAAATAAGTGTCATGAAATTCTGAAAAGGCGTGATACCAGCCATAAGCAGAAGAAGAATAAGATAAATATTCGCTTGAAGAATTCCATGCGGTGCGCAAACCATTTTCAGTGCCTTGCGTCAAGAAATAGTGAATCGTATCGTTAAACAAACTATAGGCTGGATTTGCCAAATGGGATGGCTGATCATAGGTAACACTATCGAGCCAAGCGTCATTTTTATAAGCGATCAATTCAATGTAATCGCCTGCGGCAAAAATGCCGTCTCCATTATCTACGAACGAGACATATTGTTCGCGGCCGCGAGCAAACACTTGCAGCTTATTCCAATCGGTGTTCCCGTTGATGAAGCCAGCGTTAGCTAGAGCAGCATACGGTATGCGGATCAATCCATTTTCAGCTATTGGAAATTTCCAATAGCGCTGATCGTAATTGATCCATTCATTTCCCCATTGTGCTGAAAGCCTTAATATTAGGGCACAAGAAAGCAGAAGCGTAGCTGCGATCGCCCTCCACGAGCGTCGTGCTTCTTGCACAGAAATGTTGTACAAGCCGAAGTTTCTGATTACTTTGCCGCTGAACACCTTACAAACTTAATCTATTCCAAACAAAACACCTTTAACTATGCTACCGAAAGGTTATGGAATTGTACTCCAAGCGCGCACTGGATCAACCCGCCTACCGGGTAAAATGACCATGCCCTTTTATAACAACCAATGTATGCTCGAGGTTATTTTGGAAGGTATTGCGCAACGTTTTTCTCGTGAAGAAATCTACCTTGCTACCACTACCTCGCCCGCTGATGACGCTTTAGTTCACATTGCCGAGAAAAGTGGTGTTCATTGTTTCCGAGGTAGTGAAAACGACGTGCTGCAGCGTTTCATTGATTGCTCCGAACATTTCGAATTGGATGTAAGCGTGCGCATTTGCGCTGACAATCCTTTTATTCAAGGCGAGTATATGGATCAACTCATACAGGATTTTCAGCACGCTCCGTGCGATTATTCTTCCTTCGCCTTTCCCGATGGAACACCCATCATCCGATCACATATCGGTTTTTTCACTGAAATTGTTTCTACCGCTGCCTTAAAAAAAGCCGCCGCTGAAACGTCAGATCCATTTTACCATGAGCATGTAACCAATTTTATCTACGGCAACGCCGATCGATACAATGTGCGCTTACTGCCTTTACCTTTGCACCTACAACCCCGCACTGACATTCGCTTGACGATAGACACTGCCGACGATTTTGAAATGGCTTCTGCACTCTACACCGAGTTGCGCAATGCTGGTAAAGAGAACAACTCCACAGCTATTGTAGCTGCCATTGACGACCGTCCAGCCTACAAAGAGCGCATGTCACAATTGATAAAACGTTTTTCGAAATGAATATTCCACATACCTATATCATCGGAGAAATCGGGCAAAACCACAATGGTTCGGTTGACCTAGCCAAGCTCTTAGTTGAAATGGCTTCTCGCAAAATCGAGAACGACCTTTTTAATCTCGACTTAAAGGGAATGGACGCTGTAAAATTGACGAAGCGCGACCTAAAGGAAGAGCTTAGTCAATCGCAAATGAATAGACCTTATACAAGCGCCCATTCGTTTGGAGCTACTTATGGCGAACACCGTGAAGTTTTAGAACTTACCGATGAGGAGCATTTTGAAGTGTATAAACACGCTAAGGCCTTTGGGATGGACTTTGTAGAAACGCTTTGTGCGAAAGGTTGTCTTTCTATGCTCAAGCTTTTTACACCCGACTACCTGAAAGTAGCTAGCCGTGATTTGACCAATTTGCCTTTGTTAGATGCCTTGGCAGAAACCAAAATCCCCATCATCGTTTCTACTGGTATGGCCGGCAAACAAGAGTTAGACGAAGCCATTGAAGTCATTACTCGCCATCACAGCAACTTGTCCATCCTACATTGTGTGTCGGAGTATCCCACTCGCCCACAGAATGTCAATTTGAATACGATTAAGTATTTACTTAAAAATTATAGTGAATACACCATTGGTTTTAGTGATCATACCATTGGTATCGCTGCGCCTGTTGCGGCGGTGGCCATGGGCGCTCGCATGATTGAAAAGCACATCACTATTGATCGCCGAATGAAAGGTACAGATCAAGCCGGTTCTTTAGGGCCTGATGGCATCAACCGCATGGTTCGCGATATACGTATGCTAGAGATGTCATTTGGCGTGGAGGATATTTTCATTGAAGAAGGTACACAAAGCGCCCGGGAAAAATTGGAGCGATCCATTGCTACCAAAAGAGCCATTCAAAAAGGAGAAGTCATCACTGAAAACGATGTGCACATGCTTTCGCCAGGTGATGGATTCAAGTGGCGGGATAAAACCGCTGTAATTGGAAAAACGGCGACAGCGGATATTCCCGCGGATGAAATTATTTATGCTAATATGATTCAATAAGCATGCTTCCCAAGTTAGTGATTACAGATATTGATGGTGTATGGACAGATGGTGGTATGTACTACGATCAGACAGGCAATGAATGGAAAAAATTCAACACCTCTGACAGTGCTGGTGTTTTGTTCCTTCGTTACCTCCACATTCCTGTAGC
>JBDKGH010000131.1:0-16265 GCA_039798265.1 Bacteroidota bacterium | reverse complement strand
GGCGTAGAATCAAAATAAAAGGCAGAAAACTCTTGCGATCCTTCGGGTGTCCAATAACTTAAAACCACCCGATGAGATGTCCTGTAAACGGGGGCCCACCTCACTCGAAAGGTATACTCCGTTTCAATTTCAGTCCAATCCCAATTATTTTTATCCGCAGAACTCATGTCGCGGAAAAATGGCACATAATAAAATCCAACTTATGCTCCGGAAACGCTAGTCCAATTCCGATATTACCAGCGTCGGTAACGCGAAATCGTTCAAGATTACCCGTTTCTATTATCAGGTCATAACCGTTGTTGGTGCCTAGCTTGGAATCGCTTGTTACTGTATTTCCATTCAATTTCCACTCGAGTGTTTGAGCGAGAACGGTATTCAAAGAAGAAAAAACTAAAAGAAGGAATAATACATTAGATTTCATATAATAGAATTAAATAAGTTTCATTGTAACAGATCAAATGAAAACAAATATTTTGAATAATCCTAATTTTTTTTTAGAAAACAAAAAATTGGCCGAAAACAATATGAATAAATCTACGATTAGAACTTAAAGACCAACTAAGCAAAAACAAGGTCTTGAAAAGATTTGACGATTACACCTCACACAACTTTTTTCAACGAAATGAAACAGAATGTCGCTCGCAGAGCAATTAAGATAGACTAATTCGTGTTTAGATAAAATCCCCGCACACCTTACGCCCAGGAAGATCTTTTACTTTTGGTGGGGCTATATAAATCACAGACACCTCTAGTCCGCCGCGTCCATTTGATGCGGGACGCAGATTTGAAGTATTGATGTCGTAACTCAATCCTACTTTCCACTGGTCATATCGCATACCGGCTACTAGAAAACCAGCGTCTTTGGTGCGGTAATAGATGCCGCCAAATACCGAACGGTACATCCACTCTTTCGACTCGAGTACATACTCGCCCGTACCGCCCAAATCCCACTCGCGATAAGTGCCTTGCGCCATCACCAACATAGATGGGGTGAGTATAATATTTTGTTTTAGATAAAAACGATAGTTGGCGTGCAGGTTTGTTCGTAAATCCAACTTCACATAACCATCATCAAAAAAACTTTGTTTCGGTGCAGAAAGGTTATAGAATGAAAAGCCAACACTCAACTCTTTACCTCCCTCCCATTTTTTTATGGCCCTAGCTCCCATGTGGAGGTTGAGATAAGCTCTGCTGTCTCGCGCAAATTGCTCACCCGAACTTTGAGTTGGATCATAAAGTATTCCTGTCCATTGACTGTCATAGCGCAGCTGACTATAATCAATACTCATGTTGGTAATGCCCAATGCTATTGCAGGAATGAATGTCACGTTTTTTGCATTGGTCAACTGCATCGGACGAGCGTACATCAAATTGAAATACGTAGAGGTCAATCTCGAATCGCCGGCTTTGTCGTGTATAAACGAAACGCCTAAGCCGCTTTTTTTCCATGGCGCATCTGCCCCCATAGCAAAGGTAGAATAAGGCGTAGTAACGCTTCTCCACTGGGTTCGCTGATTGCCTATAACACGATAGCTTCCATCAAAATCACCACAATAAGCGGGATTAAGATTGTAAGGCGCGCTTTCAAATTGCGAAAAATGGACATCCTGCGCGAAGGCCATCAACGGAAACATTCCGAACATCACAAGCCATATGGAAAAGCGACTTCTCATCGAATAAGGGTAATGTTTCCTTTTTCTATATACTTTGCCCCACCTTCGCACACCCCATCGAAATAATAGACATACACGTCAGGATCAACAGGCCTTCCTTCGAAGGTTCCATCCCACCCGTCATTAACGGAGTGCGACTCAAACACCAATTCTCCCCAACGATCGTAAACATAAAAATTCAACGAAATGAGGTTATTCCCACGAACATATAATTTTTCATTTTTCCCATCCACATTGGGAGTAAAGGCATTGGGAATATAAATCGTCGGATTACCGCAAACAAAATCTTCCACCCGAACGGTTACATTTTGAGCAAACATGCACTCGCCATCCATCACGGTTACGGTATAAGTAGTAGTCTCATCCGGTTGTGCAATGGGATTGATAATGTTTGGGTTGCTGAGAGAATTGGCAGGCGACCAGGAATAGGTGTAGCCAGAAGGCTGAGCCTGCAGCTGCGAAGTTCCTCCCGCAATGATCAAACTAGGGCTTGCTGTTGCATTGAGTAAACCACCACTTAAGCCGCTTACTGTAATGAGCACACTATCTACTGCTGTGCAATTATCTGGTGTAAATGAATACACATAAAAATAGCCTTCTTCATTCGCCACCACCTGCACTTCCGGAGTATTTTGGCCACTTACCACGAGGTTCGATGGTTCCCAGGAGTATTCAAAATTGGGATTCGGATCTAACACCGACAAGGTCACCGTATCGCCAGCGCAAGCCGTAAAATCTCCTTCGATTTCGGTTTGAAACGAAAGAAGATTCACCGTTATGCTCTCTTCTAAGCTACAGTCGCCTTGACTTACACGCGCAAAATACTCACCCGGTGCTGATACATTAATTTCTATATCCGCATCACTTAAATTATCATTGAGCAAGTTGGCAAAGGTGTTGGTGTTTGACCATTCAATGCTCGCATCGTTTGGCGCATAATTGGCCACCAAAACCAGCGTACCTTCTTCGCACAATGTTGTATCATTAGGAATGGTAAGGGAGAGTTCAGGAACAATAATGGACAAATAAAGAGTATCTGTGCAGCCTCCCTGCTGAACGGTTAACACATACTCCGTGCTTTCACCCGCTGTAAAGGTTGGATTTGCCGTATTGCTATTGGATAAATAAATAGCAGGGGTCCAATTGTAAACGAAGTCTGGATAAACATCTGTTGGACCGATCACCAATTGATCATCCACACATACATACTCATCGTCAAGGGTGATCACTTGAGGTTCTGTTATCGTAATGATCCTTGTTAAGGTATCCGCCACATTGCATGTACCAGGATTGGTTACAATCAATTGAATTTCGTAAGTTCCTGTATTGGTATAAATGTGCGTCGGATTTATTTGGGTCGAAAACGGAGAGTTATCGCCAAAATTCCAGTTATATCCCACCGCAAAAGCAGCATTGCTTGTAAACTGCACGGGTTCGTTTACACAAGCTACCGGAGGCACATTAAATTCGGCAACGGTAATGGGATATTCAAAATCAAATTTAAATACTCCGTTGTTGCAGTTCGTTGAGTTGTTCGTGGGCGAGTTGGCATTCGCTGGGAAAATGGGAAAATCATCATTGCTTCCACATCCCGCACAAACACTTTGATAAATCATGCCTCTTCTATCAAAGCGACTTGTTCCGCCATCCACGTGTTCTGCGCTAATGTTACCGCCATAAAAAGAGGCATAAGCCACATCACTCGCATCATCTAAGAGCACGAGTAAATAAAAGTCGCTACCATCAGTGGTGGTTTGATAGGCGCCAGTTGTCACCAACATGCCATTGGTATCATCGGTAGAAGCATTGGAGCTTGTATTCACCAAACCTCCCCAACCCGATAGATATATTTTATCGCACAAGTCCACCAAAAATGCAGTGGGCGAAAGATTCGGTTCACCATTACCTGATCCAAAAACGGTACTCCAATCGACTTGCTGCAAATTAGCGCTGAGCTTGGAAACGACCATGCCACTGTTCGGCTGACTCCACGCCGCATTGGTTACAAACGTAGCATCGGGTGCTAGGGTTTGACCATAGAGATAGACATGCCCACCTGCATCTGTTTCTACAAAATACACTTGATCATAAACTGAACTGCCATAGAACGTACCGCCATTTAATTCACCCGTAGCGGTGTAGCGGTGAATCCATCCATCAGCAGTGCCGCCTTGAAATGCGCTTTGATAGCCGCCAGCAGGCATAGGGAAATCGGTGCTGCGCGTTCCGCCTCCCACATACACTTCGCCATTATTTCCAAAGCAAACACTATAACCACTATCGTAATCACTTCCTCCAATATAGGTGCTCCATAACATCTGATTGAGTTGCGCATTCAGGATAAAAACGACTCCATCTTGAGCACCTGCAAGTATGCCTTGCACGGGATTAACCGTGGGGAAATTTGTAGAGTATGTACTTGAAGCAATCACAATATTTCCATTGTCGTCAATATCAATTTCGCCTCGAAATTCATCAGCGTAATTAAACTTTAATACCGGAGCGGTATTCACCCCATCATTTCCATTTCCACCTATGAACGTGCTTTGAATTAAATTGGATCCAGTGAAATTTAATCGGGTAACCACAATGTCGCTGCCATTTACATAATTCGTTCCTACGCCTTGTGGCGAAAAAGCATCTCCTCCATTGAAGCTGCTGTCATAAGCCCCTGAAGTGGTAGGGTAATTAGCAGAACTAGAAGTGCCATAGACCAGCAGCTCATCGAATTCATTACAGATCAAACTGTGTGGTAATTCATCGTTTTCTCCACCCAAAAAAGTGGACCACACCATGAATGTGCCACTTACATCATATTTGGAAATGGCTATATCTGTTCCGGCCAGACCAAAACTGCCATCACCACCACCCCATGTCGTTTGATAAGCACCTGTGGTAGTGGGATAACCTTGACCAAAAGCACTGCTTCCACTGAATAAAAAACCTTGGCTATCATAAGTAGCCGTATAGCCGAAGTTATCAGAAAAGCTACCACTGTAGGTTGAAAAAACCAATTCCGGGTCAATGATGAGCGGATATGTGGCTTCGTATCCTTTTGGGAAATGGAATGAAATCACTCCTTTTTTCAATACAAATTCACAGGCTACTCGCACCTGTTCACCGTTGATGTATTGATAAGCGATGGGTTGCTGTTCCCAGATTTCACCCACGGAGGTGGTAATTTTTAATCGTCCGTTTTCTAAGCTTACGGCATCTGCATATTCATAGCGAAAAGCGATTTTTTTAAAATCAGCAAATGGCGCTAATACAAAATCATACTTAAGAAAAAAATCGTTGCTATACAATTTGAAATCCACGCCAGGCCATACTTCTTGCGTGGTCACTGTTTCATAAGCTGCACAAGCGCCCGCCCATTTGCTTTCATCGTCTCCTAAAAAGTAGTTGTACCGAGTAGGCAACATTTTTTCTTTGATCACTTGAGTGCGGGCTGCACTGTTGAGAAAAGACATACGAAGTACATGACCTTTCACGCGCACATCAGAGGCTTGTGGCATCGGCGCCTTACCATTTTTGACAGCAGAAATAGCAGATAGATCAAAGAAGTGATAAGTAAGGCCATTGTTTTCCAAGAAAACGCGACCACCTTCAATAGCCGTAGAAGCTTTCACATGCTGCGGCCATTGACCTCTATTTTCAATCAATGGATATTCTTTTCCCCATGAAAGAAAGGAAATCATCATTAGCCCAAGAAGTATCCATTGACGCATAGAAACGAATGTAAGAAATGTCGATCAATAGACTACGCAAAAGAGGAAAAAGTCGCCTAAGAAAATACGTTTAGTGATCTTTTTGCCTTAGCTAGTGAAAGCGCCAAGAAGATCAAGAGCAAATTGGCCAAGCCCAAATAGCCGCCTGTATCGAGGGTAATGGCTAGCTTATTTCCAATAATATCAGGCGAATTAAAGCAATAAGGAATAAACGCTAGGGCAAAAAGAGCTGCATAAATCCCTTTTTTTCGAATCGGCTCATACAGCAATACCGAAAAAGAATAGGCTAACAAAGGCCATGTCCACATAAAGTGGTCCGTATCTGTAGGAATGAGGTGAGGGATAAAAGCGATAACTGTAAAAAACCGCAGCCAACCGCTTTCGGCATAGTCTGGTCGTCTGCTTTGAATAACCCACCAAAAAAGCAAAGAAACCAGGGTAATGGACACCCACATAAAAATCGTGATTCGATTAGAAATCAAATCAAATGGTGCTAAGACAAAATGGTAATAAAGTCCATAAACGGTATTGGCACTTTGCGCTATTAGCTCGGTAGGCCCTACCATATAATCTATCCATTGAGCCCACAAGTCAAGGTTGCATGACCACCCGAGAATGAGTATGGGCAATCCAAAACCGCCTATGACCACCAAAATAGACAGCAGAATAACCTTCCAGTGACGATGCCACATCAATAAAGGAAATAAAAAAAGCAAGGCGGGTTTCACTAAAAGCAAGATCCCGAAAAGAACACCCGCTTTGCGAAATTCCTTTTTTTCGAGTAAAAGAAAAAAGACAAAAGTGAATGCTAAAGTGAGCACATTTAAATTTCCGATGTGCAATTCGCGTTCAAAATGGTCCAATAAAAAGGCGGTGATCAGAGTTAACACCCAACCTCGGTATCGACCATCGAGATTCAGTTTTTTTTCTAAGGTAAAAACAAGAAACAGCGAAAAAAAGATATAGATGAAAAGCAAACTGAAGTAATACACTCCACTTGAGATAGTAGCGGGAATGAAGTGAATCAATCCGAAAAAAAAGGCCACTACTGGCGAGTAGGTGTAATAACCACTGGTTCCGTTGAAGGAAATACCATACACCTGCTTATGAGCGAACAAGGCCTCTGCAGCTTGTCTGTAAATTTCCCACTCTACCACTGCTTCACGGTGATGCAGTTTTTGCAGCACAAAGTAGATCATGGCCATAAACGCCGGTATCATTACAAAGCGCATGGCAGCCGACGAGGCCAATATCCAATTCTTGAAGTCTTTCATTCGTGCTGGTGTTGCATCAAACAACGCGCCCGAATTTACTTCAGTTTTTCCTTAAACTTCTTTTTGAATTTGTCCAACTTGGGAGCAATCACCATTTGGCAATACGGTTGCTCTCCATTAATGCTGTAGTAATCTTGATGATAATCCTCTGCTTTATAAAACACCGTGAAGGGAGAAACCTCTGTCACGATTGGATCTTCCCAATTGCCACTTTCATTGGCTGCGGCAATGGCGAGTTCGGCTATTCGCTTTTGTTCTTCTGAATGATAGAAGATGGCTGATCGATATTGGGTACCCACATCGGCGCCTTGGCGGTTAAGCGTAGTAGGATTATGTGTTTCAAAAAACACTTCGAGTAATTCGGCAAATGAAATAACCGAAGGATCAAAAGTTATATGCGTTACTTCAGCATGGCCTGTTCTGCCCGAGCATACTTCTTTGTAAGAAGGATTTTTAATCTCTCCTCCCGAATATCCACTTTCTACTTTTTCTACTCCTTTTAAGTTTTGAAAAATAGCTTCTACACACCAAAAACATCCGGCACCTAAGGTTGCCACTTCTTTTCCTTCCATATTAGGCTTTATTTGTTCGTCTTGAATAGACTGAGTTGATTCTTTTTTTGTTGTACTTGATTCTGATTTACTCTGCGAGCATGCTGTTAAAGCAAACAGCAAGGCTAAAGGGAGTGTGGTCCATTTCATGAAAAATCGTTGTATTAATTGAACACTCGTCACACCAAATAGTTCGCTATTTGGAAGTTTCCTCTCTCACAAAAATGATTTTGATGAGGTAGATGATCACACCGCTAATAGAAAGGATAATGAGCGATTGTACCCCTTTCCAGAAATAACGTTGTACATAAGACCAGTCAATTACATCCCAAATACCCAATAAGGCCAATAAAGTAACGCCCAACACGATGGCCGAAAGGATGTAGGCAAAAATTTTCGAGGTACTCATATTGATTAGTGTTTGATCAAAGGAACGCAAAGGCCATCCGTTTGTGCAAAAACCCTCCGCAAAATGTGTTAAAAGCGGAAACGCATAAAGCCAATACTAGCCGAAATCGTTGGGGCATCTTCTGTGAAGAAAGTTACCACATCGCGCGAAGCGATGCCGCATTCATATGAACCACTCTTCGTAGAGAAGGTTATGCCCGCAGGAACTTTTGAGTCGTAATTACCTCCTTGCATAAAGCCTGCAGACAAATGCACCCAAGGGAGCGGAGAAAATTCACCACCAAAAGAAACAATGGCCTTGTCCAAACTACCTACTTCTTCATTCATCGAGTTGACAATATCAACTCCCAACTTGAATTTTTTTCCAAGGTAAGCGCCAAAACCAAAACGCCACATAGCGGGCAACTTGGTTTCTAATTTGGCATCTCCTTGCCAAGTGAGCAATCCGTCAGTACCATTCAACTGATCAATTTGATCAATGAAGTCAACGCTTTCAATACCACTGGTATTAAACTCGGTAAGGTTCACATCGTTTAAGCTGTAAACGTTTCCATCCCATGTCATTTTGCCGATATCTGTAACGGCCGCAGACACAATGAATTTATCTTTAAACATAAACGTAGCTCCAAAGTCTAACCCATAACCCATCCCTACTGGAGTGAGTTTAGCGGCATTTTCATTCAGTGCCGATGGATTATTGGTGGCCAATCCGCTGTAATCAATTTGAAAAACGGGACTGAGCGCACTATAGGCTTGCGCTGTTCCATTTTGTGCGGTAACATCTAACAAGCCTTGTCCTACTAGCAACTTTCCTCCCACTCCTATGTGCAATTGCCAATTATCATTACTCAATATGCGCTTACCATAGCCTAGGTTAAACTCGCGCACCCATTGCATACGAATGCGGGTACCTTGCAGCAGTTCTGAAATCGATTCCGAATTCTGAAGAAGGGTAATTCCTTGCACTACTTGATCGAGTGTTGCTTGATCAATGGTTTGTGAATTGGCAATGGTATCCCCGTTTTGTAAGATCAATTGCTCGAAGTAAGGAGCATTATATCCCAACCACAAAAGTTCAGAAACTTTCGGGCCTAATTTTGAATAATAGTCAACGCGTTCACGCACACTGAATGCAAAAGATCCCCAACGGTCTGTTTGAGCTGAAAAACCAAAAGACATCACATCTATATCCGCCGAATTATTTGAATTGGCAAACTCCACTGCCATTTGACGTTGCTCTTCTTGTGTCATATTTTTAATGTCGCCATTAAATATATTCTGACGAAGCTGAGGCTTGGAAAGGATGCCACTGTATAACGAAGCGCCAATTTCTGAAGACCCTATCGCAAATCGTTTTCCTTCGTATTTAGAGGGTAAATCGAGGTTTGCAGGATTAATACCCAACGTTTGATAGTCAGTAGCAAAGGGTGTAGCTACTCCATGTCCAGTTAGGGTAAATGCAGAAGCCTCTGATTGTGCCTGAGCATGAGCAACGAGAAGCAAACTGAAAGCGCCTCCCACTAAAAAGCGAGTTACGAACTGATTCATCAGGAAAAAGATAATCGGGTTTAGAGATCGAAAGTACCTTTTTTCCGTGGAAGAATTGGGCTTTAGCGTCAAATTCAATTAACACGCAACAGTTCGCGGTATAAGTAGCGATTCTGACTGCTCTCAAATGGGCGGTAGATGTAATACACCCAACCGTCTCGAACGCGGATGTAATCGATGAATTTCCAATACAGGCTCTGCTCCCCGCGCACTTTTCCATGGTGCTTATCAATCCATTTTACCCACACTTTTCCTTGCCGATAGGTATAGGTATATACTTCGCGTTGGGCTTTATCCATCACCACTTCTTCCCCCCACTTCTCTGGTCGCTTTGGTTGGTGATAATCAATGAATGCACTATCCAATGGTTGTCCTCCTTTATCTAAACGCACCATCAGATCTTTCGTGTGATCAAAAATGTATATGGTGTCGTTCATCACCATCAATGGTGCATAGATCGATTCGTAATAAAGCGTGTTTTGAAAACCACGCATGTAGGCTGCTAAGATTTCTTTTTGTATTCCCGTGCGTTGCTCTAGCCTCAGCGCCGCAGCCTTTTGAGGCCCATCTAGGTACTTCCATTCGCTTCTAAACAGTTCCATCAATTGCTCATCTTCTACCGAACGTATGTTCCATTGCACATCATTCTTCTTATCCAATCGACGGTATTCGAAGGCCGGATAATCGGGGTTATGAGTGGAGTATAACAGGTTATCGTTGAGGGTATCTTTTACGGGTAGCACTTGATCTTTGTACACACTTTGCTCCAGTCCTACCAATTCCAAACGCGTGGGTTGAAGACTTACAAAAAACGTTGAGTCACGGGTAATTAAAATGACATCGTCCAGATGATCCAAGTGAAAACGTTCGGCTAAACCCGGAACATTCACTTTAAATTGTTCTATTCCATTGGCATCTACCCAAATCACTTGAGCTCCATTGTACAAGGTGCGCTTGGCATCTTCTTGACGCTTCCAGCGCTCTTCCGCTTCGTAAGTCAATAGCAGCATTCCATCTTTCACAAAAGCGAAATCACCTACGTTGCGAGATTTGCTTCCCCATACCGAATCGGGTTTTGCCTCTGCTGAAATGACCACCCCTTTCGCTTCATAGACAAAGGGATCGAGTGTAAACTGATAAGGACTTTCGCTGTAGTTCATTTCAAAAAAGCCCGTGATAAATCCTGTATGGCGCACTTGTAGATGAAGAATCGATACAGGATCGCCGGTGCGTTTAAAACTCAATTCAAACCGACCTTCACTATTTGTGTATGCATACACTTTACTTTCCGTAAGTGTTACCAAAGCTTTGTAAATAGGTGCCCCCGATTCTTTATCCAACACTACACCCGAAATGGAATAATCCGTGCTTTGCGCAAACCCAAAAACAGGCAAGCACAGAAGGAAACACAGAAGATATCGCATATAGTTGACCATATTCTTTTCTACATAGGTGTGAAGATCTGAGTATTCCACATCCTTATTTTTCAAAGAAAAGAGAAATAATTACATGTCCAAGCAAAACCCCATAAAAGCAAAAGGTCGCTTTCGATAAAGAAAGCGACCTTTTCATTTTTTATTCTATCCTCATCAATGGACTTTCATATTCCATTTATGTGTATCGTTTTCTAATCCGCGTTTCAGGCTATCCATGAAATCCGAAACCTTGGGAGCAAAATCCCATTCGGAAAACGGACGCAGCTGATAATCGGTTCCTTCGTGGTGAATGGTACGAATAGGAGCGATAGTGGCGGCTGTACCTGCACCAAACGCTTCATCCAATTCACCTTTTTTCAAGAGGTCTAAAACTTCTTTCACACTCACTTTGCGCTCTTCTACTTGATAGCCCCAATCGCGGGCAATGGTCAATACGCTATCGCGCGTTACACCATCCAAAATAGAGTCGCTCACCATGGGAGTAAAAATGGTTTTTCCCGATTTGAAGATCACGTTCATTGTACCTGATTCTTCAAAATATTCATGGGTTTGACCATCTGTCCACAAGATTTGATTGTATCCTTCCTCCTGTGCAAGCTTAGTAGGCCAAAGTGAAGCGGCGTAATTACCGGCAGCTTTCGCATGGCCAGTACCTCCTTTCGCGGCACGAGTAAACTTGGGTTCTATTTTCACCTTCAATTCACCCGTGTAGTATTTGCCCACTGGACAGGTGAAAATGATAAACATGTACTTTTCACTTGGACGCACACCCACGTATTCGTCGATGGCAAACAGGTGTGGACGAATGTATAAAGCTTCCCCCTCTCCGCTTGGAATCCAGCCTTTATCTAGGCTCACCAATTGGGCAATCGCTTCGCAAAAAATATCTTCAGGAACTTCCGGCATGCAAAGACGCTTGGCCGAAACATTCATACGATGTGCATTTTTTTCTGGACGAAATACATTCACTTCACCATTCGCATTTCGAAAAGCTTTTAACCCTTCGAAAATCGCTTGTCCGTAGTGCAAGGCACTAATTGCTGGCGAAAAATGTAGTGGACCATAAGGTTGAATTACGGGAGTCTGCCACTTGCCGTCTGCATATTCCATGACAAACATGTGATCAGAAAACACTTTTCCGAAACCGAGATTTTCCCAATCTACTTCGTTAACGCGTGTTTTCTCCGCTCTGCGTATTTCAATCGGGTTAGTGGTTGCTATCATTGAGCACTAATTATTGATTGAATGTTCTCTTTGTTATTCGGTAATCGACCGGTCGCTTGGTTCAACCGTTCGGCGCAAAAGTAACCTTTTCCCCCACTCCTGAAGGCTTTTTTTGGTTTTTAGGATGAATTGGGTAATTCGTTACTGAAAGTCAGTAAGATGGACTTATTGACCTAAAGCAGGGCTGAATAAAAACTTATTCGGGCTTACGAGTTCCGTCTTCACCGCATACATCACTATTGCTGCAGTATTATTAACACCTAACTTCTGCATGATGTTCTTACGATGGGTATTTACGGTATGTGGACTCAAGAAAAGTTTTTCCGCAATCTCATTGTTGGTATAGCCTTCAGCGATGTGCTTAATGATTTCTAATTCTCGATCACTTATCACCACCGCTTCACAGTTCAACTCGGCAATATTCAAATCATCTACGTTGATGGCTTCACGGCGAATGGACTCCAAAATTTGTCCGCAAAAAAATCGTCCTCCCGCTCCTGTTTCTCTCACAGAGTCCACTATTTCGTGCACATCACAGTCCTTCTTAATATAGCTATTCACTCCTGCTCGCAATGCATTCACAATGGTAATGCCCGCTTGCTCTCCCGTAATGGCCACAATGCGCAATTGAGGGCGCACACGCAAACAGCGTTGGATAGAATCTATGCTGAAATCTTTGGCCACGAAGTCCATCAAGACCACATCAGGACTGAATCCTTTGATCATTTCTAACAGCACAGCCTCGCTCGAAGCCTCTCCCAGCAACTGAATGTCAGCATACTGACTCAAAATGGAATTGAGCCCCGTGCGAATAAGGTGATTGCTATCAGCTATGATCAATCGAATCATGGGGCAAATATCTTATATAAAACCGTTCTAAATAAAAAACAGAGGCCTTTTTTTTCCTAAATCCTTAAAAAAATGTTTTTTAAAACATCCTTTCGAAGGGACCAACAGACGCGAATACAGAATGAAAATCCCTAAGCGGTTACATGCGCTCAGGCATGCCTATACCTAAGAGCTGCATACCGTTTTTAACAGTGGTTCCCACCATTCGTGTCAAATCAAGACGCAACTGACGTTGGGCTTTGTTTTCTTCACGCAAAATCGAGCACTGCTGATAGAAAGCGTTAAACTCTTTGATCAATTCAAAGCAATAGTTTGCGATGTTCGCTGGGTTGTATCGTTCGCCTGCCTCTGCAATAATGCTCGGGAAATCGTATAGCTTCACGATCAGGTTATGTTCATATTCGTTGAGCGCTACATCGCTAGTGGCCCAGTTTACACGTGCCTCTTCGTTTTTGCGTTCGATCGCTCTTGTGCGCACGAAGCCATATTGAATAAATGGCCCAGTATGTCCATTGAAGTCAATACTTTCTTTAGGGTTAAAAAGCATGTTTTTGGTTGGGTCAACACGCAACAAGAAATACTTCAAAGAAGACATGCCAATCATATGATACAAAGACTCTTTCTCTTCTTCGTTTAGGCCTTCTAATTTCCCTTGCTCTGTAGCCACTTCGCGCGCCACTTCTTTCATTTCCAACATCAAATCATCGGCATCTACTACCGTTCCTTCACGGCTCTTCATTTTACCTTCAGGCAATTCTACCATGCCGTAGCTCAAGTGAAAGCACTGATCGGCCTGAGCCCAACCGAGTTTTTTCAATATTTTAAAGAGCACTTTAAAGTGGTACTCTTGTTCGTTACCCACGGTATAAATTTGATAGGCCGTATCAGGAAAATCTTTGAATCGCAGAATAGCCGTGCCTATGTCTTGTGTAATGTACATCGCTGTACCGTCCTTTCTCAGCACCGCCTTTTGGTCCAATCCTTCTTCTGTCAAGTCAATCCAAATAGAACCATCTTCTTTTTGAAAAAACACACCTTTTTGAAGGCCTTCCATCACCTCATCTCTACCCGTAAGGTAGGTTTCACTTTCGAAGTACAGCTTATCAAAATCAACCCCCATATTGCGATAAGTGGTTTCAAAACCGTCATACACCCAGCCATTCATGGTTTTCCAGAGTGACATCACTGCCTCGTCTTTTGCTTCCCACTTGCGCAGCATCTCTTGCGCTTCGATCATGATTGGAGCTAACTGCTTTGCCTCATCCTCCGTTTTTCCTTGAGCGATAAGTTCTTTTTGTTCAGCTTTATAGGCTTTATCAAATTCTACATAATACTTGCCCACCAGTTTATCACCTTTCATTCCTGAAGAGGCAGGTGTTTCGCCGTTGCCCATCTTTTGCCAAGCGAGCATACTTTTACAAATGTGAATACCGCGGTCATTGATGATTTGCACCTTGGTAACCGCATGCCCATTAGCCTTTAGAATTTCTGCAACCGAATAACCCAAAAAGTTATTTCTAAGATGCCCTAAATGCAAGGGCTTGTTGGTATTGGGAGATGAATACTCCACCATTACACGAGGTTTGGAATTGGGCTCTGCCAAGCCAAAACGCTCATTGGTGTATGAGGAAGAAACAAATTCAAGCCAAAAATCTGCGCTGATGGATAAATTCAAAAAACCCTTCACCACATTAAATTGAGTAACCTCAGCTACATGAGTGGTCAGGTAATTTCCGAGTTCTTCGCCTGTAGCTTCTGGGCCTTTCTTCGATAATTTGGTCAAAGGAAAAACCACTACCGTCACATCACCTTCAAATTCGCGTCGAGTCTTTTGCAATTGCACTAGACTGTCCTGAATTTCGGTGCCATAAAGGCTTTGGGCTGCACCTTTCACCGCAGCACCAATGATGTGTTGAAGATTTTTCATTTTTAAAAATTTGAGCGGCAAAGGTAGCTTTTCCCTTCGGCTATTGGCTTAAAAAAATGAAATCTCCTCCCCCCTCCATCACTCTTTCCGTATTTTTGCGCTATGATTAAGACAACGGTTAAGGAAAACCTCGACACCATAGCTGAAGCAATCGAAGATATTCGCAAAGGCAAAGTGGTGATTGTGGTGGACGATGAAGATCGTGAAAACGAAGGTGATTTTATTACCGCCGCGCGCAATGCGACTCCTGAGATCATCAATTTCATGAGTAAAGAAGGGCGCGGATTAATTTGTGCCGCGCTTACTGATCAGCGTTGTCAAGAGCTCGACCTTCACATGATGGTTAGCCAAAATACGGACCCCAATAAAACGGCGTTCACCGTTTCTGTTGATTTATTGGGCAATGGATGCACCACGGGCATTAGCGCTCACGATCGCAGCAAAACTGTTCAAGCCCTCATCGATCCGAAAACCCGTCCATCGGACCTCGGTCGTCCTGGACATATCTTCCCTTTAATAGCAAAACAAGGCGGCGTGTTACGTCGTACTGGTCACACCGAAGCTACAGTAGATTTAGCCCGATTGGCGGGCTTTGAACCAGCAGGTGTGTTGGTAGAAGTAATGAACGACGATGGCACTATGGCTCGTTTACCACAGCTTTTAGAAATTGCCACTCGTTTTGATCTGAAAATTATTTCTATCAAGGATTTGATTGCTTACCGATTGCAAACAGAAACCTTAGTAGAAAAAGTTCGCGAAATAGCATTCCCTACCCGCTACGGCGATTTTACCTTGAATGCCTTTGTGCAAACCCTTGAGCAAAAACACCACATGGTATTAGTGAAGGGCAGCTGGACCGAAGACGAGGTTGTTCCGGTGCGCGTGCATTCTTGCAATGTATTGGGCGATCTATTTGGTTCGGTGCAAAACGATACCGAATCGATACTCCACCGCTCTATGGAATACATTGAGCAACACGGCAAAGGGGTGATTGTATATATGAATCACTTGCAAAAAGACCGCGACCTCATCGACGAGATGACCGAGTTGGAGCGCATGCGCCAGGGAGAAGGCAAAGTCTCTTCCGCCAGCATTGATACACGTGATTATGGAATTGGCGCACAAATACTGCGTTCTTTGGGCGTAAGCAAAATGCAGTTGCTGACCAATAACCCTACTAAGCGTTCGGGTATTTTGGGATATGGATTGGAGATTGTTGAAAGTGTGAAGATTTAATTGATTGTTTAATAAATATCAGATTAACGGGGTAATTCGTATCCTATAATGGTAAAAGGATAGAAAGGTAAAAGGATAGAAGGATAAAAGGATAGAAGGATAGAAGGATAGAATGATAAAATCGTAAAATCCTTTAACAATAAAGCCTCGGCGATTGAAAATCGTCCGCTTTGTCAGCCCCGACGCCAAGTCGGGGATCACGGATGTGGCGCGAGATAGGATAGAACCAACGCACCCTATAAAAACACATTCTTTATTTCACAACACTCAGCCGTTCTGTTTGGAGTAGCTCGTTGCCGTCGAATAGAGATAAGATATATTCTCCCGCGGGTAAAAAATCGATATCCATAATATAGGTAGTATCCCATTGATGAAGAGAAACAGACTGTAGCTGTTTGCCTGACATATCGT
>JBDKGH010000130.1:0-7616 GCA_039798265.1 Bacteroidota bacterium | reverse complement strand
ATCCTTCAACATTTTTACTGAAGGAATGTCTTTTAGCTTCAAGTCTTTCGGAAGTTTTACCTCACCATCAAAAATGGTCATGCTAGCACCCACTTTCGATACTTTTTTCTTTACCAAGTCTGCGCTCTGTGCTGCAAACTCTGGTGAGAAAATGGTGTTCAAAAGCTTGCGGTCTTCGTCTTTACCAGCAATCTTTTGGATCAGTTGGTTATCGTAGTTTTTGATTTGTGCATCCAAACGATTGCACTCGTCGTCTAACTTGGATAGTTTAGCTTCTAACTGCTTGCTGTTGAGCTTTTGGTTTTCGACCATGGTAATGCGCACTTCCGTGTCTTTACGACGCTGGTCGAGGTTTACCAATGATTCTTCTAAGAACTTTTTATCTTCAAAAGAATTGATTTCTTCCAATTGTGTTTGGAGAGAAATAAATTCCTTTTCACGAATTTCGACTTCGGTTTCTTTTTTACCAATCTCACGGTTCAACTCTTCTTGACGAGGCTTCAATTTCTCGTTGAGCACAACCAATGAGGTTTGGAATGTTTTTTCCTTATCTAAACGCGAGCTATCCAATTCATTAATAACTCCCGAGTACTGTTTTTCAAAGGCGTAAACAAGGTCAGAAACAATTCGGTTTTTTGCCTTAAAGAGGTTAACGACTTCACGGAATTCTTCAAAATCCTTTTGTATTCCTTTAATGGTGCGTATCTCATCGTTGATGCGCAACAAGTCGTTAATGTCTTTCTTGTTTTTTTGAGAAAAAGAAAGACCTTCATTTTCACGGTTATCGGCAATAATCAAACTCTCTTTTAATGTCTTGTTGGTGATCAACTTAGAATTGATCAGGTAACGATAGACTTTCGAGAAGTTGTTGCTCAATCCGTCAGTACGAACGCTTTCTTCTAGCCAAACAACGGCGTCGTTTCGGCGACCACGGGAGTAAACGGAGTTAAAGATTTCCGTTTTGCTCTTGAACAAATAAAGCTCGATGGCCGCAGCCGTCAATTCTTCTTGTACTTCATCCCACTTGCGAATGCGCTGTGAGGTGCCGTCTTTTTTGAAGAAATATTCTTGTTTATAATCTGAGTTGAAACGGTAATACTCTAATTCGCCATCGCTGTCGCGTTTTACCAAAATACAGTAATACGTACTGTTTTTGAGAATCTCAAAAACAATATAACTCTGATTGTGAGTAGGGAAATAGTGGTGAATGGTTTCTTTATCGCCACGGCGTTGACCGGAGAACGACATCTTGGATCCATCTACAATGAACAAGAAGTTCAACGTGTAAATGAGGGTTGATTTACCAACGTTGTTAGGACCTACCAACTGCAACGAGTCACAGTCGTCCAAACGCATTTCCGCATTTACGTAGGTACTGGTGTTGATACCGATGATACGAGTAATCATGGTTTAATATCCTTTGTTTGAGGTAATTGCTACAAAAAAGTTAGGTGAACTTTACCAAAGAGTAGGACAGAGGCCTCCTTAGGTTAAGTGCATCAGACAAAACTACCTACCAATAACGGGGGTAGCAAGCATTGTTAATGAATTGGTGAAAAGTCTGTAATGTATTGATCAATAGATCGAAACATGCAGTTGCTAATGACGAAATTGTGGATAAAACGTCAGTTTTCGAATCGAAAAAAGCTTATAAAAGGTCCTCTGGTTTTTCGAGGTCTTCGTCTTGATTTTCGGGGGTAATCAGTAAAACGGGTATTGCAGCGTTGTTGTAAATCAAATCTTCTTCATCCGTCCGTGGATTGATGGAGTAAAGGTTTTCATAAGAATAATTCAAGGCTATGATCAGTTGGGCACCAATGGCTTTAGAACGTTCAACCACGGCCTTTGAGAAATCAAATTTTTGGTTTTCCTCGAGTGTAAAGGCAATACCGGCTTCTTCAAACTGTTGGCTTACGATTGACTGAAGTTCGGAGTGTTTGGCTTCTGCCGGACGTTGGTGAAAAAAGAGCTCCACTTGGGCATCTAATACTTTGGTGAAAGCAATGATTTTACTGAGTTCTTCTTCTGATTGCTGGCGATATTCGAGGGCTACCAATACTTTTTGAATTTCACCACCAATCCCTGTTTTGCTTTGTACTACTAAAAAAGGTAATTCGGCCTGGGTAATCACGTTTAGCGCTAAACTTCCTGTGATCTGTTGGCTACCCTGAAGTCCGTGGGTAATCATAACGGCTAAATCGGCCTTCACTTCATGAGCTGTTTCTCCTATGTCTTCAAGGATATCGCCTGCTTTAACAAGGGTATTTATGGGGCAATTGACCAATGAGGCCAACTCCGCCTTTAGCTGCCCTATTTTTTCTTCTGCTTCTGCAAAGCCTTCTTCGTTGTATAAAATGTGCAATAAAGTGATGGAAGCGCCCACTTTAGAAGCCATTTTACCGGCCATGGCAATGGCTGTTTTACTTTCTTCTTTAAAGTCGCAGGGTACAAGGAGGTGCTTCATGAGTAGAAATGGATAGGCCACAAATATAAGAGGGCAAGAGAGAAGATGGCGCGATGGGTTTCAGGAATACTTGAATGACATCGGAAAGAAGTGTTTTTTTTGAATGCGGGAGCAATAAATTCGCACAATCTTCGATCAAAGGCCTATGCTTCTTCTGAAAAACCTTTTAACCGCCAGCTTGATTCTCATTTTTATTCCAGTATTTTCTCAGAATAAAGTGACCATCAGCGGATTTGTTTATGAATCTGAATCCAAAGAAACATTGCCAGGGGCAGTTGTAGCTACTGCGGATATGGCCTATGGGTCGGCCAGTAATGCGTTCGGATTTTATACACTAACTGTTCCTGCTTCGGAAAAAATCATCTTGGTATACCAACTAGTGGGATATGAAAAACTAGTGGTAGAAGTGAATGGCATGAACTCCATTCAAAAAGATGTTTATTTATCCAATGCCGCGTCGCTGGGCGAAGTGGTGATTGAAGCGGATAAAGTGGAGAAAATCAGTGAGGACTCGCGCATGAGTACCATTGAAATTCCAATCGAACAAATTAAAAAAATACCTGCGCTACTTGGCGAAAAGGACGTTTTGAAAGTAATACAACTCATGCCAGGTGTGCAAAAGGGCAGTGAAGGCAGCTCGGGCTTCTATGTGCGAGGTGGTGGTCCTGATCAAAACCTCATTATTCTCGATGATGCTACGGTTTATAATGCGAATCACCTCTTTGGGTTTTTCTCCATTTTTAATGGCGATGCCTTGAAAAGTGTAGAGCTCGTAAAAGGTGGTTTCCCCGCTCGTTACGGCGGTCGTTTGTCGTCGGTGCTAGAGTTGCGCATGAAGGACGGTAACAAAGAAAAATTCAAAACAGAATTTGGGGTCGGCTTGGTTTCTTCACGAGTGTTGATTGAAGGTCCAGTGAAAAAAGGAAAAAGCTCATTCTTAATTTCAGGCCGACGTACATATATCGATCTTTTGATTTACCCGCTTTTACCAGCAGATTCCAAAGGAGGATATTTTTTCCATGATTTTAATGCAAAATATAATCATGTTATAAATGATAAGAATAGAATTTACGTAAGCGGTTATTTTGGTAAAGACAAGTTTTATGTTCGCCCGAAAACCTCTGTAGGTTCTGAAAAAGGTAATTTTCTATGGGGAAATGCAACGGCGACGGTACGATGGAATAATATTATCAATGAAAAAACATTTGGTAATTTATCTGCTATTTTCACGAATTATAAGTTTGGTATTAATTTCCAATCAGAAAGTAGTGATGGTGATAAAACGGAACTTGATTTCCAAAGTGGTATTCGCGACTATTCGTTAAAGTATGATGTGGACTACCAGCCCAATCCAAATCACTACATCCGCGTTGGTGCTGTATCAACGTACCACATCTTTACGCCAAGTGCTACTGTTTTGAAAAATTCAAGTTCTGACGTTAATTATGATCGTAAGCAAACAATTTATACCGGCGAAGGTGCATTATATGCGGAAGACGATTGGGGTATTACCGATAAATTAAAAGTAAATTTCGGTCTTCGATACAGCATTTATAATCATAAGGAAAAATACTTTAATCGCTTAGAACCACGATTCAGCGGTCGTTATATGATCAAGCCGAGCCTTTCGTTTAAGGCCAGTTACGCGCTTATGAATCAGTATATTCATTTGTTGAGCAATACAGGGATTGGCCTTCCTACAGACTTGTGGGTGCCGGCTACCAATCGCGTTCAACCTCAACAGTCGCAGCAATTTGCCGCGGGTTTTGCAAAAGATTTATCGAAGCAAAAGTTGATGATCAGTATTGAAGGGTATTACAAGAAAATGGATAAAGTGATTGCCTACAAGGAAGGCGCTTCCTTCTTGGATACTGGATTTGCTGTAGATGAAGATGCTAACTCTTGGCAAGACAAGGTAACCGATGGACAGGGGTGGAGTTATGGGGGAGAGCTATTAGTGCAGCGTAAATTCGGGAAATTGACCGGATGGGTAGGCTATACGTTATCATGGACGCAGCTTCAGTTCGATGAATTGAATTTTGGTAAAAAATTCTATGCCCGTTATGATCGTCGCCATGATTTAAGCGTAGTCGCTATCTACGAGATCAACGAAAAAGTTACGTTATCTGCTACTTGGGTGTATGGTACAGGTCAAGCCATTACTCTTCCTAACTCTTCTTATGTAGTAGATGGCAATATGCCCGGAGGTGCTAATTTTGGTTTTGGAGGTTCCAATACATTTAGCGTAGAAAACTATGGTGAAAAAAATAGTTTTCGAATGGCACCGTATCACCGAGGCGACATCGCTGCTTCTTTCTTGAAAAAGAAAAAGAACTTTGAACGAACGATTGAGATCGGTTTGTACAATGCCTATAACCGTCAGAATCCATTTTATTACTTCACGGATACGGATGTGACGGGCAATACCAAGCTCAAGCAAATTTCACTCTTCCCAATTATTCCGAGCATTTCTTGGAATTATAAATTTTAATACGCGATGAAAAAAAGATATATCTCCGCTCTGATCGTGATGTTGGCGTTTTTTCTGCAAAGTTGCGAGAAAGATGCGGACATCGAAGTACCAAAGGTGGATCCACAGATGGTTTTGAGCTGCTTTGTTTCTCCCGATCAAGAAACGATTAAGGCTGTTCTAAGAGTTTCGGACCCCGTGTTTGGTTCTGGGAATAATGTAGATCCCTATATGCCTTTAGAAGGCGCCACCATTACATTGCGACATGGAAATGGTGCGGGCATCAATATGACTTACGATATGATTTCGGGCACCTATACACTTCCCGGATCTGCTTTTCCAATCGAATTAGGAGAAACCTATACGATTATCGCATCGCACCCCGATTATGCCACTATTTCGGCTACCACTACAGTACCTGCAAGCAATCCTCAGATTGATGAATTCACAGTTTTGGATGTGGATACTGTTTTTACCAATTTTGATTCCTACATCGACTATTCGTTAAAAGCTAGATGGCGCCTTACTTCAGGAATTGGTCAGTATTATATTCTTCAATTTGATAACCGAATTCAGTATGATGATGGTTCCGGTATTATCTACACGCAGCTTGATTATTTAGGATCTACTTTTATTCAAAACAGCGATAATGAGGCCAGCTTTAATCGCACTTATCAACTGCAAGGAAGCTATTTTATGGCCGAACCAGGCCTCGATTCTGAATTAGTTTTGACAGTAGTAAACGCTTCAGAGGAGTATTATCGTTTTCATAAAAGCATCCAGAACATCAACTATGGTGATCCTTTTTCAGAGCCCACGTTGATTTATGATAACGTAGAAAATGGCTTAGGCATCTTCGCTGCCTTCACAAAAAAGGAGTCCTAATGGACTCCTTTTTTTATAGTAATAAAAGAAGAATACTACTTTTTACGGGCTATCGCTTTTTTCGCAGCAGCTATAATGTTTTCTTTTTCTAAACCGTATTTCTGCATCAATTGATCAGGTGTTCCTGATTCGCCGAAGCTATCGTTTACACCCACGTGCTCAACAGGGCAGGGATGATGTTGACTAAGAGCCTGAGCAACCATAGATCCAAGACCACCAATGATTTGATGTTCTTCAGCGGTAACCACGGCGCCTGTTTGGGCAGCACTGGTTACTATAGCTTGCACATCGAGTGGCTTGATCGTATGGATATTAATGAGATCCACAGAAATGCCTTCAGCTTCTAAAATGCGAGCTGCTTCTACAGCTTTCCATACCAAGTGACCAGTGGCTATAATGGTAACATCTGTTCCTGCATGAATGTGCCATGCTTTTCCAATCTCAAATTTTTGATCAGGAGCAGTAAAACAAGGCACTTTCGGACGACCAAATCGCAAGTAAGCAGGACCATGGTGGTCAGCCAATGCAATGGTCGCTGCTTTCGTTTGGTGAAAATCGCAGGGATTGATCACTGTCATATGAGGCAACATAGCCATCATACCAATATCTTCAAGAATTTGGTGAGTGGCACCATCTTCCCCAAGCGTGAGACCAGCGTGCGATGCACAGATCTTTACGTTTTTACCACTGTAGGCAATGCTTTGACGAATTTGGTCGTAAACGCGGCCAGTAGAGAAGTTGGCAAATGTTCCCGTGAAGGGGATTTTATCTCCGATGGTTAAACCAGCGGCAACACCCATCATATTCGCTTCGGCGATACCTACTTGAAAAAAACGCTCAGGAAAATCCTTTTTAAAGGCATCCATTTTTAGAGAGCCAATCAAATCGGCGCAAAGTGCTACCACTTTCGGATTTGATTTTCCTAGCTCATGCAAACCCTCTCCGAATCCAGAGCGGGTGTCGTTATTGTTGTGTATTGTAAATTCTAACATGCTTGCTCAGTTGAAAATTAATAATCGCCAAGGGTTTCTTCGAGTTGTGAAAGGGCATTGGCCAATTCCGCGTCGTTAGGTGCTACACCATGCCATTTGTGAGTGCCCTCCATAAAGTCGACACCTTTACCCATTTCTGTTTTCATTAAAATCATAATGGGTTTGCCTTGACCGGTCATTGATTTGGCTTGATTAAACGTAGTATCAATAGCGTCCATATCATTTCCATCCATTTCCAAGACAGTCCACCCAAAGGCTTCCCATTTGGCACGGAGGTTACCGAGACTCATTACCTTTTCGGTAGGACCATCAATTTGCTGACCGTTTACATCGATAGCACTGATGAGGTTGTCTACCTTGTGGTGCGCTGCGTACATAGCAGCTTCCCATATTTGACCTTCTTGAAGCTCACCATCACCGTGAAGGGTGAAAACGAGTCCTTTGTCATTATTCAATTTTTTTGCTTGAGCGGCACCAAGAGCTACTGATAAGCCTTGACCAAGACTACCACTGGCAATGCGCACTCCAGGCAAACCTTCGTGCGTAGTAGGGTGACCTTGCAAGCGAGTATTTAATTTGCGGAAAGTACTGAGCTCACTCACCGGGAAATATCCGCGGCGAGAAAGAACGCTGTACCAAACGGGACTGATGTGCCCATTGCTCAAAAAGAACAAATCTTCGCCGATACCGTCCATATTCCATTGGTCGGCATTGACTTTCATGTGAGAAAAATAGAGGGAAACGATGTAGTCTGTGCAACCCAAACTACCACCGGGGTGACCGCTGTTGACTGCATGTACCATGC
>JBDKGH010000129.1:0-3559 GCA_039798265.1 Bacteroidota bacterium | reverse complement strand
ACTTTACACTGCTTTCTTTGCTCAGAATCTGATCTTGTACATTGCCTAATAAATTCGGGTCGAAATAATCGTCTTTAATCTCTGAAATGAACATGATGGTATCACCCTTTTTCACAAAATCACCTTCTTGTACATACCACTTCTCAATTCGACCGGGAATGATGCTATGTATGGTTTGTGGGCGCTGACTTGGGTCAAGCGAAGTAAGGGAGCCTTTCGAACGAATGGTTTGTGTCCACGGCAAAAACAAAACAAGCAACAACAAGAAAACAATCACGTACACCTGACGACGAAGCTTCTTCGGGTTTGGTGTGTGCGTGCACGCATTAAATGACTTGTATTTCGATTTATCAAGCCCAAGTTCAGTACGGAGAGTAGATAAGTTAAGCATGATTAGTCGATATTTTGAGTAAGAAATTGTTTGTTGTTCAATTGAGCGAAAGGAGCAGCCTCAAGCATAGTTCCTTTATCAAGCACCACCACACGATCTACTCGTTGAGCCAATTTAATATCACTAGAAATAACTACTACAGTCCATTTATTTTCGGGAGCAAGGATGCGCTGGAAAATGGCATATCGATCGGGTAACGACATCAAATTATCTTCGATGAGCAACAATTTCGGATGACCTAGAATGGCGCGAGCAAGAATTATTTTTCGAACAACGCCTGAAGGCCATTGTTTTCCTTCAGGATCAATTGGAGTAGAGTAACCCAATGGAAGGTTTTGAATGTACTCACTCAGTCCCACCATTTCTGAAGCCGCTTGCACATCGCTCAAACTGAGCTGATATCTGCCAGCTTGTATATTTTCTAAGAATGTTCCACGAAACACATCGGAAGCATGGAAATGATCGCCAATGGCTGTGCGCAGCGCTTCTGGCTGAAGATTGCGCAAAGGCAGGCCATTAAAGCTGATGGATCCTTGGAAGGTAGTGTACAAGCCAGAAATGAGCCTTAACAAAGTCGTTTTTCCACTTCCATTTTTACCACACACTAAAATGTGTTCACCTGCTTTGATGGACAAATCAACGTCAGCCAGAATAAAGTGATCTTCATTCGGAAAAGAAAAGGATACTTTACTGAACTCCACAGACATCGCGTGTTCCTTGTTTTCAGGCAATTCATCACCGGTTTGTGTTTCTAAAGGAATATCCGTAACGTGTCCTACTTTTTCTAGAGCAGTAAGCACATCATACACATTGTTCATGCTCATGATCACTTTCTCTACACTCGAAATGATCAATAGAATAATAATCTCAGAAGCTACGAATTGCCCAATGTTGATGAGGTTGTTCACCACTAAATAACTTCCTACTATGAGCAATCCGGCGATCACCAATAGTTTGAAGATAATAAGTCCACTAAATTGCCATACCAATATTTTAAAATGGGATTGACGGGCTTTGAGGTATTTCTGAGTGAGTTGATCGGTTTTTCCTAATGGAAGTTCAGAATTTCCCAACAGCTTGAAAGTGGACATGGTGCGACCAATTTCTTCTAACCAGTGAGCTACTTCGAATTTGTATTTCGATTCTTCTAGGCTTGTTTTCAAACCAATTTTCCCTGTAAGCAAATAGATCGCATATAAGAGAGCAATAAGTCCCAAGCCAAAGGCTAAGAACAGAGGATGATATAGCGTGAGTAGCAACAACCCAAATAAAATTTGGAGAAATGCGGCTGAAAAATCAATCAGCAATTTGGACAAGCCTTTTTGAATAGTCATGATCTCAAAAAAACGATTGACCAATTCAGGAGCATACTTATTGTTCATGTCTTCCTGACGAAAGCGCGTAAAGCGATATGCAAATTCGAAGGCGGCTCTCGTGAATATTCGCTGTTCGATGGATTCGGTGATGCCTATTTGTTTAATCTGCAATATACCCACTACGGCTACGCTAATCAAAACGATGAATACCAAAACTCCCCAAGAAGTAGATAACTCGCCAGCGTTGAGATAAGAGAGTATAGCTTGAATACCTAAAGGCAGTGAGAGGTTGATAAGACCTGTGAAAATAGCGAGTAGATAAATCGAGCGGATATCACTCCTGTCTTCTTGCAATAACTGGAGTAGGCGTTTGAAAGGGCTAATTGGTGTCATATAAGTGGTGCTTCATTCAGAAAAAAGGTTCAGTGTTTTCCTGAAAATTAGCGAGAATTCATTTATTCGTTGGCAAAGGTTAATGCTTTTTTTGCTACGCAATTGCTTTTTTGCTTTTTTGCAAATTAAATAGGTGCATCTCTATTTTGCTTGTTTTTCTTTGTTAAGCAAACTCAAATAGCGTTAACATCCGTGAAAATTATGCAAAAGCCCCGAATAACGGGGCTTTTGATGTAGAAAAATTCATTATTTTTTTTCAGCTAAAACGCCACACAGGTGGAAAAGCAAGCGCGCTCCAACATTGCCATTCCAGTCATCGTCACCGGGCGCAACTTCTACTAAATCAAAGGAGATCACATTGCGCTCTTCACCCACACGAGTGAGCAAATAGATTGCCTCTTCATAGCTCAGTCCGCCTGGAACAGGAGTTCCTGTATTGGGACATAGGGTAGGGTCGAGGCCGTCAATGTCAAAGCTGATGTGCACATCTTTCGGAAGTAAGGCTATTATGTCGTCCACTTGTTGCTTCCAATTTTTACCTTCAAATTGCGCATGACGCAGTTGTCGGTCGGTATAGTAAGCGATCCGCTCATCGTTAGCGGCTACCGTCACTTCTTCTTCACAAAAATCACGAAGGCCTACTTGTACTAATTTACCTATTTCGGGTAGCTTCATCGCATTATACATAATGGAGGCATGCGAATAAGTAAAGCCTTCATAGGCTATTCGAAGATCCATATGAGCATCGATGTGAAGAATGCCATAGCCTGGATTGGATTGCGCATTGGCACGGAAAAAACCAAGTGGAGTGCTGTGATCACCTCCCACTAATCCAACGAGCTTACCTTTTGATCGCCAATGGTTCACTTGTTTTTCTACCCAAGCATTCATGTCTTCGCACGCTTTATTGATCTCCGCTTGCATCGCCTGGGCCTCTGGATGGTTAGGTACATCCATACCATCTTCCCACATTTCAATAATCTGGGTAGCCTTTTGACGCAGAGCTGTGCTGCGCATGAGCATATCTTCGGGGATGTCTTGAAAACCAATTCCTTTTTTCCACAAAGAAGGAAATTGAGGGTGATATAAATCGACTTGATAGCTGGCTTCCAGTATATGCTCTGGTCCTTGAGCTGCGCCGCTTCCATAACTTACGGTTACTTCCCAAGGCACAGGTATCAGAATGATATCCGATTCCTCATTACTAAAAGGAAGTCCATAAATATTACTATCCTTCAATCCCGCTGAATTAGGGTTGAAAGAATCTATTTTTTCTTGCTTCGTCATAGGGCAAATTTAATGGCCAATTGCTCTCTGACGCTTAAGACTTGTATTTTGTTTTGTAATGACGTAGAAATCGCGAAATGACGAAGCTTCCTATTAAGGAGGGTAAAAGCCAATTGACCATAGAACTACCAAAGGGCTGCACATTCACCAAAAAGGCGGTAACAGCAGCGAT
>JBDKGH010000128.1:0-11497 GCA_039798265.1 Bacteroidota bacterium | reverse complement strand
TGAAGAGCGGGAGGAGCGCCTTTTTGAGCCAAACTTTTACTCCAACTAGAAAAAGAAGGAAGGCGAGAAAAAAAGCACCAACCCCAAAATAGTCGTACATAAAAAAGTGGGCGATATGCGCCCCAATTTTCCCCATCCAGTTGGCATAGGGAGTGGTAGAACCGTTGGTAGCATGGTCGCCGAGGATGAGGTACTGGTCGGCACTGCCGCTAAACAAATAGGATAGGCAAGCCAAAAAGAGGAAGAGAGAAAATCCAGTAAGGAAAATCCCCATGATTTTTTGGACACGCGGGTCGGTGAAAAAGGCTTTTAAGCCGGAAGATTTCCCTGCTTTTGCTGACTTTTTTTCCTTTTGCGGTTTGCTCGCCTGTTCTTCAGACGCGTTATTTTCGGTTTCTCTAAAGGTATTTTTTGCCACGATATATGCACAATTAGGCCGAATCAAAAGTATAATTGAACACCACGCCACTGCTTAAATTGCTTGGTCGTTATCAACATTGCGATGTAGGTTGTATCTTTGCCCCGAACAATGGGCAAAATGAGGAAAAGTGAAAATATTTTACTTTACTCTTTGAGATTCGATTAAGAATGACTACTTTTGCCCTCCATTTTTAGAAAGCAATGGCAAAGAAAGGTAACCGCATACAGGTGATTATGGAATGCACTGAACACAAAGAGTCAGGCATGGCAGGCACAAGCCGCTACATCACCACCAAAAACAGAAAAAACACGCCTGAGCGTATTGAGTTGAAGAAATACAACCCAATCCTTAAGCGCATGACTGTTCACAAAGAGATCAAGTAATAAAAGTATAGTACCATGGCAAAGAAGGTAGTTGCAACCCTGCAAACCGGTGGTGGTAAAAACCACACAAAGGTTATTAAGATGGTGAAGTCACCAAAGTCCGGTGCTTACACTTTCAAAGAAGAAATTGTACATAACGATAAAATTTCTGAGTGGTTCTCTAAGAGCTAATCAGGCGTT
The DNA here is from genome assembly GCA_039798265.1 of Bacteroidota bacterium. Taxonomy (GTDB): domain Bacteria; phylum Bacteroidota; class Bacteroidia; order Flavobacteriales_D; family Sanyastnellaceae; genus JBDKGH01. The sequence goes on along the minus strand of JBDKGH010000128.1, from coordinate 10,513 downwards.
ATGATATTAAACGCATCAAAAAGGCTTTTTCCTTTCGGAAGAAGCCTTTTTTCGTATTTTTTCCCCCGTCTTGCCCAATCATTTGGAACATGAATTTTTTTAAACGATTATTTTCTTCCGAAAAAAAGGAAAGCCTTAACCAAGGCTTAGAGAAAACACGTACAGGTTTTTTCTCCAAGTTAGCGAAGGTAATTGCCGGTAAAAGCCGCGTTGATGACGAGGTTTTGGACAATTTGGAAGAGGTGCTCATCTCCTCTGACGTAGGAGTAGAAACCACTTTAAAAATTATAAAACGCATTGAAGAGCGCGTTTCCCGCGACAAGTACATGGGAACCGATGAGCTCAATTCGATATTGAAGGAGGAAATCGCCAGCCTACTGTCCAAGCACGAAGGCGAGGATAGTGAGCAGGTGTTTATTCCTAAAATGAGCGTGCCCTACGTGATCATGGTAGTGGGAGTAAATGGAGTAGGAAAAACGACGACCATTGGGAAATTGGCCAATCAGCTCAATCGCCAAGGGAAAAAAGTAGTTCTCGGTGCGGCCGATACATTTCGGGCGGCGGCTGTGGATCAACTGAAAATATGGAGCGATCGCGCAGGAGTGCCTATAGTGATGCAAGGCATGGGAGCCGATCCTGCTTCTGTCGCTTTTGATACGCTCCAAAGTGCAGTAGCCCAAAATGCCGACGTTGTGCTAATTGACACCGCTGGCCGACTGCACAACAAAGTGGGACTGATGAATGAGCTTACCAAGATAAAACGCGTGATGCAAAAGGTTGTTCCGGATGCGCCGCATGAAGTGCTTTTGGTATTGGATGGATCAACAGGCCAAAATGCCTTTGAACAAGCGAAACAGTTTACGGCAGCTACGGATGTCACCTCTTTGGCCATCACCAAAATTGATGGAACGGCAAAAGGTGGGGTGGTAATTGGCATCTCTGATCAGTTCAGTATTCCTGTGAAATATATCGGCGTAGGTGAAAAGATAGATGACCTACAGGTATTCAATCGATTTGAATTTGTCGACTCTCTTTTTGGAGGTCAACAATAAACGTCAACAAAGCTTAGCATTCCTTGAAAACAAAGACGCTCAAAAAGAACAAGGTAAACGTTGTGACCCTTGGCTGCGCAAAAAATATTTTTGACAGCGAAGTGATGATGGCCCAATTGAAGGCCAATCAATTCGATGTGCAGCACGAATCGGAAGATCGTGATTCGGAGATTGTAATCGTCAACACCTGCGGTTTTATAGATAACGCCAAGGAAGAGTCCATCAACACGATACTCGCCTGGGCGCGCGAAAAACAAAAAGGGAACGTAGATAAACTCATCGTGACCGGTTGTTTAAGCGAGCGCTATAAACCAGAGTTAGAAAAAGATATTCCGGAAGTGGACGCGTTTTTTGGTACGCGCGATTTACCTCGTTTATTAAAAACACTGAAAGCCGATTACAAACATGAGTTGGTAGGAGAGCGTTTGCTAACTACACCAAGTCATTATGCGTATTTCAAAATTTCAGAAGGCTGCGATCGTCCATGTTCGTTTTGTGCTATTCCGCTTATGCGTGGTAAACACGTGAGCACTCCTATGGAAGACTTGGTGAAACAAGCAAAGGGGTTAGCGGCTAATGGCACAAAAGAGTTGATCTTGATTGCTCAAGATTTAACTTTTTACGGACTAGATATCTATAAAAAACGCAACCTTTCAGATTTGCTCAAACACCTTTCGGATATCGAAGGCATCGATTGGATTCGTTTGCAATATGCTTACCCATCGGGCTTTCCGCTTGATGTGTTAGATGTAATGAATGAGCGCGATAATATTTGTAAATACCTCGATATGCCGCTGCAGCATGGCACAACAAAAATGTTGCAAGCCATGCGTCGTGGTATTACAAGAGAAAAAACAGACGAGCTTATTGCTACGATCCGTGACCGTGTGCCCGGTATTGCTTTGCGCACCACATTGATTTCGGGTTATCCCGGAGAAACTCAAGCCGATTTTGAAGAGGTGATGAGTTGGGTAGAAAGCACTCGCTTTGATCGATTGGGTGTGTTTACTTATTCTCACGAAGAAAATACACATGCTTATGCTGCAAAAGATGATGTGCCAGCAAAAGTGAAGCGTGAACGTGCCGATGCGATCATGGAAGTACAATCGGGCATTTCTTACGAACTCAATCAGGAAAAGGTAGGTAAAACGTTCAAAGTACTGGTAGATCGGATGGAGGGCGATGCTTATGTAGGCCGCACCCAATTTGACTCTCCGGAAGTGGACAACGAAGTGATCATTGATACGGATCAATCCTACTTGCGCATAGGTGACTTTGTAGAAGTGGAGATTGATTCAGCAGAGCACTACGATCTTTATGCAAGCTTAAAAAAATAGACATAGGAAGTGATCACGCTGTTTTCGTGCGCTCACCTATTTCAGGGATAAATCTTCATCGTTCATTTTTTAATTCAAAACCATGGCTGTTTTCAAAAAGTCGGACCAAGCTCGCATCAACGATCCTGGATTTGGGGAGAAAATAGGGAAAGGAGCGAAGCGCATTATCAATCCAGATGGAAGTTTTAATGTGGTGCGAAGAAGCGCTGGTAAAGGTGCGCATGGAGTTTATCAAACCTTGCTCGAGCTTTCCAATACGCATTTTATCATTACGGTATTGGTGTCCTTTGTGGTGATCAATTTGTTTTTTGCGATCCTATATTATTGGGTGGGCACCGAACATTTGATTGGGGTTCGCGGTGAAACACCTTTGGAGCACTTTTTAGACTGCTTTTATTTTTCTAGCCAAACATTTACTACAGTAGGTTATGGTGCTATTGCCCCTCGTGGGGTATTGGCTTCTACCATTGCCTCCTTAGAAGCATTCACGGGACTTTTGACATTTGCCTTAGCTACGGGGCTTTTGTACGCCCGATTCAGTAAGCCAAGGGCGCTATTGGTATATAGTAAAAACGCCATTATTTCACCCTATCAAGAAGGCAAAGCACTCATGTTTCGCTTAGCCAATTCGCGCAACAATGTATTAATGGAAATGGATGCCCAAGTGATTCTCATGATGGGGCAGCCGGATGATATTAATAGTCGCAAATACTATCGACTAAAATTAGAGGTGAGCTATATTCAGTTTGTGCCATTGAGTTGGACACTGGTTCATAAAATAGACGAAGAAAGTCCACTCTTTGGTTTAAAAGCGGAGGACTTGTATAACGGTCAAGCGGAAGTGCTGATCCTCATTAAGGCGTTTGACGATACCTTCAATCAAACGATTCACTCTCGCTATTCTTATGTTGCAGAAGAATTTGTGTGGGATGTGAAATTTAAAAAAGCCTTTTCACTGGGGGCTGACGGCAATGTGGAACTCAATTTACAAGATCTGCACGTGTATAATGCCGTTGATAGTTCGAACTAAAAGCATTTAATTTTTAGGGATTCTGTGCTTTACTTTGGGCTATAGATAAACCAAACGTATGGCATTTACATTAGGATCACGTATAACTCACCCTTCCTTTGGCGAAGGAGTGATCTTCGGAATGGACGATCATAAGTATCGTATTTTCTTTAAAGAACATGGCGAAAAAGAATTGGGTAAGGCCTTTGATGGCTATACCTTATTGGAGCCAGGCCAAGCGCAGGCGTCTGCTGTTGAATTAGAAGACGTCGTAGTAGCGGTAAAAAATGTGTTCGACATGTATTATGAAGCTTCCGAATTTGTTGAATTGGGCGATAAATGGGAGGGAGGAACACTTTTCTTTCAACCCAAAGACACCTCATTGAAAGGAAAGGAAGTACCCGTTGAGGTCTTTTTTCACAAAATTGTAATGTTGCGGGACAGATTGCGTGTTTTGGAGCAAAAGCTAAACGCGCATACAAAGCTGACCGAGTCAGAAAAGATCGAAATGCAGCAGTATATCACAAAAATTTACGGCAGCTTAACCACGTTTAACGTGCTTTTCGCGAGTAAGAAGGATTATTTTGTAGGGGAGAGTTCTAAGAAAGATGAGGAGTAAGTTTATGCACTTTGGTGCATAAAGCCTGTTGGTAGATAGTTGAAAACCAATAGTTCATTATGCATTGAAGGTAGGTGAAAAAGGATAGCTTTAATCTGCAATTCGATTCGATAGACGCTTTGCAGGAGAATACGACTCGAGCGAAGTTCTCCGGTCTTTTCAAAGGAAAAGGCCTTTTAGTGAATCTGTACGAGCATTAGGAAAGGGCAGAAAGGTTGGCATGCTGGACTAACCGACAAAGAATGCGGCTAACAAAGTCGCGGAACTGTTTCATCACCCTGAAACGACCTGAAAGGGTAATCTTTGAATCTGATCCGATAACATTCCTAGAGCTTGTGCAGATTCTTTTTTTTGCTCGTATTTTTGCAAGCTCATGTCTCAAAGTAAATATCCCACACTTCCAGTTATGGAAACTTTTTACACCGTTCAAGGGGAAGGTTTCCATGCGGGCACACCTGCCTACTTCATCCGTTTAGGTGGTTGTGATGTAGGCTGTGTTTGGTGCGATGTAAAAGAGAGTTGGGATGCTTCCAAACATCCGCAACGCACGGTTGAATCTCTCGTGCATGATGTTCAGTCTTCTGGAGCTCCTATTGTGGTCATTACCGGAGGCGAACCAGCCATGTACGATTTGGGGCCATTAACAGCGGAATTGAAGGCCATTTCGGTGAGAACGCATATTGAAACCAGCGGCACACATGAGTTGACGGGAGAATGGGATTGGGTTACTTTTTCACCGAAAAAATTTAAAGCGCCTGTTGAAAGTATTTATGCTCAAACAGACGAGTTGAAGGTGGTTGTTTTTCATTCCTCCGATATTGCTTGGGCAGCAGGCCATGCGGAAAAAGTGAATGAATACGCTAGCCTTTTTTTACAATCTGAGTGGGATAAAAAAGAACAAAATACGCCCTTGATTTTGGACTTTATTCGAAAGCACACCCAATGGCGCATTAGTGTCCAAACACACAAATACCTCGGAGTAGATTAACTAAACCGAGGTATTCAAGAAGTAGAGTGGTTAATAAAAACGCCTTATTGTTCTACAGGTTCTTTTCGCTCTTTTACAGTGAAAACGCGTGATACATTGAATCCAAAGTGAATATCACCTTTGAGCCATTCTCCCACAGTTTCTGTTACAAAAGTAGGTTCAACCATACCTGTGCTATTGGTAAAGTGCAACTGGAATACGTGACCACCTGTTTCGATATCGAAGCCAACCGAAAGAGAATTCGTGTATTTATCGGCCAATTGATTAGGCATTACATAAAAGTACTCAGCGTTGATAGAGGTACGTTTGGTCAATTTATGTCGACCGCCGATGCCTAAAGCGTAAACATCATTTTTTTCCGCAGCAGTTTCAACCAAATTACGGTGAACGAGTGTGGGTGTCACTTGCAGAGAAAAGTTATCGTTGAATTTGCGGCCGATCAAAATTTGATGCGAATAAGAAAGTCGCGATGAGAAATAATTTTGACGATCGGGGTCTTGCCATTTAATGGTGTTGCAAACAACAGAAGAAAAAACACTCAAGGTTATAGGCACGTTTTTCTTCCCAGAGCTTTGGCGCAGTATTTTGAATTTTCCAAAAGCGTCGAAAGCTTTGTTGTTACTAGACCTACCAATTCCCACCATCAATCGATCAGTAATACCGTACTCGAATCCAAGACGAAGAGTAGCACCATCGAGACCGAAGAACTCATAGGCTCCCGTATTGATAAAACCAAAACGGTGCGAAATGCGGAAATCGAGAACTCCTGCGGCAACGTTTTCGATGGAGTGCATATTGATGACACGTGTTCCTTTGAAAGTAGCTGTGGCGTAGTCGGTGGTTTCTTCTTCGCCGAGTAATGAAAGCAAATCGTTTTCATCATCAGGCTGAGCGAAGGCGCTTACTGAAAAAGTCAGAGCTAATAGCATTAGCCCTGACTTTAAAAAATGGTAAGATGGTTGAATCATCATAAATATTATTTAACCAACTCTTCGAGTTTGGCTTTAACGGTCACTTCGATTTTTTCAGAGATCTGTTTTTTCACTACATCTGGAATAGCGATGTTGTAATCTTTTGGATTAACGATGAATTTGCAATCAGCTGTGATTTTTCCGCCCGCAACGGTGATGGTTCCGGTAGTGGTGATTTTTTTTGTTACGCCGTGCATGGTAAGATCACCAGTGATTTGAGCGGTGTAAGTACCATCTTTTTTAAAGTTGATAGCACTGATGTTTTCAATTTTTCCTTTGAAGTTAGCTTTTGGAAATTTGGTTGATTCCATGTAGTTCTCATTGAAGTGTTCTTCAAGAAGAGCTTTTTCAAATCGGAAAGATTTTACAAGAACAGCTACTTCCATATTTCCAGTAGCCGCATCGATAACGATGGTTGCCACGTTGTTGTCACCTTTAATGTCTTCAATATCGGTATGAGAGAAGAAGGTAACATTACCCGCTTTGGTAAAGTATTTTTGAGCGAAAGCGGCTTGGCTAAAGAGGATCGCTAGGGCGAAGAGGAAGGTGATTTTTTTCATGAGGGTTAAATTTGTAATGTGTATTTCGTTTGGTACTACGTAAAGTAGGTTAGGGCAACGCTAGACAATTATTCGGCCAAAACGCATTGGTTGAGGACTACATCGGTAAGGTATCCCGAACAAATGCCATAAAAGGTATAGCTAGCGCCAATTTCTTCTTTTACTTCTTCTCCTTCGGCAAAGGTGCAGCTGACTACACCTAGCATATCGCCAGTGGCAAAGGAGTAACTTTTCTGGCCATTATCACCAGTAACAACAGCTTCGAGTGTGCCCGTTACTTTTACGGCTTTGTTCTCGCCTACATATTTGGTGTATGATCCTTGTTCGTCATTTTGGAAAGCAAGGAATAAATCAGTGGCACTTACTTCGCCAACGATTTCCATGTCTGCGGCCGTTTGATGAGGCTTGTACCAAACGTATAGCAATACAACAGTTCCAATAACTGCAAGTATTGCAGCGACGATTAATACTTTTTTCATGTTGAGTTTTTAGTTTTGAGGTGATCCGTTATCAATCCATGTTTGAATGGCTTTGATATCGCAGTCACTTAATTTAGGGCTGTTTTTGGGCATCGGCGAGCATCCACCACCGTTCTGTTCGATGGTGCACATTAATTGGCCAGATGCAGCTAAGTTGACAACGTTCACAAATCCTTCTAGCACTATGCCGCCAGATCCGGAGGACTGAGAGTGACAACCAGAAAGACAGTTGTTTTCAATAATCGGATACACGCGGGTAGTGAAGGTATAATCCGTGGTGTCGCAGTTGGTAGTTCCACCATACAAATACTCTTCGTTGTCGTAATAACACGAAACAAAAATGCTCACTAAAGCGACAAAGAAAAGAGTGATTTTTAGGGCTTTCATATGTTCGAAAAATCGATTAGTTGTTGGGTGCACCCGCAGCGATCCATGCAGCTACTTGGTCTTTGTAGCACTGTGGCAAACCGCTGGTATTGTCAGGCATAAGGGTGTATCCTCCTGTACCGTTGAGGGAGTGCATGAGGCTTCCATCTAATGCAGAACCGCTGATGTCATCATAGGTGAGAAGTGACAAACCACCGTCAGGGCTAGCTCCGCCGTGACAGCCGCTGCAGTAAAGGTCGATCAAGGGCGCAATGTTATTAGCAAAGCTGGATGCTGTAGGATCGCAGTCTTCACAACTGTTATTGAGTGCGCCTTGGAGTATCCAAGTTTGGATGAGGGCAATATCACTCGATGATAGCGGTGCGTAAGGCGAAGGAGGCATAATGTCCGCGGGATCTGGCTCATTGATCGCTTCCCATAAGTCACTGCTATTGAGATCGCCGGCTTCTACCTGTTCCATAATGGTGGCATAGTCATAGAGTCGAACATCGCTTTCAGGGTCTACTTGATCGTGACAGTCGGACATGGCGCAGTTGCTTACGAGTAAGGGCAGAATGGTGTTTTGAAAATAAACCGTATCAGGATCACACCCAGCGATGATGATGGTATCAGTACCGCCGTTGTTACCTCCGCCGTTATCTACCACAATATCTTCTGGATTATGTTGGCACGCAACAATCACGAGAAGGGCGAAGATGCTGATTGCGAAAGATATCTTTTTCATAAGCCTGAATTATGATACAAAAATCGAAAGAAAGACCCAATTTATTGCGGGCTTAATGCCCATTGGGAAAAAAAGTGTCCCCAACGGGTTGTTCATCTCCATTGTCTTAAAAACAGGTGGCCTCAGAAGAGGTTCAACCGTTAAAAAATTCCGCTGAGAAAGGGAAATGTTATGATTACTCGGCGATTGCTTAAAAGAGGGCGAAATGCGCTCTTGAAGAACAGCCTAATGATCGCCCAACCATTCTTTGAAAAGAGGAGATTTTTCAGTGCTTACGATCACTTCATCGCCTTTGTACTCGGGGGTTAGCTCCAATTGCACTCGCGATTTGGATGCAGGGTGCATTTTGCCAATGGATTTGAAGCTGATGATAAACTGGCGATTGATGCGAAAGAACTTCTTTGGATCTAGCTCTTTTTCTAGCGCGTCAAGGCTTTTGTCGAATGGATATTCCTTGCCGGCATGTGTGACCATAAATACCGATTTCAGCGTGGTGTAGATGTAGGCGATATCGTCAGAAGTAATGGTTCGTATTTGCTCTCCATAACGAATGAGGTATCGGCGATTGAATTTTTGTTCTTCTCGCAAAATGGCTTGAGCCAATTGTGTGTAATCGATGGATGCCGCACTCGGAGTTGCTTTAGGAGAAAGCTTGGCCACAGCACGTTCTAAATCCTCTTTTTTGAGAGGCTTGAGCAAATAGTCAATCGCGTTTACCTTGAATGCTTCGATGGCATGCTCTTGATAGGCCGTTATAAAAATAATCGGACACTTGGGAGAGCAAGAAGAGAACACCTCAAAGCAGGTGCCGTCGCCTAATTGAATGTCAGAGAAAATGATATCGGGCGTGGCATTGTTTGAAAGCCAATCAATGGCAGATTCTACACTGTCGGCTTCGCCAACAATCTGAATGGAAGGAGCTACTTCGTTCATTATTTGAACAAGTCTTTCCAAAGCCATGGGTTCGTCTTCAATCAAAAATGCTTTCATAGTTCACTTTTTTTAGGGTAGAATAATGGGAAGTCTGATTTCAAATATCGTTTCTTTTTTAACGGCTTTTATCGAGCGATTAAACAGAATTTGATAACGGTTGACAATGTTGTTGAGTCCAACACCTGTGCTTACTTCTTTGGTTGTTTTTTCCTGTAAGTTATTTTCTACTACAATTTCATTGTCCGTGGAAAAGATGCGTATTTTCAGAGGTTTGGCTTTGGTGATGATGTTGTGTTTGATCGCGTTTTCTGCCAAAATCTGAATGGACATGGGTGGAATAATGGAGTTTAAAGCAAGGTCAGAAACATCAATGTCCACTTGAAGATTATCACCAAATCTTTTTTTCTGTAGGAAAAAATAGTACTCGACTAAATCCAATTCTTCTCGCACCGAAATGGTTTCTTTATCACGTTGCTGAAGTATGATTCGGAAGTAATCGGACAGTTTTTCTACGTAGTCGATTCCTTCTTCTTTGCTTTTTGCGATGGTAGTAATGAGCGTGTTAAACGAGTTGAATAAAAAGTGAGGATTAACCTGGTTGCGTAGTGTTTCAAGTTGACTTTGGAAAAGTTCGCGCTGCACAGCTTCTTTTTTTCGCAATGCGGTCAGTCGCAATTTTACGATAAGCACAATGCCCGCAATGATGGCAAAGATCACCAACACAACAAACCAGGTGCGATCTTGTATTGGTCGTTTAATAGTGAATTCATAAACCTGTTCATTTGATTTTTCGCGGTCATTACCAATGTAAGATCGAACACGAAATTTATAATGACCTGGAGGAAGCTTTGAAAAAACAATGTTTTGATCTTTCGTACGCACCCAATCGAGGTCGAAGCCTTCCATTTTGTACTCGTATTGTACTTCTTCTGGATCAGAGTACCATAGACCCGCAATATGAAAAGCAAAATGGTTTTCATCGGGCTCAAATACATGGTTAAGTGTATCGGTAGGTTGAAGCATTACCATTACTTTTTGAATTCGAGTAATGGGCTGTTTGTATTTGGCAGAAACGTATTTTTTACAGCGGATCATGGCGTCTTCTGTGCCAATCCACATTTGACCCAGGCGGTCGCGAGTAATTACGTTGAGGAAGTTAGAATTGATTTTGTCTTCGGTAGAAAAATAGCGCAGATTAGTGCCGTTTGTTCCTATGCTCGCTACCCCAGAGGTGGTTAAAAGGATCATGTGCCCTGTTCGATCACTCGCCATGGCCAGTACTTCCGGATTGTCGCCATTGAGGTCTATGTCGGCTGAAATGATTTCGTTGCCTGTAAACTCCTGGATTTTTTTATCATTGGAGTAAAACCACATATTGTTGAGTGTATCCTGAGCAATAGCTACAATAGATTTTCCGACTTGAGGAAAGTGTTCACGAAGAAAGTAAAACTGAC